>JBOGWA010000157.1:0-6850 GCA_050693155.1 Actinomycetota bacterium | reverse complement strand
AAGTTCGTCGTCCCGTTGACGATCCCCAACACTCGTTGAAGGCGCTCGCCCGCGAGCGACTCCTTGAGCGGATGGATCAGCGGGATGCCGCCGCCGACCGATGCCTCAAAATACAGATCGACGGCGGCGCGCTCCGCCGCGTCGAACAGCTCCCGACCGACGGTCGCGAGCAGCTCCTTGTTCGCGGTCACGACCGGCTTCCCCGCGTCGAACGCCGCGAGGATGAGCTCCTTGGCAGGATCGACCCCGCCCATGAGCTCGACGACGATGTCAATCTCCGGATCCTTCACGACCTGATACGGGTCCGCGGTGAATCGCTCCGGCGCAACGGGAACGTCTCTCGATCGGTCCGGATCGCGAACCCCCACCCGGCCGATTTCGATCCGGCATCCCACCCGCCGCTCGATGTCGGCGGCGTGCGCGTCAAGCAGGCGCGCGACGTGCGACCCGACGGTCCCGCAGCCGAGGAGCCCGACTCGAAGCAACCTACCGGTCACAGCCATCGACCCATGATGATCTCGTCCTCGTAGCCGGAGGGCTTCTTCGAGTGCCCCGACAGACGGCCTTCCTCGACGAATCCGAAGCGCCGGTACAGGCCCATCGCCGCGACGTTGTGCGGGTAGACGGCCAGACCGAGCTTCTCGACGCCCACTCGACGCCCCCAATCGATCGCAGCTCGTATGAGGGCAGCCCCGATCCCCTTCCGGCGCCAGGGCATGGACACGGCCATGCCGATCGAGGCCACGTGCCGGGTCGCCTCGCCAACCTCACGAGACACGTCCAGGTGACCGACGATCTCGCGGCCGGCGACGGCGACGAAGACCGCGTGCCCATCTCCCTTCCTACGCCGAAACCGGCGCCGCATCTGACGGGCGGTGAGCGCGGTGTCTTCCATCCGAAGGAACCGGCCTTCGCCTGCCACGGCTCGGAGTAGCTGAACAACCGCGTGCGCGTCCCGAGGGCGACCCGTCCTGATCCGGACACCCTCGGGCAGCCCGGTTGGAGGGATCTCGGGCCTCGGCACCTCCAGCCGCGCGAGGTCCGCAGAATCCTCGCGCCGGATTATCAGCCGGGCCTGTTCGTCTCGGACCAGCACGACCGGCGGGCGACCGACCTTGTTGTAGTTGCTGGCCATCGCGTACTCGTATGAGCCCGTCGCAGCGAAGGCGATCACGTCGCCGCGGGTGATGTCACTCGGAAGCTCGACATCCCACGCGAGCACGTCGCCCGACTCGCAGTGCCGTCCGACGATCGTGACGGCGGAGTGGGGAGCGTGGCTGCGCCGCGACGCGAGCGCAACCCGGTACTTCGATTCGTAGAGGGCCGGTCGAATGTTGTCGGACATCCCTCCATCCACGGCAACGTAGGTTCTGACGCCGGGCGCCTCCTTGATGGTGCCGACCCGGTAGAGCGTGACGCCTGCGTTCGCCGTCACCGCGCGCCCCGGCTCCGCGACGAGGGTCGGCGGCAGGAGGGTTCGCTGCTCGCATCCCTTCGAGACGCGATCCCGCACCGCCCCGGCGAGATCGGCCACATCGACCGGCTGCTCATCCGTGTATACGACGCCCACCCCACCGCCGATGTCGAGCACCTCCGCGTCAAACCCGAACGCCGCGCGCGCTTCCGCGAGGAAATCGAGAGCTGCATCCACCGAGGCGAGATAGGGCTCCGAGCCGAGGAGCTGCGAACCCACGTGAACGTGAGCGCCCTTGACGCGGAGGTTCGACGCGTTCTGCGCCTTCTTCAGGGCCGAGAGCGCGAGGCCATCGGCAACCGGAACGCCGAACTTCGTGTCCCGGGCGCCCGTCTGCACGTACCGGTGTGTCGCGACGTCGATGCCGGGCGCGATTCGAAGCAGGACGGGTTGCACGCGTCCGGCGTTCGCCGCAGCAACGTCGACGCGCTCCACCTCCTCTTCGTTGTCGATGATCAGCATGCCAATCCCGGCGTCGACGGCTGCGGCGATCTCCTCGCTGGACTTGTTGTTTCCGTGAAACCACACTCGATCCGCGGGCGCCCCCGCCCGAAGACATGCATCGACCTCTCCACCGGTCGCGGCGAGCACCCCGAGCCCCTCCTCGAGCGCGATCTGCATCAGCGCCCCTATGGGAAACGCCTTCACCGCCCACAGCACCCAGCCGAAGGCCTCGCGAAACTCGCGACACCGAGCCCGGACGTGACCCTCGTCCACAACGACGAGCGGCGTCCCAAACTCATCGGCGAGGGTTGCGGCGTGCCGGCCCCCAAGGACGAGTCCGTCGAAGCCCTCACGCGAGCCAATCGGCCAGGGCAGGCTCACGATTCCTCCTCGAGTCGCTCCATGGACTCCGGCGCCTGGACGCCCAGCAGGGCGAGCCCGTTGGCGATCACCTGCTTCGTCGCGGCCGCGAGATGCAGTCGGGCCTGCGTGAGGGAGACGTCGTCGGTGACGACGCGGCACTCCGTGTAGAAGCGATGGAACGTCGCCGCGACCTCCTCGACGTATCTGGTGAGTCGGTACGGAGCGCGCAGATTCGCGGCGAGCGTGATCTGCTCCGGGAACTCCGCGATCGTGCGCAGCAGGTCGAGCTCGGTCTCGTGGACGAGCTCTTCGGCATGGACCGAATCGAAGGGAGCCAGCGTCGCCCCCTGTTCCTCGGCGTATCGGAGGATGCTCGCGATTCGCGCATATGCGTATTGAACGTAGTAGACGGGGTTGTCGAGCGTCTGGCGAGCGGCGGCCTCGATGTCGAAGTCCAGAGCGGTGTCCGTCGATCGGGTCAGCAGCGTGTAGCGGGCGGCGTCGACGCCGACCTCATCGAGCAACTCGTCAAGCGTGACGATCTCGCCCGTACGTTTGCTCATCCGAACCGGTTCGCCGCCACGGTAGAGGGCGATGAGCTGGGTCAGGATCACCTCGACCCGGTCCGCCTCGTACCCGTAGGCCTGCGCGGCGCCGCGCAGCCGCGCCACGGTCCCGTGATGATCGGCTCCCCAGACGTAGATGAGCCGATCGAATCCACGCGCGAACTTGTCGCGGAGGTACGCGCAATCGGCTGCGAAATACGTGGGATCGCCGGTCGATCGAATCAGAACGCGATCCTTGCCATCGCCGAATCGCGAGGCCGCAAACCACACGGCCCCATCCGCTTCATAGGCGACATCCCGTTCGCGGAGGGCTTCGACCGCCTGCTCGATGCGGCCGCCGGCGTGAAGCTCCGACTCGTGGAACCAGCTGTCGAAGGAGACCCGGAATCGCTTCAACGTGTCCCGAATGCCGGCGAGGGCGCGCTCCATCCCCTCTCGGCCGAGCGTCACCCGGCGATCGGATTCCGCCGCGTCGAGGAGGGACTCGCCGAGTTCGTCGGCGATCTCCTTCGCAAGCGTCTTTACATAGGAGCCCTCGTAGCCACCCTGCGGGATGGTCGCCTCGCGTCCGAATCGTTCCTGGTATCGGGCTTCCAATGACGCCGCGAACAGGTCGGCCTGGCTGCCGGCGTCGTTCACGTAGTACTCGCGCGAGACCACGTACCCGGCGGCCTCGAGCACCCGCGCGAGCGAATCGCCGACGACGGCGTTTCGCCCGGTTCCGACGTGCAGAGGCCCGGTCGGATTCGCCGACACGAACTCGACCTGGACGCGTTCCCCGCCCCCGATATCCACACGACCGAACCCGGAACCGAGCTGCGCAACGTCGCCGAGTACCTCGTAGAGCCATCCGTGGGCGAGGAAGAAGTTGATGAATCCGGGACCTGCGACCTCGACCTTCGCGACGAATTCGGCATCGGGAAGGTGGCGGACCAGGATCTCCGCGACCTCACGGGGACTCGTCCCCGTCTCGGCCGCAATCGCGAGCGCCAGGTTCGTCGCGTAGTCGCCGTGGTCCTTCTGCTTCGGACGGACGACGTCGATCTCGGCCGGAAGGTCGGCGATGCCGAGGTCGGCTGCCGCGCTCGCGGCCGCCTCGCGAATGAGCCGGGACAGTTCCGCTTCGATCATCGGTGGGACCCGCCCCGCCTAGGCGCGGGATGTGCGAACGGAGCGCCGGACGAGATCGATCAACGCGTTCGGATCGAACGGTTTCGCGACGTACTCGGCCCCGAGCTCGCGGCTTCGCTTCCGATCCTCGTCCTGGGCGCGCGCGGACAGGAAGATCACGGGGATGCCGGCCGTGTCCTCATCCTGCTGCAAGCGGCGGCACACCTCCCAGCCATCGATCCCCGGCATCATCAGATCGAGGATGATGACCTCCGGGGAGAACGCTTTCGCCCTCGGGAGCACGTCCTCGCCGTGTGTCGCCGACTGGACCTCGAACCCCTCGAGACCGAAGTTCACCTGGAGCAGGCGGACGATGCTCGGGTCGTCATCAGCGACCAGGACGCGCGCCCTTTTCGTCTTGCTCAAGGGCGGTTCATCATATCCGACCGGGGGCTACCGCTCCGCTTTCCTCCAGGATCCGCTTCCTGATCGCTTCCGGCTTCGCTTCTTGAGCCCCCGGACCCCTGGCAGAAGGCCCCTCGCGTCCCTCCTTCCCGCCGTGAGCGAATCGTCCTATTTCGAACAGGTTCGAGCAGGAAGGTTGTCCTTCGCGTCGAATCCTCCGAGCTGGGACCGTCGTCCGGCGTCGACGCGCCGGCAGGGAGTAGAGATGGCAGTCATTCGCGAGGAGCTCGAGAGCGACTTCGAGGCTGCCTACCGCGCGAACTATCTTGCGGTCGCGCGACGCTCCCGCCGGCTCATGCCCGCGGCCGACGCCGAGGACGCGGTTCAGGAGACCTTCCTCAGGGCCTGGGCTCATCACGGCCCACGCAATCCGGGCCTCCCGTGGCTCTTCACCGTCCTTCGGAACCTCTCGATCGACCGGGCCCGGACCGATCACAGCGAGCCGGTTGGCGACACCGAGGTGCTCGATTCGCCGACCGGCGACACGACCGCCGAGAGCGTCTTGTCGCTCGAGGAACGCGACATTCTCGCCGACGTGCTCGCCCGCCTGACCGACTCCCAGCGCGAGGCGATCCGGCTGCGCGCGGTGGAAGGCCGGAGCTACGAGGAGATCGCCGACGCGATGAAGCTGTCGGTCGCCGCAGTCCAGTCGCTGCTCCTTCGTGGTCGAGGACGCCTGCGCCGCCTGCTCCCGGAGACGATGTCGGATTGGACCAAGGTCACCGCGTCGGTGATCACCGCGGCCCTCATCGCGGCGGGCGCCTTCCTCGGCTTCCGGGGGAGCGGCTCCTCATCCATCGTCCAAGCGGAGGGCCCGGCAATCGAGAACGCGATCGACGCTCCCACATTGCCGAGGCTCGTTCCATCCGATCTCGGTCGCCGAGAGGTCTCCCGGAACGCCGGCGAGACCGCCACGACGGTCATCACTCCACCCGCCATCGGCAACGACCGACCCATCGAGAACCCCGGCGGCTCCGGCGGCCAGGCCACTCCTCCTCCGACGGAGGAAATCGACGCCCTGGCGAAGGACGTGCAGAAGCAGCTGCCGCCCCTTCCTCCGCCTCCTGAAGTCCCCGACCCTTAGCAGGCCAGCACCCCACTGCTACGATCTCATTTGGCGCCCTCGTAGCTCAGGGGATAGAGCACGCGCCTCCGGAGCGCGGTGCGCAGGTTCGAATCCTGCCGGGGGCACGTTTTTGGTGGCGCGGCTTACGGTCGCTTGACTCCCAGGCGGCTGAGGACAGCGGGCTGAGGTCGGACGATGAACAGGCCCTGACCGCTCATGTCTCCCACGAGCACGTTGCCCGACGGCAGGTACGGATAGGCGGCCCACGCCCCCGAGAATTCGGGCCCCCCAGCGAACGGCATCGTGTCGAAGTACGCGACCTCCCTGAGCTTGCCTCTCGCCGCCCGCGAAAGATCGAGGATCCTGAACCCGTCGACGTAGTTGGCGTGGTAGAGGGCATCGGCCTCCGAGTAGATGTTGTGGTCGATCGAGCCCGTTTTGCCGATCCACCGGCCGATCAGCGTCGGCCCCGTAAGCTTCCGCACGTCCCATATGTACAGGCTCGTAGGCCCCCCGGATGCGGATTCATCGCCCTCGTCGGTCGAGATCAAGGTCGAGTGGTCCCTCGTCAACGCACCCGAATGAACGTATCCATGCGTGTCGTACGTGACGCGAGAGAGCTGCACGGGACTCACCGGATTCGCGGTGACGTCGTAGGTCGTGATCGTGTCCTCGTTGAAGTTGAAGCAGATCTCGTGACCCCCATACGCGGAGTCCGGGCCCGCATAGGTCCGGCACAACGAGTCGTGGGTGTATCCGTCGTCCGCAATGATCCCGACCGGTACGGGCGTGAGCGGGCTCGACACGTCGAGGATCACCGGGGAGCCGTTCAAAAGAAGGCTGCCGTTGATGAAGATGTGGTTCGTCTCCGGGTTCGAGTCGATCGCGTGCGCGTTCGGGATCGGGAAGATCGAGTCAGGCGCCCACGTCTGGGCCGTCTCTGCTCCGCGCAGGTGAGTGAGGTCGAAGATCTGGACGTTGCACGGGGAGAGATCGCAGACGGCATAGAGGTGGTCGTTCAAGATCTCGATCTCCTGCCAGATCAAGGCGGTCTCGGCCTTCCCGGCAAGCGCGCCCAGGTAGATGGGCGCAACTGGATCGGAGACGTCCAGGAACTGGACACCGTGGGTTGAGCCGAGAACCGCGTACTCCTTCTTCGTCTCGGGATCGACCCAGCCCCAGACGTCGGCCACCCGAGCCCCGCCCATCGCCTCGGCCGGCACGTGCGCGACGAGGTCGATCCCCTTGCAGGGGTATCCCTCGACATCCCCGCCCTTGCACGGGAGGACTTTCGGGCCCGGCCTGGCGCCCGCCCCGCCAGCCGAGGCAAACGTCACTACGAGGATCCCAGCCAGCAGCGCC
>JBOGWA010000156.1:0-13357 GCA_050693155.1 Actinomycetota bacterium | reverse complement strand
TGCCTCGCCATGGTGATGCGGGACCGAGGCCGACCCGGGAGGAAGCTCGACGTAGCCGAACCAAATGCGTTCGGCGCCAACGAGACCTCCCGAAATGGCGGCCTCTCGCACCATCGCCCCGCTCGCCTGATCCGGTGTCCGGTCGCCGGCCCGGATCACTCGGAGATCATCCATCGCGGCGTTAGCTTAGACGAGAGGGGGCTTCCCTTCCGATCAGTCGATGTGCTGCAATCCCGCAAACGGTCCGCGACAAGGAGGAATGCGTGAGCAGCTTCGACATCAGCTTCGTGGACAGTCAGTACGAGGGTGGGAGCGAGGAGGAGAAGCTGGAGAGGTTTGCCAGTGAGGCCGGCTACTGGCGCATCTACAAGTACAAGGGGTCCGAGGGCGGCGACTACACGAACTACAAGGCGATCTCCCACCCCGGCGACCCGCAGGAACAGGCCATGTTCCAAAGCCCGTATGTTCACGACCCGGTGCTCGTGTACGAACGCGCCAGCTAAGGTTCCCGCCAAGCTAGGGGGAGCCGTCAATTCCCCATTCGGGTGAATCTCCGACTCACTGGATCGGCCTACAGCAAATCCAGTAGGTCTTCCAATGCCTCCAGCGGATGTAAGGAGACGCAAGCCTGCGCACTTAGCGGCGTAGGCCTAACCGGCGGAGGAATTCATTCTCGTCGATGGTTTCGACGCCGAGATCCTTCGCCTTCTCGAACTTCGAGCCCGGGTCGGCCCCGACCACGACGAAGTCCGTCTTCTTCGACACGCCCGAGGTGATCCGGGCGCCGGCCTCCTCGGCGGCTTTCTCCGCCTGTTCCCGGCTCATCGATTCCAGCCCGCCGGTCAACACGATCGTCTTGCCGGTAAGCGGGCCCCTCCTTCGCTTGGGCGGCGCCTTCTCCCTCATCCTGACGCCGGCCTTGCGGAGCTTCTCGATCAATCTCTGATTCTGCTTGTCGCGAAACCAGGCGTGGACGCTCCGCGCGATCTCGGGACCGATCTCCTCCACCGCCTCGATCTCCGAGGCGTTCGAGAGCTTCTCGATCGAGGGGAAGGCCGCGGTGAGCACCTGCGCGACATGCCACCCCACGTGCGGGATCGAGAGCGCGACGAGAAGCCGCCACACGGGGCGATCCTTGGACGCCTCGATCGCGGTGATCAGGTTCGAGATCGACTTCTCCTTGAATCCGGGCAGTTCCGCGAGCTGCTCGGGCGTGATCGAATAGAGGTCGCCCGGGTCTTTCACCCAGCCGCGGTCGAGGAGCAGCATTCCGGTCTTGTAGCCGAGGTGCTCGATGTCCATGGCGCCGCGGCCTGCGAAGTGCGCGAGCCACTCGACGTTCTGCGAGGGGCACTTCCGACGGTTGGGACACTTCCAGGCAGCGGCCCCCTCGGCGCGGACGAGCTTGGTGCCGCAGGAAGGGCAGTCCTTCGGGAATTTCCACGGCCTCGAGCTCTTCTTGCGTTTCGAGAGCACGGGGCCGACGACCTCGGGGATGACGTCGCCGGCGCGGCGGACGATGACGAAGTCGCCGTCGCGGATGTCCTTCCGCTTGACCTCGTCCTCGTTGTGGAGCGTCGCGGTCGTGACGGTCACCCCGCCGACGAAGACCGGATCGAGCATGGCGAACGGCGTGACCACGCCGGTCCGTCCCGTGTGCACCATGATCTGGCGAAGACGGCCGGTGCGCTCCTCGGGCGGGAACTTGTAGGCGATCGCCCAGCGAGGGGCATGGCTCGTCGCGCCCAGCTCCTCCTGCAGGTTGATCTGGTCGACCTTCACGACGACGCCGTCGATCTCGTAGTCGACGTCGTGACGGTGCTCGGCCCATCGCTCACAGACGGCCATGACGTCGTCGAGCGATTTCACGCGCTCCGTCGTCGGGGGCACCGGGAGGCCGGCATCCCGCAGGAAGTCGAGCGCCTCCGAGTGGCGCTGGAACCGGATCCCCTCGACCGCCCCGACGCCGTAGCACCACATCCGGAGTGGTCGCGACGCCGTGACCTTCGGGTCCTTCTGGCGGAGCCCCCCGGCCGCGGCATTCCGGGGGTTCGCGAACATCCGCTCCTCCTTCTTTGAGAGCTCCTCGTTGAGGCGCTCGAAGGCCTTCACGGGCAGATAGACCTCTCCCCGGACCTCCAGGACGGGCGGGGCATTCCCGTGGAGCCGCATGGGGATCGCGCGAATCGTCCGGATGTTCGCCGTGATGTCATCGCCGATGGAACCATCGCCGCGTGTCGCTCCCTGCACGTAGACGCCGTTCTCGTACGTGAGGGCGACGGCGAGACCGTCGATCTTCAGCTCGCAGACGAACTCTCCCCGGTCCCCGACCGCCCTCTCGACGCGCGCACCCCAGGCCTCCAGCTCTGCCCGCGAGAAGGCGTTGTCGAGGGAGAGCATCTGCGCGCGATGCCGAACCGGCGTGAAGAGCTCCGTCGGGGCTCCGCCGACGCGCTGGGTTGGGCTGTCGGCGGTGACGAGCTCCGGGAACTCCTCCTCGAGGCCGCGGAGCTCGCGCATGAGCGCGTCGTACTCAGCGTCGGCGACCTCCGGGTCGTCGAGCGCGTAGTAGCGGTAGTCGTGGTAGTTGATGAGATCACGAAGTTCCTCAACGCGCCGTTTCGCGTCGGCTCGGCGCCGCTCCTCTGTGTTTGCCCGCGCCATTCTCGGCGCTAGAACGCTGTGTCGATCGTGCCGCCGCCAACGACCTCGTCACCCGAGTAGAAGACGACGCTCTGGCCGGGCGTCACGGCCGACTGGGGCGACCGGAACTCGACCCGCACCGAGCTCCGAGCAAGGGGCTCGATGACGGCGGGCACCGCGGAGCCTCGGTAGCGGAACTGAACATCCGCCTCGAACAGACCTCCGGGTTGCCCCGCGATCCAGTTCACGCCGTCTGCCTCAAGTCCCTTGCGCATCAGCAAGCTTGCCGGCCCCACCACGACGCGATTCTCGGTTACATCGGTTTCCGTCACATATATGCGCTCACCCGTGGAGACACCCACGCCCCGGCGCTGACCAACGGTGTAGCGCGCCGCGCCTCCGTGGCGACCGACGACGCGCCCGCTCGTATCGACGACGTCGCCCTCCCGAGCAAGGTGGGGCGACCGCTCGCCGAGGAATGCTCCGGCGTCGCCTGAGGGGGCGAAGCAGAGTTCCTGGGAATCCGGCTTGGACGCGACGGGAAGCCCGTAGCGCCGTGCCAGGGCGCGCGTCTGTTCCTTTGGGAGCTCCCCGACGGGGAACAACGACCGCGACAACTCGTACTGGCCGAGCATGTGCAGCACGTAGGACTGGTCCTTCACGCTGTCCTGGCCCCGAAGCAACCGCCAGACGCCGTTGCCGTCTTGGGTCGTCCTGACATAGTGACCGGTCGCGACGTGGTCCATCCCGAGTTCTTCGGCCCGGTCGAGAAACGCACCGAACTTGATCCGCTCGTTGCAGCGGACGCACGGATTTGGGGTCCGGCCCGCCTCGTGCTCCGCGACGAAGTCCGAGATCACGCGCTCCTCGAAGACCTCGCTCATGTCTGCGACCTCGAAGGGGAAGCCGACGAGGTCCGCGACAGCCCGAGCGTCCGCTTCCGCCTGGGGACCACAACAGCCATGTTCGACGCCACCCGTATGGACGAGCTTCAAATGAGAGCCCAGCACCTCGTACCCGGCGTCCAGCAAGAGGCACGCGGCGACCGAGGAATCGACGCCGCCGCTCATGGCAACGAGAACGGAACCGGGAGAACCCATCTCGGCCGAGGGTAGCACCGAACCCCCCGACTCAGGACTTGGCTGACCCCTTGGCCGAGAAGCGGACTCGCGCCTCCGGGCGCTCCAGCCCAAGCGCCAGTCGACGGCTGAGCTGCGGGAATGGAAGGACCTTGCAGCGGACCCCGTACGGGGCGAGCGCTCGCTGGACCTCTCGCGCCTGATCCTGATCCGCACCCCCGAGGTACGCCACGATCGAGTCGCTCCCACCGCCCCGGGGATCCCGGATCACCTCCAGTTCCCAAACCGGAACGCTCGACGCTCGCCAGAGCGCCGGCATCACGTCGGCCAGATCGACCGGCACCTCGCCTTTCCGAGTACGCACCGTCGTCCTCCACTCGACGCGAGAGATATCGGGATCGATCCGCGGGACCGTCCGTCCGCATCCCGGACACGCGGCTCGCGTAATCCCTCGCCGGAGGAAGAGCCCGGTGCGATACCGGAGCATGACGGAGCCGCGCCAGTCGAGCGAGGTGTAGAGCAGCTCGCCCGGCTCCCCGTCCGCGACGACATGGCCGGCGTCATCGACGACTTCCAGAAGCTCGAGATCGGGATAGGTGTGGTAGCCATAGGAGGCCTCGGGCTGACCGGGCGGGGTCGGACACTCGGCCCATGCGGCACGCGCTTCCGGAATACCGAGGAGAGTCGTCACGCCAGCCTCGGGCGCTCCGCCGGTGCGGAGCATCGTCGTGAATCGTTCGCGCGCGCCGGCCATGCCGCCGATTCCCCAGAGCGCCAAGGTGCGGAGCCTCCCGAACGCCGCCGGAGGAGCACCGCGAAGCAGTCCCTCGGCGTAGGCGGGCTGCGCCACGAACATCGTTGCGCCGACCCGGGCCATCCAGCGGGCCACCTCCGAGGGGCGGATGGCCTCTCCCGCACCAAGGTGGAAGGCCGTCATCCCGGCCCCGAGCGCCCCGTAGTAGATGTTCCAGAACGGCAGCTGTGGACCGTATGGAAGCGTCGAGACGAGGACGCTCGTTCGGGTTCCCCCGGCCACGGCAAGCGCGCGGGCGCCGGCCTGGGACATCGCCGAGAGGTCACGAAGCGTGTAGCCGACCACCGGACCGCTGTCGGGCGAGGAAAGAAGGTGCACCGGCTTGAATTCCTCAGCAACCACCCGTTCGGCCGCATCGTCACCTCGATACAAGCGCTCGCGAGCGACCCGACCGAGAAGCACGCGGTGCGCCCATCGCTTCAACCGATCTTCATCCGGCCGGAGAAGCGCGCGGAACGGCCGCCATGGATCCTCCTCGCTCCGAGCGAAGTCCTGCGCCGACACCGGCGGGATTTGCTGAAGGTCGCGGACGCGGCGGATCTGGTACGGCTTGATGCCGTGAGCGTCGAGGTGTTGCCGGTAAAAGGGGCTGAACGGATAGAGGAACCGGGTGACGAAATCGCGCAGAAGTGTTTCTTGGAGCCGGACGTACTCTCCCCGGTCGAGCGTGTCCCAGGTGCGCGCCATTGGATTTGAGGCCAGGCACGTGCCCGACCGGCGCGGATTCTAGTCGAAACGTGCGAGCCCCAGGCTGCGACCGGTCCCGCGACCCGCGCGAGCGGCGATGGCCGATACTGTTCGACATGCGGGCGTTGCTCATCCTCATCGGAATCACGCTCGTCGCGGCGGGCGTCTCGTGCGAGCAGCCCCTGTCCAGCGTGAACAAACCGGCCGCGATCGAGCAGAGCGAGGCGCGGCCCGGTGATCCCCCAATCGTGTGGATCGGCGGAACCCTCGAGGAGATCAACGATCGACACCTTGTGCTTCGCGAAGGCGAAGGCCCGCGAATCGAGATCGGCCGTTTCGTCGCGGGCGCGACCACGTTCTGGCGACTCACCGGGGGAGCATGGCGGGAGCTCGGCGAGGACGAGGTCGCGGCCCTTCAGGTTGGGGAAGCGACGTGCGTGGAGACCCTGCTCGACGGCGAGTCCTTCCTCGCCCTTCGCGTCTTCCTCGGTTCCGGGTGTGGGCCGGCGGGATGACTCTCGAGCTCACCGGAGAACGGACGCTTCCGGGAATCCCGGAGGAGAACTACTGGTTCCGGCGCCACGTCGCCGCGTATAGGTTCGCGGCCTTCTTATTGGGGGGGCCTCGCGCTTTCCGGAGAAGACCGGCATTCAGGCGCGGGGCGCTTGACCCCCCCAACCCCCCCCAAACAACCATTCGACCGCTCATTCTCGATGTGGGGAGTGGAGAAGGGTATGGGACGGCCATCCTCGGTCACCGGGCGGCCGTGATCGGCCTCGAGCTCGACCCGGAGTCCATCGCGCACGCCTCGGGGCGGTACTCCGCGCCGCTCGTCCGGGCCGACGCGTGCAGGCTCCCGGTCGGCAGCCAATCCCTCGATGGGATCATCGCGATCCAGGTTCTCGAGCATCTTCATTGCGCCGACGGCTTCGTTCGGGCCTGCCGCGAGGCTCTGAGGCCCGGGGGGCTCCTCCTTCTTGCGACCCCGAACAGGAACACGTTCCCGGCGGGCGAGAATCCGTCCCACGTGCACGAGTTCACCCCTGGGGAGCTGACCGGCCTGCTCGAGGCTCATTTCGCAGATGTCCGTTTGCTCGGCCTCGGGCACCGGTCTTTCCTTCACGCCCTCGACCGCACGCTGGGAGAGCCCATCCAACACCGGCTGTCCCGAGTCCCCTATCCGACCCTTCCCCGCTGGCTGCGCGCGGTACTCCGAACCGTTCGGGCGTGGGACTTTCGCATCGGCAACGACGTCGACGGGTCGCTCGACCTCATCGGCGTCTGCCGCAGGACATGAAGAGAGGCGCGTTCTGCCTTGTGCTTCACACGCACCTGCCGTACGTTCGTAGCCACGGCGCGTGGCCCTGCGGGGAAGACTGGTTCCACCAGGCGGCCGTCGACGCGTACCTGCCGCTTGCCCGGGTCTTTCGCCGACTCGAAGAGGCGGGGTTCCAGGACATCGCGACGGTCTCCGTCTCCCCCATCCTCGCAACGCAGATGTCGGATCCGTACATGCTGGGCGAGCTGCATCTGTTCTTGGGAAGGCTTCTGCTTCGCGCCGAGCGCCAGGTCGCCAACTATCGAGGCCCCCATCAGCAGGGCGTGCGCGACCTCGCCGGCTGGTACTACCAAAGGTACGCGAGCATTCTCGAAGAGTTCGAGCGCCGCTGGCGTCGTGGCGGCCTTCACCTCGCGTTTCGGGAGGCGGCCGACGCCGGAGTCGTGGAGCTCATGACCTCATTCGCGGGTCATCCCTTCGTTCCGCTTCTGAGAGACGAGGGGCTTGCGGCCGGGCAGCTTGAAACCGGCCTCGCCGAGCACGAGCGCCTCTTCGGTCACCGTCCCTCGGGAGCGTGGCTCCCCGAGTGCGGCTACCGGCCCGGAGAGGCTGGACGCCTGGGGACCGAGATGATGCTCGAGAAGGCAGGGATCGGCTACACGGTCGTGGATGCCCCGACCGTTCGGGAGGCCGGCCTCTCCGTCCGCAGGCCCGTGGAGGTCTCGGGTTCGTCCGTGCGGTTCCTCGCGCGCGACATGGAGACCTCCTACCTCGTGTGGTCGCCGAGCGGAGGCTACCCGGGCGGCTCGTGGTACCGGGACTCCTACCACTACGACGCGGAAGCGGGGTTCCGATCCTTTCGCGTGACCGATCGCTCCTCGCACGTGGCCGACAAAGAGGTATACGAGTCGGAGCCCGCCCGCCGAGCCGCGGCGGTCGACGCCGGACAGTTCGCCCACGAGGTTGAGGAGCGGCTCGAGACCTACGCGAGGGAGAACGGCCGACCCGGGCTGGTGCTCGCATGTTTCGACACAGAGCTCTTCGGACACTGGTGGTTCGAAGGCCCAGAGTTCCTCGAGGCGCTGTTTCACCGATTCGCGGAGGGCGGACGGGTGGAGGTGCTCACGATCTCCCAAGCGCTCGAGCGCTTTCCCTCCCAGCACACCGACGCATTGCCGCTCTCATCCTGGGGTCGAGGAAAGGACACCTCTGCATGGCTCTCGCCCTCCACCGAGCCGATCTGGTCACTGGTCTGGGATGGAGAGCAGATCGTTCGCAGCGCTCTCGACACAGGCGTCGACCAGACGAGACTCAGGCAGGCGATCCGCGAGCTCGTTCTGCTCTCCGCGAGCGACTGGCCCTTCATGATCGCGCGAGGGAGAGCCGCCGACTACGCGCGCGAGCGGGCCGAGGGACACCACGGCGCGCTTCGTGCTCTGCTGAGCAACGCCGACGAGACCCTCCTGGCAAGATTGCAGGAGCGCGACAATCCGTTCCCGACCCTGCGCGAGGAGGACTTCCGCTGAGAGAGGACATCCGAACCGTCTACCTCGGGAACTACAGTCGAGCGACCGCGAACGAGATCGCCGGGGCCCTCGAGGAGGCCGGCATCGCGTGGTGGTACAAGGAGCCCGGCTTCTTCAGTCAGATCTGGGAATTCGGCGTCCGTCTGTTCGTCGACAAGACCCGTCTCGAGGAGGCCCGAGCGATCGCGAACCGCATCGAGACCCAGCAGGGGACGGCTCAGGAGGGCGAGTGAACCGACCACGATCCGATCACACCATGCGCAGGCTCTCCGTCGCCATGCTCTCCTGGGAGTACCCGCCCGCAGTGGTGGGCGGGCTCTCTCGCCACGTCGACCATCTCGCCCACGCTCTCGCTGGACTTGGCCACGAGGTGACCGTGTACACGCGAGGCCATCCCGACGCGCCCGCAGAGGAAGACGACCGCGGCGTGCGGCTCGTGCGTGTCGACGAGTACCCGCCGCAGATCGCCGTCGACGACATCGTCCCCTGGGCGCTGAGCTTCAACGTCGGGCTGCTGCACCGCGTCGAAGCGGATCTCCGCAGCATGACGCCGGACGTTCTGCACGCTCACGACTGGCTCGTCGCCTACGCGGCCGCCGCCCTCAAGGATCTCCACGCCCTCCCACTGACCGCGACGATCCACGCGACGGAGTACGGACGCCACGGGGGAAAGCTCCCGGGCCCGATGCAGGTCCTCATTCATCAGGTCGAATGGTGGCTGACGTTCGAGGCCGGGCGAGTGATCACGTGCTCCGAATACATGCGTCGCGAGGTCACCCGAATCTTCGAGCTTCCCCCAGACAAGGTGGGAGTCATTCCGAACGGCGTCGATCTCGAAACGTTCTCTCCGCCCGAGAGCACGGGGGCGTTTCGGCGAGAGCACGTCGGCCCGGGAGAGCGCCTCGTGCTCTTCGCGGGTCGGCTCGAGTACGAGAAAGGCGTTCAGACCGTCCTCCAGGCCCTCCCGCTCGTCGTGGATCGGGTGCCGGGTGTCCGGTTCCACGTCGCGGGCGCGGGCTCCCATCGGCCCCGCCTCGAGAAGCGCGCGCGAGAGCTCGGTGTCGCCGACCGCGTGACGTTCCTCGGCTTCCTCGACGACGAGCTCCTGCGCAACTACTACGCCGCGTCCGATCTCGTGCTGGTCCCCTCGCTCTACGAGCCATTCGGCATGGTGGCGCTCGAGACGATGGCGGCGGGCACGCCCGTCGCGGTTGCAGACACCGGCGGGCTCCAGGAGGTGGTCCGGGACGGGGACACCGGTCTCCGCTTCGTTCCCGGCGACGCTCCGGCCTGCGCGGAGGCCATGGTCCGACTGCTCACCGACAAGAGATTGGCGCGCAAGCTCTCGATGCGAGCGAGACAGATTCTCGCCAGCGACTATTCGTGGTCGGCCGCGGCCGAACGAGCCGTCGAAACCTATCGGCGGACGATCACCGAGGACGTGCGCCGCAGAGAGCGGGCGCCGCTCCGCGCCGTCTTCGAGCAGGCCTTCGGCGCGACTTCCTCCTAGGCCGCTTTTCTGCTGCGTCGCCTGCCGCGAACGAGCGGGTACTCGATCGGCGTATGTGCCCAGCAGTACCGGGCCTTGTTGTAGACGGAAATGACCGTCGAGCAGCCCCGGTCGGCGCACACTCGCCCCTTCCGGTAGGTCCGGTTCGGGGGCGGGAGCTCGCGCGGTCGTGCCCCCCTGATCGCAGTGGTTTCACTCATCATCTTCTTAGACGTCCAAAGCGCTGTCGAGGTTCCTGTTCCCACGCATCTACCCCGAAAAACATTCGGGCAGGAGTGACTATTCCCCCCAGCGCCTGATGACTCGCCCCGGGCTTCCGACGATGACCGAATGGTCGGGATATTCGCCGTGGACGACCGTTTGCGCACCAACGACCGAGAGGTCGCCGATATCCGATCCCCTGAGAACGGAGACCTTCTCTCCGATCCAGCACCCCACGCCGATCCTGACCGGGGACTTCACGATTCCCTGGCGACGGATCGGGATCGCCGGGTTCTCGAAACGGTGGTCGAAGTCCGAGATGTAGATCCAGTCGGCAAGGAGCGTCTCGTCCCCGATCCGGATATCGAGGTAGGCGTTCACGACCGTGTTCCCGCCAAAGACGACCTTGTCGCCGATCCGCACGGAGCCCTCGTGGCAGCGGATCTGGGTCCCATCCCCGATCCACACCCAGCGTCCGATCTCCATGTGTCCAAGCCCGCGCCGGCAGTAGAGGCGCGCGCCGCGGCCGAGGAAGATCATCCCGTGTGTCTCGATATGGGGCTGGCGAATTCGAAGCCAGAGGTAGCGGAACCCGTAGCGCCAGTACCGAAAGGTGTAGAGGCGATTCCGGAAGATGAACCGGACGCTCAAGCCGTCTGGGTCTCCCCGTAGAAGAGCAGGTTGTAAAAGAGCCGCTTGGGAACGAAGCGGTACAGCAGCCGATCGATCCCGTAGAGACGCAGGTAGTTGCGGTAAGTGAAGGCCGCCCACCCACCTGGGAACAGGGCCGGTCGCACCTCCGCCTCAAGCGTCCGCGCCCCCCAGCCGAAGACGCTCGCGAGGAGCTCTTCAGTCTCCGTGCGCACGCGAACGAAGCCGGCCTGTCCGGCCCATCCCGTGACGTCGTCCGGCTCGAACGTGTGGAGGTCGACGGCGAATTCGAGGTCCCGGAGGACTCGCTGGTCGTCGGTCGCAGGCTCCCGTTGCTGGCCGTTTCGGAGCGCACCGAACGTGACCCGATCGGCGCCCTGCAACGCCGAACGAACGAAGGTGCGCGCCGAGTTGGCGATTCGGTCACCGGCGCGCGTCGGCTCGCCCGCGATGAATGCGGCGCCCCCCGGCGCGAGCACGCGATACATCTCGGCGAGCCCGGCCTCCGGATCCGGCAGGTGGTGCAGGAAGGCGTGACCGACGACGAGGTCGAACGTCCCATCCTCGTAGGGCAGGCCCTCCGCGTCGGCGACGCGGGGCCGCAGGTCGCAGCCCAGCCGGCGGGCGTTCTCGGCGCAGACCTTGAGCATGCCGGTCGAGATGTCGGTCACGTGCGCTTCCCCGACGTATCCCGCTTGCCACAGGTTCAGGATGAAGAAACCGGTTCCGCATCCGACTTCGAGGACCCGCTCGTACCGAGGTTTCGGCAGCATCCGCTCGGCGCGGTCCCGCACGTAGGCGATGCAGCGCTCGTCGAACGAGATCGACCACTTCTCGTCGTAGCTTCGGGCCGCGGCGTCGTGATACAGAACGTTCGCGGTCTTCGGGTCGATCGCGGCCACGGCTGGCTAGCGCCCCGTGAACTTCGCCTTCCCGGGCCCCTCCTCGACGAACGAGCGCATCCCTTCTTTCTGGTCATCCGTCGCGAACAGCCCAGCGAACGCTTCCCGCTCGATCCCGATGCCGGTCCGAAGGTCGACGCGGCTTCCCCAGTTGATCGCGGCCTTCGCAGCCCGGAGCGCCATGAGCGGCCCCGCCGCGTATCGCTTCGCGGTCTTGAGCGCCTCCTCGTGGACCTTATCCTGAGGGAAAACGGCGTCGACGAGGCCGATCGCGAGCGCCTCCTGAGCCGAGACGAATCGACCCGAGTAGACGATGTCCTTCGCCTTCGACGGGCCCACGAGACGAGGCATGCGTTGCGTCCCGCCGGCGCCGGGAATGATGCCGAGGAGGATCTCCGGCTGTCCGAGCTGGGCGTTGTCCGCCGCGTAGCGCAGGTCCGCACACATCGCGAGCTCGCAACCGCCGCCAAGGGCGAACCCGGTCACCGCTGCGATCGTGACCTTCGGAATGTCCTCGACCGCGTTGAAGACCTCCTGGAGTCCCTGGATCAAGGGGAGGATCTCCTTCGGGCCCAGCTCCGCCATCATCTTCACGTCGGCGCCCGCCGCGAAGATCTTGTCTCCTCCGAAGAGCACGACGGCCCCGACGTCGTCGCGGCGGCCGGCCTCGATCGCCGCTTCGAACAGCTCCTGGGTGAGCTGCTCGTTGATCGCGTTCATCGGTGGACGGTCCAGTCGGATCGTTCCGACGCCGTCGTCCACCTCCAGGCGCACGAACTCGCCCATCAGGTTCCCCCTTTTCGTGTCGATATGTCCTAGCCGTGAAGAGGACCTATCGTATTCGCTCCCGCAGGACGGCCGCGACGCCCCGTAGAATTCAACGTTCTATGTCCCAGGTGAGACGGTTGAGATTCGGGCGCCGCGCCGCCGTCGGCCTCGCGTTCGCCGTGCTCCTCCCCATTGCGGGAGTCGCGCGGCCCACGACGATCGAGCTCGGCGACGGCTGGCTTCGCGATATCGCGTCCGAGCGGGCCGCGGGAGCCGGCGGCGGGGGGAATCCCCGACTCGAGCCCTTCAAAGGACTCGGCGCGTGGGTGGACATCTACGACGACGCCTCGTGGCAGGACCCACCGGGGACGGTGGCTCGCATCGCCGCGCAGGGCGTCCGGACGATCTACATCCAGACGACGAATTACCGATCGCACGGGCCGATCAATCGCCCCGAGCGCATGGACGAATTCCTCGACGCCGCCGCCACGCAGGGTGTCCAGATGGTCGCCTGGTACGTCCCCGACTTCGAGCACATGAATCGCGATTTCAATTGGTCGATGGCCGCCATCGAGTTCGAGAGCGATCAGGGGAACCGCTTCGACGCGTTCGGACTCGACATCGAGGCGCGCGAAGTGGCGAACGATCAGCAGCGTTCGAACCGGGTCGTGAAACTCAGCCAGCGGATTCGCGAGGCTGCCGGCCCGGGCTACCCGCTCGGAGCGATCGTCGTCCCCCCGATCCGCTCGGCGACGTACTGGCCGATCTTCCCCGACCAGCAGATCGCGGACATCTACGACGTCGTCCTGCCGATGGCGTACTGGGCCTACCACGAGCAGGGGGCGCGGGCGACGTACAGCTACATCGTCGAGAGCATCCGCCTGACCCGTGAACGCTCGGGGCAGGAGCGGGTGCCGATCCACCTGATCGGCGGCGTCGCGGACGACGTGAACCGCGTCGAGGCGGCCGCGTTCGTGCACGCCGTAAGAGAGTACGGGCTGATCGGCGCGAGCTTCTACGACGAGGACACGAGCGGCCCCGAGGACTGGGCCGCACTCGCCCAGATCCTGCCGACGCCCCTTCAACGCCCGGTCATGCCGTTCTCGATCGGTGAGGACACCGGCGCGTACGGAAACATCCCCGGCGGGGACCGAACACACCCTCGAGAGGTCTTCTTCAGGACCGCTGGGCTTTCCGGCGCCCAAACGCTTGTCTTCGAGGCAAGCAGATTCCAGAAGGGCGAGGTCGTGCTTCTGGTCAACTGGCGCGAGGTGGCAACGCTTCCGGCCGGCAAGGG
>JBOGWA010000155.1:0-6060 GCA_050693155.1 Actinomycetota bacterium | reverse complement strand
GCAGCAAGCTCCGTGTCGCCGACCGTGGCGAACCGGATGTCGGTGACCTCGAAGTCCTCGGGGAGAATCTCGCCTTCCACCCCGGCGCGCCTCGCTTCCGAGTTCGCCTCGTCGGCGAGGAACTCTTGGAGCACGAGCGATGCGGCCTCGACCTCGGCGGCCAGTCCCCCTTCGTCTCCTTCTGCGACGGTCGTGACCTCCGTTGTTTCCGGCGGCGCAACCCAGGGGCCGCCGGGGTACTGCGCGATGACCGGGTGCGTGCTCGACGTAAGAGCCGGACCTTCACCGAGCGCGACCCAATGCGGCAGCTCTCCCTTCGGGCCGAGGAACGCAGGCGTTCCCGGCGCCCCGAACGACCAGAGGGCCGAGAGGACGATCATGAAGGCGAAGAGCCCCGTCGCCATCATGAGGTATCCCATGCGCAGACCAAAGATCGCGGCGAGGAGCAGCAGCACGCTTCCGCAGAACAGCACGAAGCCCGAGAGCACCGCCGCGGATCCCTCGAGCGTGGTGCGGCTGATCGCGAGAAGCTCCATCAGGCGCCTTCCTCCTCTGCCAGCGAAGGGTCGAGGCAGAGGTTCTGGTCCTGGGGAACCGTCTGAATGCTCACGAGGTAGTTGATGAGGTCCTGGATCTGCTGATCGTTCATCGGCCCCTCGAAGCGCACGCTCCAGGAGGGCATCGGCGTCCCCTCTCGACCTTGCATGATCGTCTCGCGGATCTGTCCCGCACCTTCGATCGTCAGCCTGCCGCACACGTCGACGAGCGCTGGCACGGGATAGGCCGCGCCCTGGAAGGCGACCTCTCCTCCCTGAGCATTCACGCCGTGGCACCGGGCGCAGCTGAAGCCGGTCGGGTTTTCCTCGTCCGCGAGGGCGAACCAGCGGCTTCCTCGTTCCACGCCTCGGTCCACGAGCTCGATCTCATCGTCGACGTTGGTCGATGGCTCGAGAATCCACACGACGGGAATCCACGCCGCGAAGAAGAGGACGAAGACGATCCCCCAGCCCATCACCTTCTCGAGGTGGCGCCGCTCGAGCACTTCGTCGGCCGGGCCCGGGCTCATGGCCGGCGGAATGTCCGGTTTCGCGGGCCCGCGGCGGCGAAGCACCAGCAGGACCACTGCCCCGACGAACGCCAGGGCGGCTACGCCGGCGACGAAGAGTCCAATGATTGCGGGTCCCGAGAGCTCCACCAGACCCGTCACTCGCCCCCCACGTCGACGCAGAACGGGCCCTCGGGCGTCTGCCCGATCGTGTCGGTTCCCCGAACCGGCCCGAGCACGATATTGCTGGTGTCGACGACGACCTTCCCCCCTTCGACCTTGACCGCGAAGCGGTCCATGCCGCGTGGGGCAGGACCGTCCCGATACTCGCCGACGGCGTTGTACTTGGACCCGTGACAGGGGCACTCGAACCACTGGCTTACCTCGCAGAACGGCACTCGGCAGCCGAGGTGGACGCACTTCTGGTACAGAGCCATGAGACCCTCGGAGACGAGACCCGCATAGACCGAGTCGGCCCCGGCGCCCTCATACTTCACGAGGTAGAACCGACCCGCGCCGAAGTAGAAGGGAAGTCGATCCTGTTCGATCTGGTTTTTGATCTCGTCCGCGCCGACACCGAGTTCGATCGTGCCGCCGAACCCGCCCCGGATGTTGGGCCAGAGAAACGCGAGGCTCGCCGCGCCGAATTGCGCGCCGAAGAGACCCAATGACGACAGCAGCGAACGGCGGAAGAACTCCCGGCGGGAGACCGGCTTCGGCTTCACCTCCGCCGGCGGCTCCGCGGCCGGTGCTTTCGGCTCGGCCCCCTCCCCCGCGGCCTTCAATGCCATCGCGGCGCGCCGGGACCTGATCAGCGAGGCGCCGAGCAGGAGCGCGAACTGCCCGAAGAGGGCAGCCACAACGATGATCGCGATCGTTTCCCGGCTCATAGCTCGAAGAAGATTCCGTCGGCCCAAGGCCAGATGAAGTTGAATCCCGGGCCCCGGAAGAAGGATCCGATGATGGTGAGGATCGCCCAGAGCATCAGGAACATCGTGAAGATGACGATGGCGACCTTGCGATCCCCGGGCTTCGTGCTCGGGTTGCGGTCGACGTACGGCAGCACTATCAGAAAGACGATCGCGACCGTGGGGATCATCACGCCTGCCACGAGCGGGTGGAAATACCTGAGCAGCTCCTGAAGTCCGAGGAAATACCACGGCGCCTTGGACGGGTTCGGCGTGAGGTTCGGATTCGCGAGCTCGCGAAGCGGTGCGTTGACGAACGTGGAGAACACGATCAGGAGCGCCGTGATGATGATGAGCGACAACAGTTCCTCGATGAGCAGGTGGGGGAAGGTGTTGATCCGGTCGCCCTGGTCGCGCTCTACGCGCTGGATCCCCTCGGGAGCGACGAGGGCGAGAAGGCGGTGCTTGTCCGGCGCTCCGGGCTTCGGCGTTGGCGCCCTCCCGGTTGGCGGCGGAGCCGTTCGAGCCGGCGGGGGAGCGGCCACCGCGACGCCCGTGACCGCGGGGGCAGGGGGCGGCGCTGCCGCCGGCGCGGCGGGTGTTTCGGCTGCGGGTGCGGCCGGCGTTTCCGCCGTCGGCGCCTCCCCTGCGGGAGCCGCGGCCGGGGCCTCTTCATCCGGGTGTTCCTTCTTGTAGGCAACCATCGCGACGCGACGCGCCCTGCCCTCTGCCACCCGGCGGTCCATGCCCTGCTCGAGGAGCTCGGCGAGCGTCTTCTCGAAGACTTCCTTGTTGAGTTCCTCCGCTCGCTCGGCCATGGCCTACAGCGGTCCGGAGATTCCGCCGTCCTTGCGGATCCGCCAGAAGTGCACGGCCAGGAAGATCGTCGCAACGAAGGGAAGCGCGAGCACGTGCAACACGTACCAGCGCAGCAACGTATCCGGCCCAACCTGGATGCCGCCGAGCAAGACGAACTTCACCTCGTTCCCGATGAGAGGCGAGTTCGCGGAGATGCCCTCGGCGATCGTCACCGCCCAGATCGCGAGCTGGTCCCAGGGAAGGAGGTAGCCGGTGAAGGCGAGCAGGAGCGTGAGAAGCAGCAAGATCACGCCGACGACCCAGTTGAACTCGCGCGGAGGCTTGTACGCGCCCGTGTAGAACACGCGAGCCATATGGAGGAAGACGGTGAACGTCATGAGGTGCGCGCCCCAGCGGTGGATGTTGCGGACGAGGTCTCCGAAGACGACGTTGCTCCGGATCGCCTCCATGTCCGCGTAGGCCGTGGCCGAGGCGAGATCCGCAGAGGGTCGGTAGAAGAACATCAGAAAGATGCCGGTGACGGTGAGCAGCACGAAGAGGAAGAAGGACAGGCCCCCGAGACAGAAGGTGTAGGTCAGCTTCAGCCCGTGCCGTTTGATCTTTACGGGATGCAGGTGGTACAGGACGTTGTTCATCGCAGCGAGGGCCCGATCCCGCTGCGTGTCCTTGTAACCCTTTCGGAAGACCGACCCCGGCCGGAAGACCGACTTCCACGCCTCCGACTCCCGGACCAGATCCAGAATCTCCGTCGGGGACGGCGGCCTTGGGAGCTTGAGCTTCATCGGCGGCTCAGGCGACCTCTTCTTCGGCCTTCTGGGAGAGGGGAACGGTACCCATCGTGCGCTCGCCCCCCTTCTTCTCGGGGAGCCGCGCGTAGTAGAGACAATCGCTCGGGCATCGCTCGACGCAGACCGAGCACCGGGTGCAGGCGTTGTCGTCGACCACAAAGATCGCTTCCGCGTACTCGACATTTGCCTGGGTGGCTTCGTCCGTCGATTCCTGCACGATGCCGGTGTCCAACATATAGATGCAGTTCCACGGGCAGACGTCCTCGCAAGCCCGGCAGAGGATGCACGGCTCCGGGTCGAGCATGAGGTGCTTCGGAGACTTCACGCCCTCCTGGAGCCATTCCGGATCGACGGCCTCGAGGACGTAATCCTCCCGAATGTCGACCTCGGTCTTCTGAAACGGCATCCGCTCTCCCTACCGGTATCCGCCCGAGTAGCGCTGGGCTTCACGTTCGCCGCGGAGGCCGCGGCGAATCTTCTGAACCATATACGCGGTCACGATGAAGAAGCCCATCCACACCGTGTACCAGCCGGTGACCAGGATGTCCCTGATCGTCGTGAACGCGCGAGTCCGCCATCCCAGGGTCTGGTCTGAGAACAGGATGAACCAGGAGGGGACGACGGCCAGGGTGGCGATCGCGAAGAAGGAGATGAGGATCGCGAAGACGAACGCCTTCGTCCACGTCCATTCCCATTCCCGGATGAACTTCTCGGCTTGCTCGATCCTCGGGCGCAGTCGGCGCTCGAGCCGCTTTGGGATCGGGATCGGAAGCTTCACGGCCTGGTGTCTCTCCTCCCCAACTGTCGCGAGCCCGATTCTATCCGACGTGCTCATCGGTCCCAAGGCGAGGGGGCCCGGAGCCCGCCAATAGAGCTTGTGAAACGTTTCACAAGCTCCATTGAGATGATACTTGGCCTGCCGTTCGTTCGCAGCAGGTGAAAAGCACGGTCGGGGCGGAGAATAGGGAGCGGAGTCGAGGGACGATGATCGAGACGGGACTGGAGGCATGGTGGGGGCCGGCGTTGGCGTTCGCCGCCGGGGTGGTGGCGTTCGCCTCGCCGTGCGTGCTCCCGCTCGTCCCCGGCTTCCTGGGGTTCGTCTCCGGCGGCCAGCCGGAGGACCAGGGGCGCTCGGTCCTGCCGATCGTGTTGTTCGTCCTCGGTTTCGCCGTCGTCTTCACGGCTCTCGGCGCCTTCACCCGCACCTTCGTTCCGATCTTCCGGTCCGAGCTCGGGTCGCGGATCGCCGGGATCGTGGTCATCGTCATCGGGGTCCTGATGATTCTGTACGCCCTCCGGTTGGGCGGCGCGGCGGTTTTCGCCGAGCGACGACCGTTCCTTCAGAAGATCAAGCCGGGGCGGGGGAGCGCCTTTCCGCTTGGCATGGCCTTCGCCGCCGGGTGGACGCCGTGCATCGGCCCGGTGCTCGCCGGGATCCTCACCCTGGCGGCGGCTCAAGGAGGAGGCGCGTGGGGGGCGATCCTCATGCTGTCGTTCTCCCTCGGTCTCGGCCTCCCCTTCATCGCCGTGGGGGTCGGCGTGAGGCGGTTGATGGGTGTGTTCGGCGCCGTGAAGCGCTCCTACCACTGGTTCGCCGGCATCGGCGGGGCGCTCATGGTTGCGATAGGAGTGCTCCTGGCGCTCAACCTCTGGCAGGTGTTCCTGGCCAGGCTCGGTCTCCTCAACCTCGTCCGCGGCTTTTCCCCGCCGATCTAGGCGGGAGCGTTGGGCTTTGTCGCCATGACGAAGATCTCTTCGCCGAAGGGCCCGAACCTCGAGAGCCCGTATTCCAGAAGCCAGAACGGGATACCCCTTGGTGCAAGGCCGTGGCGGAGGCTGGGAGTCATCCGCGGCATGTGCTCTCCTCGGCGCATGAGGGCGCTCCAGTAGCGAATTTCTCCCGCAATGCTGGCGGCCGTCATGACTCGCTTGATGAGGAAACCGCTTCGCTCGACGGCTTCTCGGAGCGGCCCCGACGCAAAGACCAGCAAGTGATACGGGATCGACCAGCCGAGCCAGTCCGAACCGAACCGCCGCCGCCCGAGGCTGTCCACGTTCGGCGTGGCGATGACGAGCTGGCCGCCAGGCCTGAGCACGCGAAGGCACTCCCGAAGGGTGCCCTCCGGGTCGGGCACGTGCTCGATCACGTGACTCATGGTGAGAACATCAAAGGAGGCGTCGGGGAAGTGGGCGTCTTCGAGCGTCGCATGCTCGACGTCCAGGTCCCGCTCTCGAGCGGCCTCCACTCCTGCCGGATCGGGGTCAACACCGGCGACCTCCCATCCCAACCTTCGCATTCCCGCGATGAAGACTCCGTTCCCGCAACCGACGTCGAGGAGCCGGCCGTGCTCGGAACGGAGATACATCACGTACCTTCCGGCCATTTCGCGCAGGGGGCCGAGCAGCGAGAGGAGCTTTGCGGCGCGGCGTGACCGTCGGTTCGCCATCACATCCCGATAGCCAAATGCTTCGGCGATGATGGCATTCCTGAGGCTCCGCC
>JBOGWA010000154.1:0-7751 GCA_050693155.1 Actinomycetota bacterium | reverse complement strand
GCGTCGGCTAGCTCGTAGGCCGCGTTCGCATCCACCTGCAACGGTATGTCACCGAATCGCTCGCGCACCGCCCCAACAGGTTCCAGGTCCCAGCCCGGCTCGATCTTGAGCTTGATCCGCCGATAGCCCTCGTCAAGGTACCGGCCGACGGCGTCCAGCAGCTCCGGGATCGTGTCCACGATGCCGACGGAGACGCCGCACTCCACCTCCTCCCGCACGGCGCCGAGCCGCATGGCCAAGGACACCCCCTCGGCTCGGAGCTCGGCGTCGAGGATCGCCATCTCGAGCGCGGCCTTGGCCATCGGGTGCCCCCGCACCATGGCGAGCGCCGGGGCGACTGCCTCCGCCGTTACGCCATCCAGCGAGAAGAGGCGTGGCAGCAGGTGATCGCGAATGACCCGCTCTACCCCGTCCACGTATTCGGAGGAAAAGACAGGCTCCGAGAGGGCGACGCACTCCCCCCACCCTTCCGCCTCGGGCGTCAGGAGGTGGACGAGGAGCGCTTCCCGCTCGTTCGTCGTGCCAAATGAGGTTCGGAACGGAGAGACGAGCGGCAACTCGACCCGGCGCAGCTCAACAGCTTCGAGCTTCATCCCAATCGGAAGACTAGACGGCGGGGGCTAGGATTCGCGCGTGACCCGACGGCTTCTCCTCGATACCTCGAGTCTCATGTACCGCGCCTACTACGCCCTTCCGCAGTCGATCACCGATGCGCGCGGTCGGCCGGTGAACGCCCTCCACGGATATCTCGACATGACCGCAACGCTCATCCAGGCGCGGCGGCCCGACGAGTGCGTGCACGTCTACGACGCCGACTGGCGGCCCGAGGAGCGGGTCGCAGCCTACGACGGCTACAAGGCCCATCGTCTGGACGCCGAGCCGGCCGACCTCACCTGGCAGTTCGAGCAGCTTCCCAAAGCCCTCGACGCGCTCGGCCTCCCGCAGGCGGAGGCGGAGGGATGGGAGGCCGAGGACGCGATCGGCTCCCTCGCCGCGAGGGCGAAGGGACGCGACCGCATCGAGATCGTGACGGGCGATCGCGATCTCGTCCAGCTCGTGCGGGACCCGATCGTGAAGCTGTTGTTTACCAGACGTGGCGTCTCGGACCTCGACGAGCTCGATGAGGCCCGGGTCCTCGACAAATACGGCGTACCCGCATCCCGGTATGCAGACTTCGCGATCCTTCGAGGTGACCCGTCGGACGGTCTCCCGGGCGTTCGCGGGGTCGGCGAGAAGACCGCTCGCGTGCTCGTGGTCGCCTACCAGAGCTTGGATGCCCTTGTGGCCGATGCCTCGGCCCCGAAGCGTTGGAACGCCGTGCTTCAGAAGTCTCCCAGCCTGCGTGCACGCATTGCGGAGCACGCGGAGTACGTCGCCGCCATGAGGCGGGTCGTGCCGATCCGCACGGACCTGGAGGTCCGGGAATGGCGGCGGGAACCAGATAACACCGCCTTGGAGCGACTTAGCAATCGCCTCAGATTGACGGGACCGGTTCGCCGTCTCCGCGAAGCCCTGGACTGACCCTTCCCTTGCGCGAATTACCGATCATCGGTAGGCTCGACCTCTGAAGTCCGACCCCACGGACGAAAGGAGACAGCATGCTCAGCGATCACCCGATCGGCACGACGATCCCGTGCACCGACCTGGCAAGGGCCAAGGCCTTCTACACGGACACCTTGGGCTTCAAGGTGGTTAAGGAACAGGACGAAGGGGTTCAGCTCGAAAGCGGGGGTGTCCGGTTCGACATCTACCCGACCAGGGCCAGCATAGGATCGGCGACGGTAGCCGGCTGGATGGTACCGAACGTCGAGGCCGAGATGGAGGATCTGCGAGGCCGGGGGGTTCAGTTCGAGGAATACGACCTCCCGGGAATCAAGACGGTCAACGGCCTTGCCGAGATCGACGGCTTCAAAGGAGCCTGGTTCAAGGACAGCGAAGGCAACGTCCTCGCCGTAACGGAGGAAACGGGAAGCTAGTTCCCGAATCCAGCGAAATCACTCGAGAGGGGCGGCCTTGCGGGCCGTCCCTCTTGTTGTCCAGTGCTCCTCCGAGGCTATGCTGGATTCATGTGCAGATCCATCAAGCGTCTCCGGAGTCCCGAGGGGGTGGCCGGCGAGCAGGAGATTCGCGAGGCCGCCCTCCAGTACGTGCGAAAGGTCAGCGGTTTCCGTCAGCCCTCCCAGCGAAATGCCACGGCGTTTGAGGCCGCCATTGATGAGGTAGCCGCCTCATCTCGAAGGCTGATCGAAGCAGTGACCGCGGGCCACAGCAACAAGTGACGGTCGCGGGACCACGCGCGCTGCTCCTCATCGTGCTCACGCTGGTTTCGGCGGCCTGCTCCGATGGCGGGTCGAGCTCGGAGCCAACCTCGCCACCCTCCCCAACCCAGGGACAGATCGTTTTCGCCAGTGAACGGGACGGAAATGCCGAGATCTACGTGATGAACACCGACGGATCGGGGCTGAAACGGCTCACCGACGACGCGGCCGATGACGCCGTCCCCGCCTTATCGCCCGACAGTTCGCAGATCGCCTTCGCCAGCAACCGGGATGGAAACGCCGAGATCTACGTGATGAACGCTGACGGGAGCGAGGTCGAGCGGCTGACACACGAACAGGGCGACGACGGGTTCCCGGCTTGGTCCCCCGACGGCTCCCAGATCGCCTTCGCCAGCAACCGGGATGGCAACTTCGAGATCTACGTAATGAACGCTGATGGGAGGGAGGTCGAGAGGCTGACGAGGGAGTCGGAGAATGACCTTTCCCCGGCATGGTCGCCCGACGGCACGATAATCGCTTTCGATCGAGACCTCGACGGCGTCACCTTCGAGATCTACGTGATGAACGCGGATGGGACCGGGGAAGAGCCGCTCACACAGGACCCTGCCAGCGACCTCTCCCCCGTCTGGTCGCCCGACGGCACGACCATCGCCTTCTTCAGCGACCGAGACGGCGACTTCGAGATCTACGTGATGAACGCGGACGGGACTGGGGTCCAGGCGCTGATCAACGATCCGGCCGATGACGTTGCGCCGGCTTGGTCCCCGGACGGCGCCGCGCTGGCGTTCGTCAGTACCCGTGACGGTAACGAAGAGATCTACGTCATGAACGCCAACGGCACCGGCGTGCGGCGCCTCACCGACGATCCTGCCGACGACGGCGACCCCACCTGGTCGCTGTAGAACCGTTCAACTCTGGCCACAAGCTCTCACGGCGTTCGAGCCTATCCTGGGACACATGCCCATGGCCACGGTGCTGCCCACCGGAACCGTTACCTTCCTGTTCACCGACATCGAGGGCTCAACGATGCTTCTCCGGGAGCTCGGAGACCGGTACGCCGGCGTTCTCCAGGACCACGCGAAGATCGTGAGGGCGGCGCTGGAACGAGAAGGTGGGGTCGAGCTCGGGACGGAAGGTGACTCCTTCTTTGCGGTGTTCTCATCCCCATCGGCAGGCGTGCGGGCAGTCATCGATGCCCAACGGGCGCTCGCCCGCCACACCTGGCCCGAAGGCGCGGAAGTTCGCGTGCGCATGGGGCTGCATACGGGCGAAGGCACCCGCATGGGTGACGGCTACGTGGGCCTCGACGTGCACCGGGCGGCTCGGATCGGAGATGCCGCACACGGGGGACAGGTGCTGATCTCTGGAACCACCGAGGCGCTGATCCAGAAGGCCCTTCCCGAAGGGGCGGATCTCGTCGACCTGGGCGATCATCGCCTGAAGGACCTACCCGATCGGGAACGGCTCTTTCACCTGACCATCGAGGGACTTCCGCAAGAATTCCCGCCGCCTCGCTCCCTCGACGCGCGACCGAACAACCTGCCCGCACAGATGAGCAGCTTCATCGGGCGTGATGACGTGATTCGGGAGGTTCGCGAAGCCCTCGAGTCGACACGGCTCCTCACTCTTACGGGGCCGGGCGGGACTGGTAAGACTCGCCTTGCCATCGAGGTCGCTCACCGGGAGCTCCCCGCGTTCGTGGACGGGGTCTGGTTGGTTGATCTCTCCTCGGTTACCGACCCGTCCGTCGTTCCGAACGAAATCGCGATCGCGATCGACCTCACGCGGAATCCGGGGGCGTCGGTCTTCGAGTGCCTGGAGGATCATCTCCGCGAAAGAAAGCTGCTCCTCCTCCTCGACAACTTCGAACAGGTCCTGGACGCGGCGCTCGGGGTCGAACACCTCCTTTCCCACGCACCCGGGCTGAAAGTGATGGTGACGAGTCGTTCTGTGCTTTCCGTCTACGGGGAGCGCGAGTACCTCGTGCCTCCGCTGCACGTACCGGAGCCGGGTCGGGCGCCGAGCCTCGAGTCGTTGTCGCAGTCGGAGGCCATCTCCCTGTTCGTCGATCGAGCCCGGGCGGTTCGACCGGACTTCCGGCTCACGCGGGAAAACGCCGGCGTCGTCGCGGAGATCTGCGCGAAGCTGGATGGCCTCCCGCTCGCGATCGAGCTGGCGGCTGGGCGCGTGAACGTGCTCACGCCCCAGATGATGTTGCCGCGACTCGACGAACGGCTCTCGCTCTTGACCTCGGGACCGAGAAGCCTCCCGGAGCGACAGCGGACGCTTCGCGCAGCAATCGATTGGAGCTATCAGCTGCTCGATGAACCCGAGCGGCGGCTCTTCGCCCGACTGGCCACCTTCTCGGGAGGTGGAACTCTCGAGGCGATCGAAGCGGTCTGTGCATCGGCTCTCGCCCAGTCGGTGTTGGACCTGCTCGGTGCCCTGGTCAACGGCAGCCTCCTTCGGCGCACGGAGACCCCGCGAGGCGAGGTTCGATTCCACATGCTCGAAACGATCCGGGAGTTCGCGATCGAAAAGCTCACCGAGGAACCGGATGCGGCCGCCGTGAAACGGCGCCACGCGGAGTTCTTCCTGGAATTCGCAATCAGGGCCGAGCCTCACCTTCTGGGCGCCGACCAGAAGGAGTGGCTCGATCACTGCGATCGAGACCACGACAACATCCGCACGGCGCTCGCGTGGTCCATCCAAGAGGGTGAGGTGCAGAAAGGTCAGGCGGCGGCGGGGGCGCTCTGGCGCTTCTGGCATCAACGCGGCCACCTGGCTGAGGGACGGAGGAAGCTCGAGCACCTCCTCCACGCCCACGTGGGACCAGAGGAAACGGCCGAGCGATTCAAGGCGCTGACCGGGGCGGGAGGCCTTGCGTACTGGCAGAACGACTACCCCGCCGCGGAACGGTTCTACGTGGAGGCGCGTCGGATCGCCGAGGCGCTCGGGGATCAACGCTCGATCGTCGAGGCCATCTACAACCTCTCATACCTCGATCGCATTCGTGGTGACGACGACGAGGGAATGGCGAAGCTCGGGACGGTGCTGGAGATGGCGAGGTCGATCGGCGACCGACAGCTCACCGCGGACAGCCTGACGCTTCTCGGGAATCGCGAGGTTCGAGAGGAGCGGCCGGAGAAGGGACTCGCGATGGTCGAGGAGGCCCTCGACATCTATCGGGAGTTGGGAAACCTCTTCGCGATCGCAGAAGCCCTCTCGGCGCTCGGCGTCAACTTCCTTCGCATCGGGGACAAGGAGGCGGCGATCGCCGCGCAGCGCGAGTCCCTCGAGCTCTTCGTCGAGGTCGGCAATCCCACGGGGATCGCGATGATCCTGGAGGAGATCGCGATGATCGAGACGTTGGAGGGCCGGCACGAGAGCGCGCTCCGACTTGGGGGCGCCGCCGAAGCCCTGAAGGAACAGACGGGCGGGGGGGCTCCCGCCGAACTGGTGGTTGCCGGTGAGTCGCTCGACGACGCACGTCGCAGCCTCGACCCCGAAACGGCCAAGCAGGCGTGGGACGAAGGTCGGGAGATGGACATCGACAAGGTGGTCGCCCTCGCCCTAGAGATCACCAGTGGCGATTCGCGAGGGTACGCGGACAAGGCCAAGACCCCGTAGCTACCACACGTCGCCTGGACGCCAGTCACAGCTGATCGCCTCTGATAGATCGAGTTCGGGCGACGCTTGGGTGAAGCGGACCATGATCCCGGCATCCTCCTCGGCCGTCCGGATCAACCCGGAGTCCGTTCGGACGAACGTCGGACCCTTCCAGACGAGCCACCCGAGCCGCCCATAGAAGCCCTGAACTCCGGTGCCCAAGGCTCCGAGCTGAAATGTCTCGTCGATGTGGGCATTCACCGACTCCATGACGGCCGATCCAAACCCGCGTCGCTGATGACTGGGATGTGTCGCGACCGCTTCGACGTATCCCGTAGCGAGTTGACGACCGCCCGCGTGTAGCTCTCGCTCAACCACAGCGGCGTGGGCGACGATCGAGCCGCTCTCTTCGATGATGAAGTGGCGACCCCCCATCGCGTGGTCCCAATCGTCGTCTGTAAAGCCATCGGGGTCGTCGGCCCAAGCGGCATCAAACAGCTCGCGAAGCGCTTGGCGTTCGTTCGCCTTCAGCTCGTTGCTCGAGAGCGCCTGAACAGCGGGCATGCCGCGACGATAGCGGCAGAGTTACGACTTCCGGTCGGTCGAGCTCGGAGTCCCGTCGAGCAGGGCGCCGACTCGTTCTTCTTCGATACCCTGGAGCAAACCGGTGATGGCATTTACCGCTGACCCCCGTGTCGACGCTTACATCGACGCCCTGCCCAAGTGGCAGCAGGCGATCTGTCACCAAGTTCGCGAGCTGGTTCACGCCGCGGACCCGGAGGTCGTGGAGACCATCAAGCGCAACGTCCAACCGTACTTCGTGCTTGAGGGCAACATCTGCGCACTACTTGCCGCCAAGGAGCACGTCAACGTGTTTCTCTACGACGGCGCGATTGTCCCCGATCCTGAGGGGATCATCACCGGCGGGCACGACAACGAGACCGCGCGCACGGTAGCTGTCCGCGAGGGCGAGAAGGTCAACGCTCGCGCCCTCAGCGCCATGTTCGAGCAGATCATTGCCAACAACCGGGCCGGCGGCTGGCGCAAGCTCAAGCGCGAAGCCGACGGGGCGCCCTGAACCTATTCGCCTGGCGCGGAGAGGGATCCGACTCAGACGGACGGTGGGAGAGAGCCGAGGGTTACAGGTCTCGAAGGAAGGGCTCGATCTCGGCCCGGCTAGCCACGTTGTCACATCGAGCGTCGATGCGACCGTCCTCGCCGACCAGGAATGTCCACGGCTCGAGCAACCCGCCCAAGATCTCGGCCACCAGGACGGTGGAAGTGATGGCCAGGATCGCGAACAGCCGGCCGCGGTAGGTCTCGCCGCGCTCCGGAAGGGTGCGGTCACGGAGCCGCCTCTGCCGTTGTCTGGGGCTCCACGGGCCAGGCCTTGGGCGTCAATCGGCACCTCAGTGCGTCGGACTGCTGGTCAGCCGGTGGTCAACCGCCCGGTGCGTAGCGGTCTGGCTGGGCCCGGAACTGCTCCCGGCACGCGGGCGAGCAGAAATAGTACGTCTCACCCTCGAACTCCACGGTCGCAGCCGCCGTGGTGGGGTCGACCTTCATCCCGCACCCCGGGTCCCGGACGGTGGCCATTTCCCTCTCCTCCTCTCACGTCTCCCCGCCGACCGCGACGCCGGCGGCGCCGGCCGCAGGGCTCGCCTCCGGTAGCGGCCGGGGCTGGAAGCTCCTCAGCCTGTTGGCGTTGAGGACGACCGACAGGGAACTCAGGGCCATGGCCGCCGCGGCGATTATCGGGTTCAGCAGGAGCCCGATCACCGGGTACAGAATCCCGGCGGCGATCGGGATGCCGGCCGCGTTGTAGAAGAACGCGAAGAACAAGTTCTGCTTGATGTTCCGCAT
>JBOGWA010000153.1:0-16825 GCA_050693155.1 Actinomycetota bacterium | reverse complement strand
GAAGTGTCTTGACGATCCTTCGCGTGAGCGCCTCGATCGCCTCGCGATCGCGCCCCGGCAGTCGAGACAGCTTCGAAGCAAGCCGCTCGAGCTCGGCGGCGCGAACCTCCTCTCCCCTCGCGTGGAGCGCGGCGATGAGGGGAGCGAAACGCGCGGCGCGCTGCTTCGTCACGAACCTCCGGGTCTCCTCGGCAACGATGGCGCGCCCCTTCTCGACTTCCTCCGCCGCCGCGGCGTTCGCGACGAGCCCCCGGAGGTCATCGATGTCGGCGACCCCAACCCCCGGAACCATGCGCGCGCCCGGGTCCACATCGCGGGGAACCGCCAGGTCGAGCAAGAAGAGCGGTCGATGTTCCCGCCCGGTCATGGCTGCCGAGATGCTGCCTCCACCGACCACGATTCCCGTCGCTCCGGTGGACGTGACGACCAGGTCGGCCTCGGGAAGCGCCTCGCCGAGCTCTCCGAGCCCCCCCGAGGAAGCGCCGATCGTCGCTGCGATGCGGGCGGCTCGCTCCGGGGTCCGGTTCAGGATTCGGACGGAACCGATTCCTCGAGCTCGCAGACCGCGGACGCCCAGCTCGCTCATCTTCCCTGCCCCGACCACGAGCAGCGAGCAACCCTCGAGCCCGCCGAGGAAGTCCGAGGCCAGATCGGCCCCCGCCTCGATGTAGGCGGCAGGACTCGCTCCGATGGCGGTCTCCGTACGCACCCGACGACCCACTCGTACGGCCTGCGTGAAGAGGGCGGTCATTGCCTCGCCGGCCGCATCTTCTGTTCTCGCTCGGCGAAACGCCTCGCGAACCTGAGACAGGATCTGCGGCTCTCCCACCACCATAGAGTCGATCCCGCCGGCCACCGAGAAGAGGTGCTCGACGGCCTGCTCTTCGTAGTGGGAATAGAGCGGCTCGGCGAATTCCTCCATCGGGACGTCTCGAGACTCCGAAAGAAACCGCTTGAGGTCCTGAAACCCCTGGTGGTAGTGCGTCACCGAAGCGAAGACCTCCACCCGGTTGCATGTCGAGAGGACGACGCTCTCACGAACCGCTTCCAGCGACGCGAGATGGTGGTACGCCTTTGGATACTCCTCCTCGCCGAACGCGAGTCGTTCGAGGAGCTCGACCGGAGCGCGCCGGTACGACACTCCGAGCGCGAGCAGAGCCATCAGCCCGGAACCGCGCGAGCCATCAAGAGGTCGCTCCGACCTTACGTCGGACATCGGCGAGCTGGCGCCCCTTCCCCCGCCTGAGGTCGGCAAGGACGGCGCGCCGCTGCTCGTAGTGCGAAAGGATTTGGAGCTCGATCGAAAGATCTACCTTCCGGAGCGAGACTTGCCTCGGAACATCGACGAGGGCGGGGGCGAAATTCAGAATCGAGCGGATGCCCGCTCGCACCATCCGATCGGCGACCTCCTGGGCCGCGCCGGCCGGCGTGCAGATCATGCCGATCGCGATCCGGTGCCGCTTGACGAGGCGCGCCATCTCGTCGAAGTGCGCGACGCGGAGGCCCCCGACCCGCTCTCCGACCTTGCGCGAATCGTTGTCGACGAGCGCGACGATCTGAAAACCGCGCTCGGCGAACCCGCGGTAGTTCGCGAGCGCGTGGCCCAGGTTCCCGAGGCCGGCGATGAGCACCGGCCAGTCCTGCGTGAGGCCGAGCTCCCGGCGGACCTGGTGGATCAGGTAGGCAACGTCGTACCCCACCCCTCGAGTTCCGTAGGACCCGAGGTAGGAAAGGTCCTTCCTGACCTTCGCGGAATTCACTCCCGCGGCTTCGGCGAGCGCGTCGGAGGAGATCGTGATCAGGTCTCGCTCGGCGAGCTCGACAAGGGCGCGAAGATACAGCGGGAGACGGCCTACGGTCGCTTCGGGAATCGGTCGCACGCTCATCTGGAGGAACCTGGGGCCCCGATTGTACTCACCGAGCCTCGATTTTCTCAATTTCTCAAAGTCGCTCGCAGCTCGGCGCCGTCGACTTCCGTCTCGAAGCGTTCATCCCCGTCGACGAGCACGACCGGCACTCGGAGGCCGTATCGTCCCTCAAGGTCATCGTTCTCGTCGATGAAGAGCTCCTCGAACTCGAACTCCACCTCGGAGAGCGCCCCGAGGATCACGTCGCGGGCGGCGTCGCAGAGACCGCACCGCCGGCGCGAGTACATCGTGACGAGGGGCAGGCGATCGTCGCGGGCGCGCGCCATCGACCGAATGCTAGATGGTCTTTCGGGGGGGTTGGGGGGCAGAGCTCGCCCCGATGCAGGAGGCAGTGGTCCAGACTGCGATCGAGCCCCCAAATTGGATGATGCATACTGGCTGGGTGGCGGAGTCGGATGCCGAGCTCGTCCGTCGTGTCGCCGCTCGCGACCAGGACGCATTCGAGGACCTCTATGGGCGCTACGCGCCCGCCGCCTTTGGTGTCGCACGACGTATTCTTCGGGTGCCCGAGCTTGCCCAGGAGATCGTCCAGGAGGCGTATGCAGCGCTCTGGAGCGCGCCCGAGATCTACGACCCGACCCGCGGACCCTTCCGCACCTTCTTCCTCTCCCTCGTACATCACCGGGCCGTCGATCTCGTGCGAAAGGAAGAACGGCTGCACAAGCGAGAGAGGCAAGTGAACCCCGGCCCCGTCGAGAGCGAAGACCTAGCAGAGATCGTGGTCGAGGAAGCCGAGCTCGCCGACCGCCGCCGAGAGGTGAGAGAGGCCGTCGAGGGCCTTCCGCCGGAGCAACGTGAGGCCCTGGAGCTCATGTACTTCAGGGGTTGGACGGGGCGGCGAATCGCGGAGGCGACTGGGACGCCCCTCGGGACCGTGAAGACTCGGATCCTCGCCGCCGTTCGGAAGCTTCGGGAGCGATTGACATGACGTGGAACCACGATCGCGTCGAGGAGCTGCTCGCAGGCTTCGCGCTCGGCGGGCTCGACCCCGAGGATCTCGACCTCGCGGAGCGCGCCCTCGTAGAGCACGTTCCCGAGTGCGAGCGGTGTCGGCGCGCGTTTGAAGAGTCCCAGATCGTGGCCGGTGACCTCGCGCTGCTCGCGCCCGCGATGTCCCCTCGCGGCCGTCTCCCATTGCGCAGGCGACGTCGAGCCCTCCCGCCCCGCCGTCCCGCATGGTTGCGAGCCGCTGCGGCCGTGCTCATCTTCGGGCTCGCCGGTTCGACCGGGGTTCTCGCTCGCCGCCTTTCAGACGCCGAGGGCGGTCGCGATCAGGTCCTGCGAGCGATCTCCACGTTGGGGGAACCCGGGGTGTCCGTCATCCCGATGATCCATGCTGCACGACAGCAAGTTGCGATGATCTACGTCGGAACCGACGGGACGATGTATTTCATCGCAACGCAAATGCCCACCCCGGAAGGGGTCTATCAAGTTTGGCTGTTCGACAACGGGACGGCCTGGAGCCCCGGAACTCTCGAGCTCGAAGATGGCACGGGCGTGTTGGAGGTTCCCTCGGGCGCGCTGGGGTGGGACTTCCTCATGGTGACCGACGAGCCGAGCGGAGGCAGTCCAAACCCAACGGCTTCGCCCCTGGTAAGCGCCGTACTCCAGAAGGCGCCTGCTTCGCCAGCGGCTGAGGAATCGCCCTAGGGACCGTTCGGAGGCGGGCGGGTTGCCGTCAGGAACCCGCCGTACATGACCGCCACGCCTCCGGCCAGCGTGCCGGAAAACCCCGCGAAGTTGCCGCTGCGGGCGAAGACCGAGCCGACCGCCACGATCGTCGCTCCGAGCAGGATGAGCAGGGTCCCTCGGAAACGGCTCGCTAACTCGCGTCGCCCGCGCATCTTCCACGCCGACCAGAGCACGCCCGCGACGAGGACGCCGTAGGCCGGGAGCGAGTAGAGGCGAGCGAGGGAGACTCCGGCGCTCTCTACGCCGAGCACCTTCCGGCCCGAGAAGAACTCTTCGGTCGCGAGCACTCCTCCGTTGAGCGGCGCCGTGCGGATCTCCGCCGTGGCCCAGATCGTCCCGAGGAGCACCACGGCCATGAGCGCATGGGCGACCTTGCGATTCCGCACGAGGAGATAGATCTCGCCCTGCGCGAGGTACGGAACGTTCAGAACCGCCCCGAAGAGCCAGTAGATGCGAAACTCCGCCGGCGCCCAGGCGCCCGCGACGCCCGCCGCGAGGGCTGCGGATGCCGCCGCATACATCAGGAGCGCGAGCGCCCAAACGCCTTCGAACACCGCTCCCCGTCGAAGAAACCGGAGGAGAAGGTGGACGCCGAACACGGTGGACACGGCCGCCGAAAGAATGGGAAGCGCGATCATGGTCGCGGCGTCATCCCAGCTCGCGGAGGGCGCGACGGACGACCTTCCCGGTCGCGTGCTTCGGGAGGGCTTCGACGAAGTCGATCTCTCGCGGAAGCTTGAAGCGCGCAAGGAGTCCCCGACAGTGCTCGAGAATCTCCTCCTGCGTCGGCGTCGCACCCGTGGCGCCGGGCGTCGGGACGACCAGCGCCTTCACCGCTTCGCCGGTCCGCTCGTCGGGAACAGAAATCACCGCGCACTCGGCGACCCCAGGATGAGAAGCGATCGCCTCCTCGACCTCCTTCGGGTAGACGTTGAAGCCGGAGACGATAATGAGATCCTTCTTCCGGTCGACGAGGAACAGGTACCCGTCCTCGTCCCGGTAGGCGACGTCGCCGGTCCGAAACCACCCGTCGCGAAACGCCGCGTCGTTCAACTCGGGCTTGTTCCAGTAGCCGCCGAAGACATTCGGGCCCCGGAGCACGATCTCTCCCGGATCTCCCTCCTCGACGTCCTCACCGTCTTCGTCCACGAGCCGAACGTCCACACCCGGAAGCGCGAGCCCGATCGAGTCGGCCTTCGCCTCGGGCCCGAGAGCGTTCGTCGTGACCGCGGGAGCCGTCTCGGTGAGGCCGTAGCCTTCCCAAATCGTAATCCCGAAGCGGTCGCGAAACGCCCGCAGCACCGCGGCGGGAAGGGCGGCCGCCCCCGAGACGGCGAGCCGGACCGAGGAAAGGTCCACGTCGCGCTCCCCGGCCGTCTGGAGCCACGCTTGGAACATCGGCGGCGCTCCGAACAGAACCGACACCCGATGCTCTTCGACGAGCTCGAGCGTGCGCGTCGGGTCGAAGCGCTCGACCAGCACCGCCGTGGCCGCCTCACGAAACGTGACGCCCAGGACCACGTTCAGAGCGTAGATGTGGAACAGGGGCAGCGCGAGCAAGACGATGTCCGACTCGGCTTCCATCAGAGCGGGAACCGCCGAGATCTGAGCGAGATTCGCAAGCAGGTTGCCGTGGGTGAGAACGGCGCCCTTCGGGTTCGCGCTCGTCCCCGCCGTGTAGGTGATGAGCGCGACATCGTCGGCGCCCACCTCGACCTGGGGCGGATCGCTCGCGTCGCCGATCAACTCGTCCCAAGAAAGCGTTCCGCTCGGAATCGGCGGACGCGCTGTCACGAGGATCTGCTCGACGGAGTCGAGCCGGTCGCGGACGGCCAGCACGGTCGGTGCGAAGGGGGGCTCGACGACCACCACCTTCGCTTCAGCGTCGGCCAGCATGTACCCCACCTCTTCCGGGGTAAGCATCACGTTGAGCGGGCAGGCGACGGCGCCGATCCGAAGCGCTCCGTGCAATGCGTAGACGAACTCCGGCACGTTGCCCACGAGAAGCGCGACCCGGTCTCCCTTTCGAACGCCCAGGTCGTGCAGGACTCCGGCGGTGAGGCGGACTCGCTCCTCGACCAGCTCGTAGCTGAGGTTCGAGGCCCCGAAGATCAGGGCCGTCTTCTCGGGCCGGCGTTCCGCCGATCGACGCACGAGGTCGGAGAGCGACGAAGTCACGGAACCTCGACGTGCAGGGCCTCGACCTGCGTCGCGGGCGTTCTGCCCGCCCACTCCGCGTGCGTGGTCCCGTCGGAGACGAGCTGTCGAACAGGGCGCCAACCGCTCCCGCCTCGAGTGGAAAGCGAAAGACGGCTCGAGGCAACCTCGGAGTTGTGGCACCAGCGTTCCGAGCCGTCGGGATCCAGGTACCGGACCCGGACCATTTCCTGGTGCTCCGCGCTGACTACTCCCTCCAGTCGGTAGCCGCGTGCCCTGAGGTCGAGGCGCCAGGTCCCGAGGTCCCACGGATTCCGGCGGGCCGTCCCCCGGAAACGGAGCCATTCGCCACCGATCCGAAGACCCGCGAACGTCAGCAGGGGTGTGAGGAACGGGCCTCTGCGCCCCTGGGCAGAGATCGCTTGGAAGACTTCGGCTTCCCCCCCGGACCCCCGGGGCTCGAAAGCGTTGCAGAAGGCCCAGGCCCACCGCTCGGCGTGCCTGCTGCCGAACAGATGTCCCTGCTGGCCGGGGGCGCCTTCGAGTTTGACCGTCTCACCGTCTGTTTCGATGGCGCCCCGGAACCGCAGATCCGGATTCGGCGTGTACGGCTTCGTGGGAGCGAGGCTCCCCCGATAGAAAGGCCGGGGCAAAAGACGATACGTGGGATCACCCGATTCAAACGAGAGGTCCCACGATGCCTCGTGACCGCCGCCATCGATCCTGCCCACCGCACGGCCCGGTGAGAGCGCGGATTCGCCCAACCGGATCCGGAATCCATCATGGCTCATCGCGAGGCCCTGGCTGCCGAGCTCGGCCGGGGCATTCACTCCGAACGTGCGGATTGGATCGTCACGGTCGAAGCGAGCGAACCACGCCCGCGACTCTGGTGGCCCCGTGACGGGTGCGCGAACCGTGTACCTGATCCAGTAGCCCGCGCGGCCGTCGGGCGCCGACATGGTGAGGAACCAGACCTCGTAGCGACCCCGCTCTCCCCTCCAGAACGGGAGGTTGTCCTGCTCGCTCACGCGCGAACGATACTAGCCAGGTGGCGGGGTGGGAATCAGCGTTGGGACGATCCCACCGCCGCCGGTCGGCGTCGGCGTTGGCGAGGGCGGCGGGCTCGGGGCCGGCGACGGCCCACCTTCGGGCTCGGAAGGCTTCGGCGAGATCGTGGGCGCCGGACTGGCCGCGGGACCTTCGAACCCCTCCTCCGGGACCGGAAGCTCAGCCATGAACAGGCGCCAGATCTCCGCGGGGAACGAGCCGCCGGTGACGGCGATCCCGTGCACGTCGTCCATGGGGATCTGTCCTTGGGGGTACCCGACCCAAACGCAGGTGGCGACCTCCGTCGTGTACCCGCAAAACCAGGCATCGGCGTTGTTGTTCGTTGTTCCGGTCTTCCCGGCGACCTCAACGTCCGGAAGCCGCGCCGCGGTCCCGGTTCCGTACGAGACGGCGTCGACGAGGATATCGGTGACCTGCAGCGCCACGTCCGAGGAAAGCGCCCTCGTCCCGAGGGGGTCGATCTCCTCGACGACGTCGGCCTTCCCGTCGAGCATTCGGGCGACCCCGGTCCCCTCGTGCCGGACACCCTTCGCGGCCAACGTCGAGTAGGCAACAGCCATCTCGAGCGGCGTGACGTCGGAAGAACCGAGCGTGATCGTGCCGTCGGGCGCGAGCTCGCTCACGATCCCCATCCGGTGGGCCAGCTCTGCGACGTCCATCGGACCGACGTCCAACACCAGTTGGGCGTAGACGGTGTTCACGGAATAGATCGTCGCCGAGCGAAGCGTGAGGGAACCGTAGGAAGACCCCCCGTAGTTACTCGGGCTCCAGCCCCCGGGCAGAGTGATCTCTCCCGGCGCCGAGTAGACCTCGTAGGGACTGACGTCTTCGATGAGCGCACGAGCCAGCGTGAACGGCTTGAAGGCCGACCCCGCCTGTCGCCCCGACCCTCCCTGCCCGGTCGCCAGGTTCACCTGTGACTTCTGGAAGTTCCTTCCGCCCACCATCGCGAGGATGCCACCGGTCTTCACATCGATCGCGACGAGCGCCGCCTGCGGATCGCCCGGCTCGTCGAGAACGCTCTTGATGACCTTCTCCGCGTGGTGCTGGAGGTCGAGATCGAGGGTCGATTCGATCCGAAGGCCACCTCTGTAGAACTGATCGACGCCGTGCTCGCTGATGATGCTCCGCCGGAGATAGTCGATGAAGTAGTCGGCTCGCGTTCGCAACGGCTCTGTCGGCTGGACGACGAGCGGCGCTCGCGACGCCGCATCGGCCTCGATCGCATCGACGAATCCCAGGTCGACCATTCGACTGAGGACCCAATCACGTCTAGCGACTGCCTCGACCGGATGGTTGCGCGGGCTGAAGCGCTCCGGCGCAGCCACGATGCCGGCGAACAGGGCGGACTCGGCCAGCGTGAGCTCCTCGGCGTGCTTTCCGAAATAGAGCTGGGCGGCCGCCTCCACTCCGTACGCGCCGTGCCCGAGGTAGACCGTGTTCAGGTAACGCTCGAGGATCTCCCCCTTCGAGAACTTGCGGTCGTAGCGCACGGCCAGAATGGCTTCGCGGATCTTTCGCCAGAGCGTTCGCTCGGCTCCGACGTAGAGGTTCTTCACCAGCTGCTGCGTGATCGTGGAACCACCCTGGAACGTCCCGCCGGTGACGTTCGCCCAGGCGGCGCGAAGGATCGCCCCGAGGTCGACGCCCGAGTGCTCGTAGAAGCGCTGGTCCTCCGCGGCGATGATCGCGCGCTGGAGATCGTCGGGGATTCTTTCGAGGGGGACGACGACGCGATTCTCCTCGGGCCTGAGCTCCGCAATGAGCCTGCCGTTCCGGTCGTAGACGAATGCGGTCTGAAGCGACGGCACCTCGGAAGGGAGCGGACCGTACAGGACGTAAACCGCGAACAGCACGAGGATCGACACGAGCGAGATCGCCACGCGCGGCGACCACCATTTCCACCCGCGCTCCTTGAGAGACGGCTTGGGAGCGCCTCGCCGGCGGCGGTCCCGCTCGCCTCGGAGAAACGTGTCCCGTAATCGGGTTCGCTTCTCATCATCGAAGCGTTCGACGTCGCGACGAACCCGACGCTCGTCGCGGACACGGTCAATGAAGCCACGAACGCCACTCACGTGGGCCTTTGTAGCAGACCACATCGACGTTCGGAGTGGGGGTCCGGGGGCTCAAGTAGCGGAGCCAAGACATGTCGAGAAGCGGTTCCAGGCCCAAGCGCAGCGATAACCCCCGGTCGGATAGGCTCCGCTCCCAATGAGCCCCGGCCTCCTTCTCATTGCCCTGGCCGCGGTTTCCTGGGGAACGACCGGCGCAACGATGAAGACGCTGGCTGCGGAAGCGGCCGCCGGTCCTCTCTTCGTCGGGTTCATGCGCGTCGCGGTCGCGGCTCCAGTCTTGGTCGTGGTTGCGCAATCGCTCGGCCGTCCGTGGCCGCGCTGGCGGCTCTGCGCTCCCGTGGCGCTCGTCGCAGGGATCTGCATGGCGGGGTTCCAGATCGGGTATTTCTCCGCCGTCACCCGCGTCGGGGTGGCCCTCACCGCCCTGATCGCGATCTGTTCGGCCCCCATCATGATTGCCGTGCTCTCCGTGATCTTCCTCGGGGAGCGCCTCACCCCCCGGGTGCTGCTCGCGCTCGGCCTGGGGATCGCGGGGACCGGCCTGCTCCTGCTCGGTCCGGGGGGCGTTCAGGCGGCGGGAGGCGAGTTCCTTCTCGGCTCGCTCCTGGCGCTCGGTGCGGGGCTCTCCTACGCCGTGTACGCCGTCGTGGCAAAGCGCGTGATGGAGAAGATCCACCCACTCCAGCTTGCGGCGATGACGTTCGTCGTGGCCGCGATCCTCCTGTCCCCCGCTCCTGCCGGCCAGGCCGAGCTCGGGGCGACGTTCTCGGAGGGGTGGCCGCTGCTGCTCTACCTGGGGCTCGTTCCCTCTGCGCTGGGATACATCCTGTTCAATACCGGGCTCCGAACCACCGGGGCGACGGTCGCGAGCATCGTGACTCTGCTGGAACCGCTCACGGCATCGATCCTCGGCCTCACCCTCTTCGACGAGCGCCTCGGGCTGCTCGGCGCGACCGGCGCGGCGATCCTCGTGGCCGCCATCGTCGTTCTCGCCCGCAATCGCGTGGCCTCAACCACGTTGGAGGTTCGTTGACCGGCCCAATGGGCATCCGTACAATGGCGCGCCTTCTCGATAGCCTCCAGATGATGCAGACGACCCCAAAGCTCCTGCTCTCCACCGCGCCGTTCTTTCGAGCGACGTTGAAGGACGCGTTCCGTCACGCGAAGGAGGCGGGATACGAAGCCATCGAGGTCATGGTGACTCGCGACCCGGCAACCCAGGATGCGCGGCGGATCCGGGAGCTCGCGGCGGAGTTTGACCTCTCGGTCGCGGCCCTTCATGCCCCGATGCTGCTCGTGACTCGACGAGTGTGGGGGACGGAACCGGTGGAGAAACTTCAGCGCGCCACCCAGGTAGCGGAGGAGGCCGGGATCCCCCTCGTGGTGGCCCACCCTCCCTATCACTGGCAGGTGAGGTATCGGCGGTGGGTCGCCAGAAACCTCGCCGAGCACTCGGCGAGAACCGGCGTCACGATCGCGGTTGAGAACATGTTTCCCGTGAAGATCCGCGGTGACCGCGGCCTGACGTTTCACGCGAGCCAGGACTTCGAGGACCTGGACCGTTTCACGTACCTCGTCCTCGACACGAGCCACCTCGCCGTGTCAAAGATCGACCTCGTCCAGGCCTACCGGCGGTACCGGACGAAGGTCGTGCATTTCCATATTTCGAACAACGCCGGGAAGGGATGGGACTCGCACCTCCCTGTGGACGAAGGGGTGCTCGCCATCGACCGACTGCTCGAGGCGGTGGGTCGAGATGGATTCGCCGGAACGCTTTCGTTGGAGCTCGACCTGCGGAGCTTCCTCGACGACGATGCGGCCGTGAGGGAGGTCCTCGTTCGGAATCGCGAGCTCTGCGAGCGCTGGCTGGGCCGCGAGGCGCCGACCCCCGGTCGCGAGCCCGTCTCGGACCGCACGTAGCTCGTGCGGCGGTTCACGCTCGTCACGATCGTCCTCGTCCTGATTGCGCTCGTCATCGGAGGCGTAATCGCCTGGCAGCAGCTTCAAGACGCCCGAAACCGGTCGCGATCGGTCCCGAGCCCTTCAGCGCCTATCGACTAACCGAACACCGAGCGGCGCGCCATCACGTTGCGATAGAGCGTCTGCTGGATGACGTCGCGCACGCGATCCGTGAGCTCGAAGACCAAGAGCGCATCCTGCCACGCGTCTTCGGCGTACTCGTCTGTCCGGATCGGTTCGCCGAATTCGACGATCCACTTCGATGGGATCGGGATCGCCCCGAGCGGACCGAGCCATGGGAAGAAGGGCGTCACGGGAAAGTACGGGGCGCCCATCAGACGGGCGAGCGGCTTGATGTCGCCGATCTTCGGATAGATCTCCTCCGAGCCGACGATCGAGACCGGGATCATGGGCACGCGCGCGCGGAGCCCCACCTCCATGAACCCTCCACGCCCGAATCGCTGGAGCTTGTACCGGTCTCGATAGTGCTTGCCGACCCCCTTGAAGCCCTCGGGAAACACCCCGAGGAGCTCGCCCGCCCGTAGGAGCCGGAGCGCGTCCTCCTCGCACGCGAGTGTGTTGCCCGACTTGCGGGCGAGAGGCCCGAAGAACGGCAGCCGGAATGCCAGATCCGCGGCGAGGAGGCGAACGTGGCGGTGGGCCGGGTGGACGTCGAGGAGACCGAACTTGAGCATGACGGCGTCCATGGGGACCGTGCCCGCATGGTTCGAGACGAGGAGCGCCGCGCCCTCGCTCGGAACGTTTTCGAGACCGACCCACTCGATCCGGAACCACTTCTGGTGCAGGATGCGTGCGATGGGCGCAAGGATCGTTTCCGTGAGCTCCGGGTCGAATCCGAACTCGTCGATCTCGTAGTCGCCGACGAGCCGTCGCCTGACGAATGCGAGGATGTTCTCGACCGTTCGCGCGTCGAATGGCCCGATACGCTCCTTCGTTCGATGGACGCCGCAGAACTCCGTCCCCTGAAGGGACCGGTTGCGACACCGCTTGCCGGCCTTCGTGGTCGCGCGGCACTGCGTGGCGCCTGCCTCGGAGCGTCCGTGGATCGGAATGACCTCAGCCACGAGGATTACCCTCGAACTGCTCCTGCCGCTTTCGCCTCAGGAACGCATTGACCTCCCGTTCCCAATCCGCGACCTGCTCCCTTGAGACGAGTCCCCGCACCTTCCGGCCACGGAGGAAGTCCTCGAGCGCCGCCCGCGTCGTGAACTCCGGCTCGTATCCGAACCGGTTCTTCATCCGGGCGTTTTCCGCCACCCGACCGTACAGGAGGAACTGCAGCTGGTCCGTGGCAAAGTCGACGAGCCCGAATCGGCGCACGAGGTTTGCGACCGGGCGCGCGAGTGGCAGCACGATGGGGATCGGAAGCTTCCCGACCATCCGAATAGCCTGAGACAGCAGGAGGACCCCGTCCGCAGTGACGTTGAAGATGCCCGGATGGTCCTCTCGCGTCGCCCGGAAGAGGATCTCCACCGCGTCGTCCTCGTGGACGAACTGGATTCTCGGATCGAACCCCATCGCCGTGGGCGCCACGGGAAGCGAGAAGTACTTCGTAAAGGGAGTCTCGATGCCGGGGCCCATGAAATTGGCGAACCGAAGGACCGTGACGCCGATATCGGGTCTGCGGCGTCCGAAGTCCCGCGCGTACTGCTCGACCTCGACGGCGTCTTTCCCGTACCCACCCTTGGGCGAGGACCTGGCGGACATCTCTTCGGTGAAGAGGGCAGGATCACGCGCGTCGGCTCCATAGATCGCCGTCGTTGACTTCATCACGACCTTCCGGAGCCGCTCGGCCCGCTGGCAGGCCGCAAAGAGCTGCATGGTCCCGATTACGTTCATCTCCTTCATCTGGCTCCGGCCGCCCATGCGCGCGGGCGTGGCGAGGATGTTCAGGTGAACGAGTGTGTCGACCTCGGTCGTCTGGAGGACCTTCACCACGAGCGGGTTCCGAATGTCCGCGCGCACGTACTCCGTGCGCTCGAGATCGAGCGTCGGCTCCTCCAAGTCGACGCCGACGATGTAGTCGACGCCAGGGTCCTCCTCGAGCCGACGGGCGAAGCGGCCGGCGAGATACCCGGAGATGCCGGTGATCAGAACCCGCTGTCCCATGCGCGCGATCTTACTATTGGGGGGCTCGCTCGCTCGCTGGACAACCGCCACCTGTATCCGGGCGAGCTCTGCCCCCCAACCCCCCCGAAAGATTTTCCCTAGTCCGGATCCCGGCCGGGGAGGGCGACGACGACCGGATCGCCGACCTGAATGCCCAGCGACTCCGCAGCGTTTCCCATGTTCTGCACCATCGCGAGCCAACCGGAGGAGTCCACGAGCGTTGCGTAGGCTCCCTCTCCCGCCTCTCGGAACGTTCGGACGTGCGGAAACTTAGACACCCGTCCGCTCCAGCGAACCTCCAGGTCGGCGGACCCGAGCAACCCCGCTCGTTCCAGATGCTCTCGGCGAACGGAGAGCTGGACGTTCCCGAAGCGGTCGATGCCCAAGACCTCACAGTGAAGATGACCGGCCTCGAGCTTGGGAACCGGTGGCTCAATGCGAGCGAGACCGCCTGGGTCGACGGCCGGACCTAGCTCGTCCGGCGCCAGCCCCGAGGCGACGTGAGCCGCGGCCGGGGCGAAAACGTCGCGGCCGTGAAAGGTCTCGGAGATCGGCTCGAGAACGACTCGGGGGGACTCGATCTCCCATGCGCCCGAGGGCCCACCCAGGACCTCCCACGCGAGCGACAGGAGACCATTGTCGGGTCCGACGAGAACCCCCCGCCCTGCGGCCACCGCGATCGGTCGCCGCACCGTCCCCACCCCCGGGTCCACGACCGCGAGGTAGACGGCATCCTCCGGGCCGTAACGAGCGGCGTCGGCCAGGGTCACGGCGCCGCCGCGAATTCCCTGCGGCAGGATGCTGTGCGTGAGGTCAACGACGCGCACCTCCGGCGCGATCCTCGCCATGACCGCGTGGCAGATGCCGACGTAGGGGTCCTTGCGACCGTAGTCGGAGAGGAACAGGATCGTCCGGGCCATCATCCGGGGCGTTACTTTCGCTGCCGCCGCTGCCAGCGGGAGCGCTTGAGCATCTTCCGGTGCTTCTTCTTCCGCATCTTCTTCCGCCGCTTCTTGATGACCGAGGGCATCGGCTCAGTCGGATCCGAAAAGGTTGCGGAGATCGACCCGCCGGGCCCGGAAGCCCTCGTCTAGCTGCACCGACCCCAGGATGAGCGCCTTCGGGGCCTCCGGGGCCGGCGAGATGAGCCTGAGCGCTCCTTCGTTCATGAGGTACTCGAGGTAGCCGACCCCGATGCATCTGCTCTTGCCGTCCGAGAGCCCGACGATGATCTGATCGAGGAGCTTCACGTCGAAGAGGTCGGGAAGGGCCGGCATGAAAACGGTCGGCTTCACCCTCCAGCGCTGAAGCGGCTCGGAGAAATAGCGCCGGAGCGACTGCTCTCGGTTGAGGGCTCGCTGCTCGACCGAGGTCGGCACAACGTCGGGATGCACGGCGAGGGAAAGAATCTCGGCCGCAAAGAATCGCCTTGCGATGCCAAAGGCCGGCTCGAGCTCCCGTCCACGCTGAAGTCCGACGATGAGATCGGGTTCCAGGAGCTGCACCTTGTAGTACTTGAGGACCTGGCCGTAGACACCCGAGACCAGGCCCGTCGTGTCGACGACCACCATGTCGGTCCCTTCCTGCTTCGCTCGCTCGAGCAGTCGGCGCGCGCCGACGAGCAGCGGGACCAGGTGTCCCTGAGGCGACGTGGAGCCCACGAATTCCAAGGCGTCCGCCTTGGCGAGGAGCTCCGGCTCGATGTCCGCCGGGACCCTGCACAGGCGCAGTCCGACGGTGGTTGGTGGGCCGACCGTGGATTGGCCGACGTCGGCATCGACTACGCCGACCGTAAGGCCGGCCTCGACGCCGGCACGAGCGATCCGGCGCGCGAGCGTCGTCTTTCCCGAATCGAGCCCACCGATCAGGAGGACCACACCGCGGCCTGCAACGGACCGCTCGACGGCCTCCTCGAATACGTCCATCTCGCCCCCCGGACCCGGGGGCTCAGGTTCGCGTCCGCGAATGAGTTGGTTATCCCGCTTCCGTGTACCTCGAATCCAGGTAACGGTGGACGTCTTGTTCTCGGATTCGGTAGCCGCGGCCGATGCGTACGGCCGGAAGATCTCCCTGCTTGATCAACCGATAGACGGTCATCTTGGACACGCGCATCAGCTGTGCGACCTCACCGACGGTCACGAACTGAGCCTCTCGAAACGATTGACGGGCCACGCTCGGGGGATTCTATCGGATGCCTCAGACGCCCCACCAGTTGACCCCCGGACCCCTGGACCGCGGGGGTGTGCTTGCATAGGAGCGTGGCCGGAACCCTCTACGTCGGGACCTCGGGGTTCTCCTACAAGGAGTGGAAGGGCCTGTTCTACCCCGAGGACCTGAAGGACGCGAACATGCTGTCCTACTACGCCTCGCGGCTCCCGTCGGTGGAGATCAACTACACGTTCCACCGCCAGCCGGCCGAGACCACGATCGAGAAGTGGCTCTCCCAGACGCCCGAGGAGTTCCGATTCACCCTGAAGGCCCACCAACGAATCACCCACTGGCTCCGACTCGCAGGAGCGGACGAGGCGGTCTCGGTGTTCCTGGAGCGGGCGAAAACGCTCGGTGAGCGGCTCGGCGCCATTCTCTTCCAATGCCCACCCACGCTGCGGTACGACCGGACCTTGATCGAGTCATTCCTCGCTTACCTCCCGCCCACGTTTCGGTTCGCCATGGAGTTCCGGCATTCGTCGTGGGAGGAGGCGCGAGACGTCCTCGCGAGTCAGGGCGTGGCCTGGTGCGTCGCCGAGACCGACGAGCAGGAGCCGGACGTCTTTGCGTCGGAGCCGTTCGCCTACCTACGCCTGCGAAAGACCGAGTACTCGGACGCGGATCTCGAGCTTTGGGCCGAGCGGGTTCGCTCAGCCGTTGAAGGCGGGCGTGACGTGTTCTGCTATTTCAAGCACGAAGAGCACGGGAACGCGCCGCAGGCGGCGGATCGCCTCGTCGATCTCGTCAGCCGCTCGACCTAGCGTTCGCAGCCTCTCGTGACGTTGGCGCCCGGGCCTGGTCGGCACACGTCGCTTCCCTGCCCACCGACCAAGAGGTCGTCACCGCCCTGACCCACGAGTACGTCGGAACCGCCGCCCCCGCGAAGCTCGTCATCGCCGTTGCCTCCGCGAACAACATCCCTGCCCGCGGCGGCTGCCAAGTCGTCCTCGCCGCCTCCGCCGGAGAGCGTGTCTGCGCCCGGGCCGCCACGACCCACATCGACGTCACCCCCGCCCAGGAGGTTGTCCTTCCCACCACCTCCGATAAGGCGATCGGGACCACCGAACCCACGAAGCTCGTCGTTGCCATTAAGCCCGTCGAGTCGGTTCCTCGCCCCTTCCCCGGTGAGACGGTCGTCGAAGTTGCTGCCGACGATGTTCTCCACCCCCGTGACGGTGTCGGTGCTTGCGCCCTTGCCGGTGACACGGCCCAGCTTGAGATCCGCGCTCACCTCACCAGGCGCGTTCTGATACGTGACGGCATCGACACCCTCACCGCCGTCGAGCGTGTCGTTCCCGAGCCCGCCGTCGAGGAGATCGTTCCCGGCAAGACCGAGGAGGCGATCGTTCCCGTCCGCCCCGCAAAGGAAGTCGCGGCCCGGCGTGCCGAGCATCACGTCCGGGCCCGCCGTGCCGGTGCTCGTACATTCCTGCGGCCCCGAACCGCCCCCCGGAGGACGCCCCACGATGGTCTTCTCCGTGTCGTTGTTGTTCGGGGGAACGTGATCGTTCGTCGAGCTCGAAACCGTGACGGTGTTGGCGATCTCGCGGGGCTGGTTCGGCGTCACGACGATCGTCACAGTCGCCGTCGCACCATTGGGGTTTACGT
>JBOGWA010000152.1:0-12545 GCA_050693155.1 Actinomycetota bacterium | reverse complement strand
CCGTGGCGCCTATGTCCGAGGCACGTTGCACGAGTATCCCTCGGCGGGTACAAAGTGCACGGCTCGACTAGGAGCACCCCGTGGCCAGAAAACCTTCCCGCACCCTTGCGGCCGTCGTCATGGCCGCCGGAAAGGGAAAACGCCTCAAATCGGCCCTTCCCAAGGTCCTCCATCCTGTTTGCGGGCGCCCGGTCCTACGACACGCACTCGAAGCCGTGCGGCGAGTCGGACCGCAGCAGGTGGCCGTGGTCGTCGGCCACGACAGGGACCAGGTGGAAGAGGTTGTCCGTTCGTGGGACCTCGGCGTCCCGGTCGAGTTCGTGGAGCAGGGGGAGCCGCTGGGAACGGGGCACGCCGTGCTTGTGGCCGAACGCGCGGTCGGCCGATCGGTCGACGTCCTCGTGCTTCCCGGCGACAATCCCCTCATTACTGAAGCCATGCTGCGAGATCTCCTCCGCGTCCACCGGCTTCGGAAGGCGACCGCAACGGTCCAGACGGCCCTGCTCCAGGACGCGACGGGATACGGGCGCGTGATCCGTGACGGTGATCGGTTCGTGAGAATCGCAGAGGAGAGCGACGCGTCTGCTGAGGAACGCGATGTCCGCGAAGTGGCGACGAGCGTGTACGCATTCCGGCGGGAGGACCTCTTTCGGGCGCTCCCGGCCGTCGACAGAGACAACCGCCAGCGCGAGTACTACCTCCCGGACGTCGTCGGGATCCTCGTCGAGAAGGGAGAGGACGTCCGTGCGGTCGTGGCGGACTTTGGTGGGGCCCTTGACGTGAACTCGCGGGCCGCACTCGCCGACGCCGCTCGCGTCATGCGCGGGCGGATCAACGATGAACTGATGGCGCGAGGCGTCACGCTCGTCGATCCGGACCGAACCTACGTGGACGTCGGAGTTCGCGTCGGGCGGGATACCACCATCCACCCCCTTACGTTCCTCGAGGGTGACACGAGGATCGGCGCCGGATGCGTCATCGGCCCCGCCTCCCGGGTCGTCGACTCCTGGATCGGGAACGGCGTCGAGGTCCAGTTCTCTGTCGTGCGAAGGGCCCGGATCGGCGCCGGCTCGAGCGTGGGTCCCTACGCGAACCTGCGACCGGGGACGGTCCTCGCCCCGCGCACCAAGGCGGGCGCCTTCGTAGAGATCAAGGCGTCACGCGTCGGGGAAGGGAGCAAGGTGCCGCATCTTTCGTATGTCGGTGACGCGCAGATCGGCCGCGACGTCAACGTCGGCGCCGGCACGATCACCTGCAACTACGACGGCGTGGAGAAGCATCAGACCGTGATCGACGACGAAGCCTTCATCGGCTCGGATACGATGTTGGTTGCACCGGTGAAGGTCGGGCGGGGAGCGGTCACGGGAGCCGGCTCCACCATCACCGAGGATGTCCCGCCCGGCGCGCTCGCGGTGGAGCGTGCGGAGCAGAGAACCGTGAAGGGGTACTCGGAACGCCAAAAGAAGACCCGTCGGAAGGGGCGAAGGGGGGACGCGTGAGTTCGATCCGGGAGATCACGACAAAGAAGCGAATGATGCTCTTCGCCGGCACGAGTCACCCCGAGCTCGCCGATGAGATCTCGAAACACTTGGGTGTCGGACTCTCCCCCGCGAAGATCTCGCGATTCGCGAGTGGTGAGATCTACGTTCGCTACGACGAGAGCGTCAGGGGATCCGACGCGTTCATCATTCAGACGCACGCCGACCCCGTGAACGAGTCGATCATGGAGGAGCTCATCATGATCGACGCGCTGAAACGCGCGTCCGCGAAACGGATCACCGCGGTCGTTCCCTACTACGGCTACTCGCGACAGGACAAGAAGGCGCTCGCCCGGGAGCCGATCTCGGCCAAGCTGGTCGCCGATCTGCTGACTGCCGCCGGCGCCGACCGAGTGGTCTCTGTCGATCTCCACAGCGGGCAGATCCAGGGGTACTTCGACTACCCCTTCGATCACCTCACCGCGCTTCCGCTCCTCTCGGACTATCTCGAGCAGGACATCGACCTCCCAGACCCGAGCGACCTCGTGGTCGTGGCCCCGGACGCCGGCCGCGTGAAGACGGCGGAGAGGCTTCGCGAATACCTTCACGCCGACCTCGCCTTTATCTACAAGCGACGGTCTCCACGAGAAGCGCACAAGATCGACCGAATGGCGGTCGTCGGCGAGGTGAAGGGGAAGGCATGCATCCTCGTGGACGACATGGTCGACACCGCCGGCACGATGGCCGAGGGTGCGAAGGCGCTCTCCCAGGAAGGCGCCGGCGAGATCTATGGGGCGGCGACCCACCCGGTCCTTTCCGGGAAGGCCGTCCAGCGGCTCGAGGAGGCGCCGATCAAGGAGGTCGTCGTTACGAACACCCTGCCGGTGCCCGACGAGAAGCGGATCGACAAGCTCACGATCCTCTCCATCGCGTCGCTCGTGGCGTCAGCTTTGAACGCCGTGTTCGAGGACGAATCCGTGTCCGAGCTTTTCCACGGCGAGAACATGCCGTAGGCGGAGCGTTAGCCCCCGGTCGGATGGGCGGGCTACAATCCACCACTGCGCCTGAGGGGGCGAGTCCAAGATGGAAGTTCAGCTGAAGGCCGAGGCACGCGAGGAGTCGGGCAAGGGTATTGCCCGCCGACTCCGCACGGCCGGGCGCGTTCCCGGCGTGCTCTACGGCCCGGCGCTCGAGACGCTCGCGCTTTCGGTGGACTCGCACGACCTTTCGCAGGTCCTCCACACCGAGGCGGGAGCGAACGTCCTGGTGAACATCTCGATGAATGGCGAGGACTACCTCGCGATGCCGCGGGAAGTGCAGCGGGACATCGTCAAGGGGACGCTCATGCACGTCGACTTCATGAGGATCCGCCGCGACGTCGCGATCGAGGTTGACGTGCCGGTGCTCCTGACCGGTGAGTCGAAGGGCGTCAAGGAAGGCGGTGTGGTGGAGCACCACCTTTGGGAGCTCCGCGTGGAGTGCCTCCCGACGGACGTGCCCGAATCCATTCCCGCCGACATCACGGAGCTCCAGATCGGCGACTCGCTCCCTGTTTCCGTGCTCGTGATCCCCCAGGGGGTCACGCTCCTCACGCCCACCGACGAAACGGTTGTCTCGGTCGTCCCACCGCCGGTCCTCGAGGTTCCCGAGGCAGAGGTCGGGGAAGAGGAAGAGGGCGTCGAGGGCGAGGAAGGCGTCGAGGGTGAGGAAGGGGAGGCGCCTCCCGCGGAGGAAGGCGAATCGCCTTCCGAGCAAGGCGGCAAGGAGCAGGAGGGCTAGGTCTCCGGTCGCATGCCTGCCTGGCTCGTCGTCGGGCTGGGCAACCCGGGCCCCGGATACGCCGAGACTCGCCACAACATCGGCGCGCGGGTCGTCGAACGGCTCGCCGAACGCCTGGGAACTCGGTTCCGAAAGGTGCGCTTCATCTCGGTGGAGGCGGCCGAGGCGCGCCTCGGCGATCAGCCGCTGTATCTTCTTCGGCCGCTCGTGTTCATGAACGAGTCAGGTCCGCCGGTCACGTCGTTTCTGAGAAAGCGACGACTCGAGACGGAGCGACTCGTGGCGGTGCACGATGACATCGACCTGGCATTCGGCGCGCTCCGACTGAAGCGGGGTGGGAGCACGGCTGGGCACCGAGGACTGGAGTCGCTCGTCCGAGCGCTTCGCACTCCGGACTTCTTCCGGGTTCGCGTCGGTGTCGGCCGTCCGAAGGGAAGACAGGATGCCGCCGACCACGTTCTCGATGCTTTCTCAAGATCCGAACGAGAGCAAGCGGGATTCCTCGTGGAGGACGCTGCGGACGCTGTCGAAACGCTCATCCGTGAGGGGCTCTCGCCCGCCCAGGACCGCTTCAACCGCCCCGCGGCTCCAGGCGCGTAGCCGGCGGCGCGGGGCCCATCCTGGTAGTGCGGCTAGGCGCCCTGTGCCCGGCGGCGGTGGACGCGCCAGTCGTCGCCGTCACGGGTGTCCGTCCCCAACGCCACCGCTGAGAGCTCGAAGAGCACCAGAAGGGCCAGGACCATCCCGATCACCAGCACCATTGTCCACCTCCTCTGCTTGACTCAGCGCTCCGAAAGGAGCAAACTCCATTACGGTGGTTACAATAGCACCTGAGGTGTAAGGAGTCAAGTGGAATTTACGGGTTACGCAAACCGGTGTGTCAAGCTGGCGGTGGATCTCGTCAACTCCGAGAACCCGGTCAAGGGGAACGACTACTTGCCCGATCGAGCCGCCCTATCGAGGCTCCTCCGAAGGCATTCCGTCAGCTATCGGCGGGCAATCAGCGACACGGACTTGAAGGCGGTCCGCGCCCTGCGAGAGCGCCTTCGGGGCGTGTTCGGCGCCGGGAGCGAGCGGGCCGCCGTGGAAGCCCTCAACTCGCTGCTCGTGGAGTCCGGCTCCCTTCCGCAGCTCACCGGTCACGATGGAGAACCCTGGCACTTGCACTTCGCGCCCCAGGACGCGCCCCTTGCCGAGCGATTGGCGGCCGAAGCGGCGATGGGACTTGCCTCGATCGTGAACGAGCACGGGTTCGAGCGCCTCCGCGCCTGCGAGCGGGATGACTGCGTCGACGTGTTCGTCGACATGTCGAGGAATCGCTCTCGCCGCTACTGCAACCCCGAGGTATGCGGGAACCGCGCGAGCGTCGAAGCGTTTCGCGCCCGGCAGCGAGCGAGGCAGCGAAAGCCCCAACTCAGTCCCGACTAGAATCGAACAGGAGGAGAGGCCCGGTCCGTTCGGATCAGGGCCTTGTTGTGCTGTCGTGAAGACACTGATCGAACCGCTCCTCGAGAGCTCGGGCTTCCAGGGGCTTCTTGCGCGTGAGGGGCCGCGGGTGGCTCGTGCGGATTACCCTGCCTACCCCTACGTCGTCTCCGGGCTCGCGCAGGCGATCGAAGCCACCGTGCTCGTCGTTACTTCCACGCCGGAAGATGCGGAGCGCTTCGCGCGCGGAGCAGCGGCCTTCCTCGGTGATGAGCGGGTTGCGCTCTTCCCTGCGTGGGACGCCCTTCCCGTGGAGGGCATCAGCCCCGCTGCCGAGATCGCGGCCCGCCGAGCACGGGCTGCGTATCGGGCTCGTCGGGCCGCCGGCCCGTTCATCCTGGCGGCGCCCGTCCAGGCGGCGCTCCAGCGTCTCGTCCCGGGGATCGGCGAGAACGAGCCGTTCGTCATCGAGCCGGGGGCGGAGTTCGCCCCGGATGCACTGGCCGAGTCGCTCGCTCGTCTCGGCTACGAGCGCACGGACCTCGTTTCGCATCGCGGCGAGTTCGCCCTTCGGGGTGGCATCGTGGACGTCTTTCCCGGAACGGCCTCGAGGCCGGCTCGCGCGGAGTTCGACGGCGATCTGGTGGAACGACTCCGAGCGTTCTCTCCGTCAACCCAGACGTCCACCGGGGACGTTGGCCGGATAGAGGTGTTCCCGGTTCGAGAGCTGCTTCCAGACGAAAACGTGGCGAGCCGAGCCGAGACGCTCGTCCCTCGCTACAAGGATCGATTCCGCGACCCGCTCGAGCGTCTGTCTCAAGGCCTGTTCTTCGAGGGCATGGAGACCGTGGCCCCACTGCTCTTCGACGTGATGGCCACCTTGGGAGATGTGGTTCCCGAGGGCGCCTGGGCCGCGGTTGCCCCGCTTCGCCGGACGCTCGACCGGGCGCGCGCGGTGGTCGAGGAAGCGAAGGCGGTGTCCGAGGCGATCGGGTGGCCGGGCCCGGTCCCTCTCGTCTCCCTCGAGGAGGTACTGGACGGGATGCCCCGCCTCGACCTCACGGAATTCGCCGAGGGTGAGGATCTCGGGATCACCGGTTGGGGCGCGATCGCCGGCAAGCCCGAGGCACTCTCCGCGCGCGTCGGCCAACTGGGGGAGGCCGGCTACCGGATCGGCATCGGGGCGGAGGGGCAAGGGAGTCTCGAGCGCGTCGTCGAGGTCCTCCAACGTGGCGACGGCAAACGCTGGGATCACGTGGCCGTTTCGGGACTCACCGAGGGGTTCGTGTTTTCGGACGGCCGCATCGCGGTGGTTGGGGAGGACGACCTGTTCGGGCGTCGCCGGACGGCACACCGCGCCCCGCGGGTCGCCGGTCAGTCCGCGGCGGCGTTCGCCCAGGAGCTCACGCCCGGTGACTATGCGGTGCACCGCGTCCACGGCGTGGCTCGGTACGTTGGGATGGTCCGGCGAGCGGTCGCCGGCGCCGAACGCGACTATCTCCTGCTCGAGTACGCCGGCGGGGACCGACTGTTCGTCCCGGGCGACCAGGTGGACGTCGTCGCGCGCTACATCGGCGGAGAGACCCCCCGGATTCACCGGCTCGGGAGCAACGATTGGCCGAAGGCGAAGGCACGGGTGCGCCGGGCGGTGCGCGACCTGGCCGGGGAGCTCGTTCGCCTCTACGCCGCGCGGATGAGTGCTCCCGGTCACGGGTTCGGGCCGGACGACGTGTGGCAGCGTGAGCTCGAGGATGCGTTTCCGCACGATGAGACGCCCGATCAGCTGACCGTCGCCGACGAGGTCAAGCGGGACATGGAATCCTCCCGGCCGATGGACCGACTCGTGTGCGGCGACGTCGGCTACGGGAAGACCGAGATCGCCGTTCGGGCCGCGTTCAAGGCCGTGATGAGCGGAAAACAGGTCGGCGTGCTCGTCCCCACGACGCTTCTCGCCGAGCAGCACTCCGTGACGTTCTCGGAACGGTTCGCAGCGTTCCCGGTTCGCGTCGAGATGCTGTCACGGTTTCTCTCAAACGCCGAGCAGCGCCGGATTCTGGAAGAGGTCGCCGCGGGCAACGTTGACGTCGTGATCGGCACCCACCGGCTCCTCTCCGCGGATGTCCGGTTCAAGGATCTTGGACTGCTCGTCGTCGACGAGGAGCAGCGGTTCGGCGTCGAGCATAAGGAGAAGCTGAAGCGCCTTCGAGTGAACGTCGACGTGCTCACGATGACCGCGACGCCGATTCCGAGGACCCTCGAGATGGCGCTCGCCGGAATTCGCGACCTCTCCATCGTCGACACGCCGCCCGAAGATCGCCAGCCGGTTCTCACCTACGTCGGTCCCTACGACGAGCAGGTGGGCCTCACAGCCGTCCGCCGGGAGCTTAGGCGAGGCGGCCAGGTGTTCTGGGTTCACAATCGCGTGCGAAGCATCGAGCGCATCGCGTCGCGCCTCTCAGACCGCATTCCCGAGGCGCGGATCGAAATCGCCCACGGGCAGATGGATGAGCGCGTGCTCGAGAAGGTGATGCTCGGCTTCTGGAACGAGGAGACCGACGTCCTCGTGTGCACGACGATCATCGAATCCGGCCTCGACGTTCCGAACGCGAACACCCTCGTCGTTGACGACGCCCACCGAATGGGACTCTCGCAGCTCTACCAGCTCCGAGGACGAGTCGGCCGCTCGGCCGAGCGTGCGTTCGCGTACCTGTTCTTTCCCGAGCATGCGGCGCTCACCGAAGAGACGCACGAGCGGCTCGCAACGATCAGCCGCTACACGGCTCTTGGCTCCGGGTACCAGATCGCGCTCAAGGATCTCGAGATCCGCGGAGCCGGAAACCTGCTCGGCGCCGAACAGACCGGCCACATCGCCGCCGTCGGCTTCGACACCTACGCTCGCCTGCTGGCCGAATCGGTGGCCGAGATGAAGGGGGAGCCCCTCCCGGAGGAACGGGAGGTCCGGATCGATCTCCCCGTCCGTGCCTTCCTGCCGTCCGAGTACCTGGGGCAGGAGCGGCTTCGCCTCGATCTCTACCGCCGGATCGCGTCCGCGAGATCGCCGGATGAGCTCGCGGCCGTGCGAGAGGAGATGGAGGACCGCTTCGGCGCGGTTCCGATCGAAGCCGAGACCTTGCTCGAGGTCGCTCGCCTCCGCATCCTTTGTCTCGAGCTCGGAATCGACGAGGTCACCACGTTCCGGGGCCAAGTCCGCGTCAGGCCAATCGATGTGGAGGAGGGGGAGCTTCCCGCCCGGCTTTCCTATCACGTTCCGACGCGAACCCTGAACCTCGAACCGGAGCCGTCCTCGATGGGGCCGACGCTTCCCGGCTGGGTTCGTGAGCACGTGAATTCGCTTTCCGAACGGTCTCCCGCTCGCTCTGAGGCGAGCCTTTAGAATCGCGGGCGATGTCGCTTCGCCGAACCGCGCTCTTCATCCTCCTTCCGGCCGTCCTCGCCTCCGGTTGCGGTTTCTTCGAGACGGCCGCCGCCGTCGTCAACGGCAACCGGATCGAGCGGGAGGACTTCGAGGCGACCCTTCGCTTCCTCCTGGCCGACCCTCGCTTCGCGCCGTCGGTGGCGGGCGAACAGGGAACGGCACAGCGAAAGGATCTGACCCGTCAGCTCCTGACGTTCCTGATTCAGGCCGAGATCATGCAGGAGTTCGCCGACGAGAAAGACCTCGCGGTCACCGATCGACAGGTGACGAGGGCGCTGCAAGCCCAGGTCGCCTTCATCGGCGGACCGGAGGTGTTCAGCGCGCAACTCGAGGGCGCGGAGGTGACCGAGGAGGACGCGCGCCGGCTGATCCGCGCGCAGGTCCTCAGCCAGGTCGTCTCGGAGGCGGTGCTCGCGGAACGGCTCACGCCGGAGCGCCTTCTCGCCGAATACCAGGCGCGAGCCTCCGAGTTCACGGAGGTCCGCGTCGCGCACATCCTCGTCGAGACGCTGGAGGAGGCGGAACAGATCCGGGCGGAGGCAACGCGCGAGAACTTCGCCGACCTCGCGGAGGCGAGCTCCCTGGATCTGCAATCCGCGCTCCAGGGTGGCGACCTGGGCAGTCGGCGCGCCTCGGAGTTCGTGGGCCCCTTCGCCGACGCGATCCTCGAGATCCCCGTCGGCGAGATCGGCGGGCCGGTCCAGACCGAGTTCGGCTTTCACGTGATCTACGTCCTCGAGCGGAACCAGATTCCCTTCGAGGACGCCAGCGGCCAGCTCGTGGAAGACCTCCAGAGCACGGCCTTCAGCGAGTGGCTGCTCGAGCGCCTTCAGGTCTCCGAGATTCGCGTGAACCCTCGCTACGGGGCCTTCGATCGGCAGTCCGGGCAGGTGATCGAGCGGCGGGCAACGACCCCGGAACCGCCCGAGGTGCAGCTCGAGCCGTGAGCGACGAGCTCCGCGGCACCCCGAACCCGCTCTCCCACGTCCCCACCGGCCCGGTACCCGCAAGCCGAGAGGGCGGCCGGCTGCTCGACCTCGTTCGCGTTGTCGCTCGACTCCGAGGCCCGGGGGGCTGTCCCTGGGACCGAGCCCAGACCCACCGGAGTCTCCGGCGCCATCTGCTCGACGAGGCGTACGAGGTGCTGGACGCGATCGACGAGGAAGACGCAACGCGTCTTCGCGAGGAGCTCGGCGACCTGCTCCTTCAGGCCGTTTTCCACGCCCAGCTCGCCGCGGATGAAGGCGCATTCGACATCGACGACATCGCGGAGGGGACGGTCGAGAAGCTGATTCATCGTCATCCGCACGTCTTCGCCGACGTCGAAGCAGACACTCCCGACGTCGTCTACGCGAACTGGGAGCGGATCAAGGCGGAGGAGAAAGGGCCGCACGGGATCGAGGAAGGGATCCCGAAATCGCTGCCCGCGCTTCTGTTCGCTCAGAAGATCCAGCGCCGCGCGGCCGGTCGAGGCTTCGACTGGGCCGAGCTCGCGGGTGCGGTGGAAAAGGTGCGACAGGAGCTGGCGGAGGTCGAAACGGCTGCGGCGGACGTGGAGGGCGCTGACCGCGAGGGCGAGGCAAAGGACGCGCTGGAATCGGAGGTCGGCGACCTGCTCTTCGCCGTGGCGACCCTCGCGCGAAAGCTCGGCGTGGATGCCGAGAACGCGCTTCGGACCACGAGCCGCCGATTCTCGGCGCGCTACGAGGTGATGGAGCGCGCCGCGGAGCAGGATGGCGTCCGGCTGGAGGATCTCTCAGAGGAGGAGCTCATCCGCCGATTCCGGGCCGCGGCCCGGTGATCCAGCTCGTCGGGCTGGCAGGAACGCTCAGCATCTCCTTCTCCGCGATCTTCTTTCGCTTGGCGGGTGTCTCGCCGACGACCGCAGCGTTCTTTCGGGCCGCCTATGCGGTCCCGGCGCTCGCTCTCGTGTGGCTCGCGCTGCGAGACCGGGACCGAAGGACGTCAAACCAGCGGTGGATGGCGTTCGGTAGCGGACTCCTGCTCGCCGTCGACCTGTTCCTCTGGCACCGTGCGATCGAGGAGATCGGCGCCGGACTGTCGACGGTGCTCGCGAACCAGCAGGTCGTGTTCGTGGGCGTGGCGGCGTGGGTTCTCTACGGAGAGCGGCCGACGCGCCTCGCCTTCGCCCTGATCCCCGTCGTGTTCCTCGGGGTCACGCTCATCTCTGGCCTCGGGGATCCCGAGGCGTTCGGCGCCGACCCCGTTGCCGGAGTGGTCTTCGGGATCGGGGCGGGGATCGCCTACAGCGGATTCCTGCTCGTGTTTCGGGCTTCGAACCGGGGCCTCGCTCCGCCGGGCGGTCCGCTGCTAGACGCGACCGCCGGCGCCGCCCTCGGTTCCCTGTTCATGGCGCTCTTCGACGGACGATTCACGTTCGCGATCCCTCTCGAGGCGCACCTCTGGCTTCTCGCACTCGCGCTGTTGAACCAGGTCCTCGGCTGGCTGCTCATCGCCCTGGCGCTCCCGCGGCTCCCTGCGCTCCAGACCTCGGTCATGTTGCTGGTTCAACCGATGGCCACGGTGCTCTGGGGGCTGATCCTCCTCGACGAGTTTCTCTCATCGGTCCAGTGGGCCGGAGTGGCGCTCGTCGTTGTGGGAGTGGCCACGCTCGCAACAGTGGGGAGCGTCGAACGCCGAGAACCCCTCCCCGAACCCATCGCCGGGTAGGTGTGGCGGCTGCCCAGGCCCCGTCGGCTTGACAGGACGTTCTGAATATTCTAAACATACCGTATGGACCGTCCGATGGGGATCTTCGTGGACGGCATCGGAGCTGCCGCCGCGACATCCGGCGTACTGACCCAGCTCCAGGGGCGGATTTTCGCGCTCCTTTACCTCCACCCGGAGGCGGTATCGCTCGACGAGATCGCCGAAAGGCTCGGGCAAAGCAAGAGCAACGTCTCGGTCAACGTCCGAGGGCTGGTGGAATGGCACCTCGTGCGCAGGGTACGGATCCCCGGTTCGCGAAAGGACCACTACGAAGCCGCAACGGACTTCTGGCGGGTCATGCAGGAGATCATGGAGCGGAGGTTCCGCTGGAACCTCAGACAGGTTCTGGCCACCGTCGAGGAGACCCTGCGAGCGTTTGCGGAGTCGGCTGGGAAGGAGGAGCGGTTCGTCGCCGCCCGGCTCCAAGCGCTCTCCGCGTTCGCCGCCGCCGTCGACGCGGGGATCGGCGCCGTTGTTCAGGGCGAGTCCTTTGCTCCGGAGAGCGTACGCGGCGCCCTTCGCGCGATCCCCATCCAACCGGCCCGCAAGGCCAGGAGATAGCGATGCACGTCGCGTCGGCGTCGCTACTCGACGAGGTGCTCCCGCGATTCCACTTTCGTAGCGGGCACTCGACGATCGTGAACGCTCCGAGGGAGACGGTCGCCGAAACGGTCGAGAGCTATCGCTCAGATACCTCCCCGCTCGTGCGCCTTTTCCTCCGGTTGCGCGGTCTTCGTGTTCCCGAAGGAACATTCCGCTCGGCCCTGGAGGCAACCGGATTTACCGTCCTCTCAGAGCGCCCCGGAGAGGAGATCCTCGTGGGCATCGTCGGGCGCTTCTGGGCCTTCCGAGAGCAGTCTAACCTCATCACGGTTGGGGACGTCGAGGAGTTCGTGGCCTTCGACCTCCCGGGAACCGCAAAAGCCGCGTTGACGATCCGCATCGAGTCCCTCCCGGGCGGGGCGGGAACCCGGGTGGGAACGGAGACCCGCGTGCAGTGCGCCGACCGAGCGGCGTACCGGCGATTCGCGATCTACTGGGTCCTTATCAAGCCGTTCAGCGGCCTCCTTCGCCGGGCGTTTCTCCAAAGGGTCAAGCGGGTCGCCGAGGCGAGTACGCGATGAGGGAGGGGGCCCGAGCTCTGTTCATCGCGGGGAGCCTCCCTTTTGTCTTGCTCGGATTCGGGCACGCTTCGCTCGCGTTCCTAGATGTCTGGCGTCCGCGGACGTTCACGCCGGCCGACGATCTCGTGCGGCGCTCGATGAAGAAGACGGGAGTGGCGGGCTATCCGCGAGTGAACCTGTGGCGGGCATGGCTGGGGTTCAACATCAGCCACGGGATGGGTGTGCTCGTTTTCGGCCTGGTGTTCTTCTTGATCGCGCTTTACGACTTCGATCTCATCTCCTCGGTGCCCGGGCTCGGGGCCATCGCCGTCGGTGTCCCGGCCGCCTACTTCGTGCTGTCTCTCCGCTTCTGGTTCTGGGGACCGGCGCTCGGAAGCGGGATCGGACTTGTCTTGCTCTCCCTCGGGGTCGCGCTGTAGGCGCCTCGATCGGGACCGACATGCGTGTTTCGGCCCTTCCCCCCGCCTAGAATCGGAGGTCCGATGCCTCCGATTCGCCGCGTCGTCGCGCGCGAGATCCTTGACTCCCGTGGGACCCCGACGGTCGAAGTCGACGTTCTGCTCGGGGATGACT
>JBOGWA010000151.1:0-22198 GCA_050693155.1 Actinomycetota bacterium | reverse complement strand
GCTCTCCCGCTGAGCTACGCGCCCGTACGAATGACGATACCGAAACCGGGGTGCGGGTGCTCAAGGACGGTCAGAAGCGACGGCGGGGCGTGCCCGCGTCGCCCCGCCGTCTGACCCGGGCCGAAGCCCGGGTGGCTCGACGCGATTGTCCAGGGTGCGGCGACTTCTGGCAAGGCCCGGCTTGCGCCCCTCCCCGGCGTCGGGTCTCATGGGCCCGGTGGCTCGCCAGTTGATCCGAAAGCTCCTCGCCGAATTCGTCGGAGCCCTCACGCTGATTTTCATCGGAGCCGGCTCCCAAGTCGCGGTGAGCACGGGGGTGGTGGGTGCGGGCCTGGTGACGATCGCTCTCGCCCATGGGCTTGCGATCGCGACGATGGTCTCGGCCGTCGGCCACGTATCCGGCGGTCACTTCAACCCCGCCGTCACGATCGGCGCTCTCGTCACCGGCAAGATTGACCCGCGAGACGCGGCGGCCTACGTCGTCTCGCAACTCACGGGCGCGGCTACCGGTGCGGCGCTCCTCGCGTGGTCCGTTCCAGAGTCGATCTGGCGGAAGATCAGCCTGGGCACGCCGGCGGTGTCGAGGGTCACCGACGCGCAGGCGGTGCTCATCGAAGCCGTGCTCACGTTCTTTCTCGTCTGGGTCGTGTTCGCGACCGCCATCGACGAGGAGGGGGCGTTCGGAAAGGTCGCGGGTCTCGCGATCGGCTTCGTGATCACGATGGATGTCCTCGCTGGGGGCCCCTTCACCGGAGCCGCGATGAACCCGGCTCGCGCCTTCGGCCCCGCTCTTCTCAGCGGGTTCTGGGTCGGCCACTGGGTCTATTGGGTCGGCCCGATCGCCGGCGGCGTCGTGGCTGCCGGTCTCTATCAGCTTGGCGTCCTGGCCCCGGCGACGAAACGGCCTCCCCGCAGAAAGGCTCGCAGCCGTCGGTAGCGTGACCGTTCCCACCTCCGAGATGGTCGAGGCGCTCCGACGCCTCGTCGAGGTGGAATCCGGCTCGCGGGATCCGGCAGGGGTCGCGCGGTGCGCCGACCTGATCCAGGATCTCTGCGAGGAACTCCTCGGAAGTCGCCCGGATAGGGCTGAACCGAACCTGGTCTGGCGGCGACAGGGCGAGCGTCCGGTCCTCCTGCTCTGCCACTTCGACACGGTCTGGCCGGCAGGAACACTCGAGCAGTTCCCCTACACCGTCGAAGACGGCGTTGCCCGCGGACCCGGCGCCTTCGACATGAAGGCCGGCATCGTTCAGACGCTCTACGCGGTCCGCGAGACCACGGGTCCCGTGGTGATCCTCTTCACGGCCGATGAGGAGATCGGGAGCGCAACATCGCGAGCGCTCATCGAGGAGGAAGCGGCCCGGGCTCGCGCGGTCCTCGTGACGGAACCCGCGGAGGGAACGGCGGTGAAGGTTGCTCGTAAGGGGGTCGCCGTGTGGCGGTTGGAGGTGCACGGACGTGCGGCCCACGCCGGCCTGGAACCGGAGAAAGGCGTCAACGCGATCGCGGAGCTGGCCCGCCTGATCCTCGACATCGAGCGACTCGCCCGCCCTGAAGAAGGAACAACCCTCACCGTGACCATGATCACGGGAGGATCGGCGGACAACGTCGTTCCGGAATCAGCCCAGTGCGCCATCGACGGCCGAATGTGGACGCTCGAGGAAGCAGAGCGAATCCAAAGGGAGCTCGCGTCCTTGCCGGCAAAGACGCCCGAAGCTCGACTGGAACTCAGCGGCGGATTGAACCGTGGGCCGCTCGAGCGCGTCGCGAGCGAGGCTCTCTATCAACGGCTGGTCGCGCTCGGCTACGACGTGGGCGCCGCGGAGGTCGGAGGGGCAAGCGACGGCAACTTCACGGCGGCGCTCGGCGTGCCGACGCTTGACGGGCTCGGCGCCGTTGGCGGAGGGGCGCACTCCCGCGACGAGCACGTGCTGGTGGAGGAGATGCCGAGACGCGCTGAGATGCTTGCCCGGCTGATCGAGGACGTCCTGGCGGATACCTAGACCGGGCCGGTATCATCCCGCTCGCCTCACCGTCGAGGCCAACCAACTGCGGAGACCGCAATGAACATCGTCGTGCTCGCGAAATACATCCCCGACCCGAACGCCACGCCCGACATCGGCGAGGACTTCCGGGTGAAACGCGAAGGCGTCGAGGGCGCGCTCGACCCGGGAGACGAGTTCGCCGTCGAGGCCGCCCTGCAACTGGTCGACCAGGCGGGCGGCGAGGTCACGGTCGTCTCGATGGGCCCGACGGACGCAATGACCGCCATCCGCAAGGCCCTCTCGATGGGCTGCCACAAGGGCGTCCTCATCACCGACGATGCCCTGAAGGGCGCCGACGTGCTCGTGACGGCGAAGGTCCTGGCAGGCGCGATCCAGCTCCAGGAGTTCGACCTCGTGCTCACCGGCGTCGAATCGACCGACGGCTCCACCGGCACCCTCCCGATGTCCCTCGCGGAGTACCTGGGGGTGCCGAGCGGGACCTTCGCCCGCAAGCTCGATCTTGCCGACGGGAAGGCGACGATCGAGCGACAGACCGAAGCGGGGTACGACGTCGTCGAATGCCCTCTGCCCGCGCTCGTGTCGGTTACGGCCGGCGTGAACGAGCCGCGGTACCCGAAGCTGAAGGAGATCATGGCCGCCAAGAACAAACCCATCGATCAGCTTTCGGCGGCCGACCTGGGCTTCTCCGCCGAAGACCTCCAGCCCACCCAAACAGTGGCTTCGATCGAACCGGCGCCCGAACGAGCGGCCGGCGAGGTCATCCAGGCCGCCGACGCCCCCGCGAAGATCGTGTCGTTCCTCAAGGAAGCGAAGCTGATCTGACGTGGCGAAGGTCTGGGTGTACGCGGATCTTGCCTCGGAAGGAAAGCCGCATCCAACCGCGCTCGAGCTCCTCACGAAGGCTCAGGACCTCGGTGACCCGGTGGAGGCGGTTGTCCTGGGCCCGGGCGCGACCGACGCGGCGGCGGTTCTCGGAGAGCACGGCGCCGCCCGCGTCTTCGTGAGCGACGACACCGTCTTCTCCGACTTCGTCGCGCAGCCGGCGGTAGAGGTCCTCCACAAGCTCGTCGAGGAACACAAACCGAACCTCATCCTGTTCGGCATGACCTACGACTCCCGCGATGTCGCGGGCCGGCTTCAGGCCCGAACGGGCTCCACCCTCCTCAGCAACGCGAGCGACGTCGTCTCCCCCGAGAAGGCACAGATGCAGATCTTCGGAGGCACGAAGATCGTCGACGTCGACCTCACAGGGCCGGATCCGAGGCTCGTCCTCGTCCGGCCGAAGTCATTCGAGCCACAGCCCTCGGGCGGGACCGCCGAGGTGGTGTCGGTGGACGCCGCCGTTTCGGACGAAGCGAAGCAGGCCAAGAGACTCGAGCGTCACGAGGAGCAAGCCGAGGGACCGAAGCTCGAGGAAGCCCGGGTCGTCATTTCGGGCGGCCGAGGATTGCAGGACCCCGAGAACTTTGCTCTCCTCCGCGATCTCGCCGAGGCCATCGGAGGGGCCGCCGTCGGCGCAACACGCGCGGTCGTCGATGCCGGCTGGGTGCCATACGCGATGCAGATCGGTCAGACCGGAACCACGGTGAAGCCGGAGGTCTACGTCGCGGTGGGAATCTCCGGCGCCACGCAACACCTCGTCGGCATGAAGGAGTCCAAGCGCATCATCGCGATCAACAAGGACCAGGAGGCTCCGATCTTTCGGGTCGCCGACCTCGGCGTTGTCGGCGACGCGTTGAAGCTCCTTCCCGAGATCACCGAGGCGATCAAGCAGGCGAAGACCTAGTCCCTTCCGGCGCCGACACTGACGGCGCTTTCCCGGTTCGATCGGTCCTCGTGGAATCGTGGGCGGTGCAGGATTTGAACCTGCGACCTCTTCCGTGTCAAGGAAGCGCTCTCCCCCTGAGCTAACCGCCCCTCGGGTCGCGATACTAGCGTCGAGGCCGGGAGCGGAATTGAACCGCTGTACGGGGCTTTGCAGGCCCCTGCCTAACCACTCGGCCACCCGGCCGCGAGACCGTTTCCGGCCACAAGAATGCGGGGGCCACACTCGGCCCCCTCTCGAGCGGACGACGGGATTCGAACCCGCGACCCCCACCTTGGCAAGGTGGTGCTCTACCAACTGAGCCACGTCCGCGCGATGCGATTCTACCAGCGGCTTCCGACCCTCTAGCCGCCGGCAGCGGCCTCGGCCGGAGCGGCCGCGACGGATTCCGGTGAGGGCTCGAACGCCTCCGGGTCTGCCATGTAGGCGCGGAACGGCTTCAGTAGCTGCGAGATGTGCCAGCCGTCGGCGTACCGGTGATCGATCGTGGCTGTGAGCGGAAGCATTGGTCTGATTTCGACCCGCCCGTCGATCGCGACCGGCTTGTCGGAGATCTCACCGACCAGGACGATCATCGGGACCCGGTAGAAACGAGCGAGCGGGGCGAAGCCCTGCGGCAGACCGAACATCCCAACGCTCGTGATCATCGCCGAGCCGAACGTGCTCTTCTCGACTCCGAGCGCTTTCACGTTGCGGTCTAGGTCGCCCGACATCCACGCCGCGAAGCGCATCGAAATGCGCATGATCCGAAGCGGCGTCCGCTCGAGCAGCTTCTTCGTCTTCGCGAACTCCGGGTCGTCCCCGCGTTTCTTCGCCCCGGCCCGCTCGGTGAGCTCCCGCGCGACCTCGAGGACCGACTTCTCATCCGCTCGCTCGACCTTGACTCCGGAGAGCGACCGGCCGCCCTCGACGGCGGTGATGTAGAAGATGTCGACGCTCTCGCGTGGGTAGAAGCGGCCTCCGCGGATCCGAACGTTGAAATCCGGAACATCGTGCATCGCGTGGGCCATCGCTTGGCCGACCAGGTGCGTCACCGTGATCCGGTGCCCGGCTTCGCGCGCGCGCTCGATGTAGGCCCGGAACGGCGTCGCGTCGAACTCCATCGCCCCGTAGACCTGCGGATCGTTCGGGGGACCCCAGATCGAACCGGCGATTTTTCGCCATCCGACGATCTTCGGCATCGCGGTCTCCTCTCGAAGCCCTAGCGTGCAGGAGACGCACGCGAGACGCAACCGCTAATTGACGCCGGTGGAGCCGAAGCCGCCCTCTCCTCGACCGCTCGATGGAAGCTCGTCGACCTCGACTGGTTCGACGGACGCGTGCGGAACGATCAGGAGCTGCGCGATGCGATCGCCCTTCTGAATCTCGACCTTCTCCCGCGGGTCGAGATTGACGACCGCGATCATGATCTCGCCGCGGTAGCCGGAGTCGACGAGTCCAGGCGCGTTTGCCAGTGTGAGCCCATGCTTGGAGGCGAGGCCCGAGCGTGGGAGCACGAGTCCGGCAAACCCGTCCGGGATCGCGACTGCGAAACCGGTGGGGACCAGCGCGCGCTCGCCAGGGCCGACAAGGACGTCGCCGTTCGCCGCGAGATCGAGCGCGGCGTCCCCCTCATGGGCGTACCGAGGCAGCGTCGCTCCCGGGTCCAGGCGCTTGAACGCGAGGCGCACGCGCGAACCCTATCTGCTTTGAGCGCCCCTCATCCCCGTCTATCCTCCAGCCAAGAGAGCGATGGACACCCAGCTTTGCAGTCGCTGCGGCCGACCCCTCGAGGAAGGCATCTGTCCCAAGGGACACTCGCAACGCGGGATCCGGCGCCGATCCCGGCGCCGGCGCAGACTGGGGCGCTGGCTCGCCTTTCCCCTTCTCCTCGGAGTCCTCGGCGGCGGCTCGTACGCGGGGCTCGTCTGGTACCCACCCTTCGCGGCGGCCGATGTGATCGGCCCCGCGTCGGCGGACTTCGCAAAGGCGGTCCGGCGAGTCCGCGACACGAACACCACGTTTCCCGCAGAAGCGGATGAGCGCGCGTTCCTGACGTTGGCGAACGCCGCCTCACGGGCCCGCAGGAGCGTCGACGTCGCGCGAGCCCGCCTCGAAGGGCGGACCCTCCCGGGGTACCCCATCGTCTCGTCCCGCCCGGCCATTCAGCTCGCTGAGGACATCCGGGAGCGAATGCTCGACTTCTACACGGACACGATCGACTTCCTCGCCGAGCTGCAGCGGGTATCGAACTACGTCAGCGCGATCGCCCCGTTGTTTCCCACCCTCGCCGATCTCGAAGGGACCCTCGGCAATGCGACGAAGTCCGCCAAGGTGCAAAGCACGCTTGCGGCCGCCGTCCCGATCACGAACACGCTGCGGGCGGAGCTCCGGGCGACCGACGCTCCCGACGAGCTCGGGGAGCTTCACGAACGGCTCCGAGCGACGGTGAGCGGAATCGCGGGCGACCTCGAGCAGGTCGGCGACTTGGTGGCGTCGCGCGGCGGCAAGGCGATCCTCATCCGTGCGGGTCCGGTGATTCTCAGTCTCTACGGTGACATCCGGGAACGGATCGCCTCGTTCCAGAACGAATTCTCGCAGATCCCGATGGAGGCACTCGAGGGAGGTCTCCAGAAGAGTTTCGCCACCTTCGAGACGAAGGTCGGCCGAGTCAACGTCGCCCTCGCAGGGCTACGCGATCGCCACGGCGTCGAAGGCCTCACGATCGAGGCCGCGGCGTAGCGCCGGCTACGAGCAGCCGCTCGTGGCGCCGCAGGAACCGCAGACGTAGCAAGAACCGGCCGGTTGCATCCGCGATCCGCACTGGTAGCAGAGCGGGGCGTCCAGGACGCGGGCCTTCGGGGCCGCGGGCGTCTGCGCGAGCGGGAGCTCCTTTGGCTGGGGGTCACCCGTCTCCGCGCCGGACTCTCCGTCCCCGTCGCCGTGACCGTTGTCGTTTCGCCGCTCGGTGAGCGAGCGGACTCCGAGCTCCGCTCGCTTCTCCTCCGGCAGGTACTCCAGAGCGAGCTTGCGGAAGATGAAATCGACGAGCGACGCCGCGAAGCGGACCTCCGGATCGTTCGTCACGCCCGAAGGCTCGAAGCGCATGTTGATGAACTTCTCCACATAGGCCTCGAGCGGCACTCCGTACTGGAGTCCGAGCGAGACCGAGATCGCGAACGCGTCCATCACTCCCGACAGGGTGGAGCCCTGCTTCGCGACCTTCAAGAAGATCTCGCCGATCCCGTCCTCCGGATACTCACCGGCGGTGATGTAGCCCTCTGCCTCGCCGACGGCGAACGAGATCGTCCGCGCGGGCCGGCTGGCCGGCAGCCGGCGACGAACGGGCTCTCCCGTCAAGGCTTGGACCACTGCCGCGCTCTTTTTCTCCGCGGCCAGCGGCTGGGCGACCTTGCAGTTGTCCCGGTAGATCGCGACCGCCTTCAGTCCGAGCTTCCACCCTTCGAGGAACATGCTCTCGACGTCCTCGACGGTCACGTCTTCCGGCATGTTGACCGTCTTCGAGATCGCGCCGGATATGAACGGCTGGACGGCCGCCATCATCTTTACGTGTCCCATGTAGTGGATCGCACGATCCCCCATCGACGTGTCGAAGATCGGGAGGTCTTCCTCCTTGAGGTGTGGAGCCTCGGCAACGGAGTTGTGCTCGAGGACGTAGTCGGTGACGTCCTTGACCTGATCGTCGTTGTACCCGAGGCGGGCAAGGGCGCGCGGGATCGTCTGGTTCACGATGTGCATCGTCCCGCCGCCGACGAGCTTCTTGGTCTTTACGAGCGCGAGATCTGGCTCGATGCCGGTCGTGTCGCAATCCATCATGAGGCCGATCGTGCCGGTCGGCGCGAGTACCGTCGCCTGAGCGTTCCGGTAGCCGTGCGCCTCGCCGAGCGCGATCGCTTCGTCCCAGGCCTGCTTCGATGAGGAGAGCAACGACTCTGGGACGAGCTCGGCGTCGATACCGTCCGCCGCCGCCCTGTGCTTGCGCATGACGCGGAGCATCGCATCGCGGTTGGGTTCGTAGCCGGCGAACGAGCCGACCTGCTCGGCGATCTTGGCCGACACCGCGTACGCGTGTCCGCTCATGAGCGCCGTGATAGCGCCCGCCCAGGCCCTCCCGCCATCGGAGTCGTAGGGAAGGCCCCGAGCCATGAGAAGCGCGCCGAGGTTCGCGTAGCCGAGCCCGAGCTGGCGGAAATCCTTCGCGTTCTGCCCGATCTTCTCCGTTGGGTAATCGGAGTTACCGACGATGATCTCCTGTGCGGTGAACACGACCTCGACTGCGTGCTTGAACGATGCAACGTCGAAGTTCCCATCGGCATCCAGGAACCTCAGTAGGTTGAGGCTCGCGAGGTTGCACGCCGAGTTGTCCAGGTGCATGTACTCAGAGCACGGGTTGGATGCGTTGATCCGCCCCGAGGCCGGGCACGTGTGCCAGTCGTTGATCGTTGTGTCGTACTGCATCCCCGGGTCGGCGCACTCCCAAGCTGCCTGGGCGATCTGACGCATGAGGTCGCGGGCGCGAAGGGTTTGAAGCGGCTCTCCGCTCGTCACCGCCTTGAGCTTCCAGTCCCGATCCTCCTCGTACGCCTGCATGAACTCGTGGGTGACGCGGACCGAGTTGTTCGCGTTCTGATACTGGATCGAGTACGAGTCCTTGCCGTCGAGATCCATGTCGAATCCCGAATCGCGAAGCGCACGCGCCTTTTGTTCCTCGACGGCTTTGCACCAGATGAAGCCCTCAACGTCGGGGTGATCGACGTTCAGCACGACCATCTTCGCGGCGCGGCGAGTCTTGCCACCCGACTTGATGGTCCCGGCCGAGGCGTCGGCGCCGCGCATGAACGACACCGGTCCCGAGGCCGTGCCGCCGCCGCCCAGTGTTTCCTTGGAGGAGCGGAGCGAGGAGAGGTTGATCCCCGAACCGGATCCGCCCTTGAAGATCGTTCCCTCTTCTACGTACCAGTTGAGGATCGAGGACATCGTGTCCTCGACCGCCAGGATGAAGCAGGCAGAGCATTGCTGTGGGGTGTCGGGCACGCCGACGTTGAACCAGACCGGGGAGTTGAACGCCGCCTTTTGGGTGACGAGCAAGTGGCTGAGCTCGTCGGCGAAAATGTTCGCGTCCGCGTCGGTCGCGAAGTAGCCGTCCTTTTGACCCCAACCCTTGATCGTGTCGACGACCCGCGAAACGAGCTGCCGAACCGAGGACTCGCGCTGGGGTGTGCCCAACGGACCTCGGAAGTACTTTTGCGAGACGATGTTCGTCGCGTTCTGGGACCAGGAAATCGGAAACTCCACCTCAGGCTGCTCGAAGGCGTTGCCGCCTTCCTTGAAGTTGGGGATGAGGGCATCGCGGATCTCCCACTCGATCTCATCGAACGGATGGACCTCATCCTTGGTGAAGTACCGCGCAAACGAGAGCCCCTGAAAGTTCCTGGGAATCCGTTCGGCTTCGTGAGCGGTGAGATCCACTGTCCCGCCCCTATCGGTCCCTTCCGGCGTCCTTGCCACCTTCTCCCCCCCTTCGAAACGGGCGAATCCCGACATACCTTCCGAACGACCTTCCGAACGACCTTCGGAATGACCCTCCGAAATGACCTTTCCGAAATGACCTTCCCGAATCACCTTCGGAATAACAACAGCGTGATTCTACTCACGGCCTCATCGGTGTCAACCCACCGTACCACAGTTTATTGTGGTCATGGCCACTACGAGCCACTACATGTTGTGTTTGGGCGGTCTTCTCGCAGGTCCCTCGTGGGAAGGCTATTTTCGGGCGGTGCGCGGCTTTGGCTCCTTCTTCTGAAGAAGGAGGCCCAGCTCCCGTTCGAAGTCGGTGAGCTCCTGGAAGTCCTTGTAGACGGAGGCGAAACGCATGTAGGCGACTTCGTCCAGACGCCCGAGCAGCCTGAGCGCCTCGAGGCCGACCTCCTGCGTCGTCACCTCCGGACCCCGACGCCTCAGTCGCTCTTCGACCCGGTCCGTGATTCGGGCAACCTGCTCCTCGGTTACCGGGCGGTTCGTGATCGCTTTCTGGAGGCCGTCGACGAGCTTCTCCCGCCGGTATGGCTCCTTCGACCCGTCCCGTTTGATCACCGTGATGCCTAGCGGCTCGGCTCGCTCGAAGGTCGTAAACCGCCGGCCACACCGAAGACACTCCCGGCGCCTTCTGATCAGCGCTCCGTCTTCCCCCGGCCGAGAGTCGACGACCCGCGTCTCTTGGTTGCCGCACCACATACACCGCATGGGCCCCCACATCTTGCCCTTGCCGATTCCCGAGCACAACATCTTGCGATCTCACCCCGGGATCCACCCCTGCGGAGATCAGGCGCTCGGTATGAGGAGTGACTGTCCCGCGAGAACTCGGGAGTCGATCAGGCCGTTGGCCCGCACGATCTGTGTGATCAGAGGCCGAGGATCCTCCTCCGCTCCAACCCATCGTCGCGCGATCTCCCAGAGGGTGTCCCCGGGCCGGACGACGTATCGCTCGGCCTCGGGCGCGGCGGCATCCACCGTCAAGGGGGTGATACCGGCCGACGGACCCTCGCCGGCCCCGCTCGCCGCTCGGCCGATCGCCAGAACCGCCGACGCCGCCAGAGCTCCGGCCAGGAGACCTCGCCCGAATCGAACTCGTGTTCGAGTCACGGGCCCAGTATCTCGAACATGGGTTCGATCGTCAAGGATCGAACACATGTTTGCTTCAGGGACGCCTGGGTGCTAGTCTGCCTTCCATGGAGCACGTCACTCTCCGGCAGCAGCGCATCCTCGAGTTCATCCGGAGGACCGTCGAGGAACGAGGCTATCCCCCGACCGTGCGTGAGATCGGCGAAGCGGTCGGGCTTACCTCTTCATCGAGCGTCCACGCGCAGCTTTCGAACCTCGAGCGAAAGGGACTGCTTCGCCGGGACCCCACGAAGCCGCGAGCCATTGAGGTGGGAGGGGCAAGTCGAGCCCAATCGGTTACCGTCCCGCTCGTTGGGCGAATCGCCGCCGGGGCTCCTCTCCTTGCGGACGAACACTTCGAAGAGCACCTCGCGATGCCGGCGGCATACGCAGGCGAAGAGCACTTCGCTCTCAGAGTGGTCGGCGACTCGATGATCGACGCGGGGATCCTCGACGGCGACGTCGTGATCGTCCGCAAGCAAGACATCGCGCAGGATGGCGACATCGTGGCGGCGCTGCTTCCGGGCCCTGCCGAGGACGAGGCCACCGTGAAGCGACTGCGGCGTCGAGGCGGCGGCCTTACGCTCGTTCCCGAGAACGGGGCGTTGGAGTCGTTCCCCATGCCCGATGGGGGGCGAATCCTCGGGGTCGTGGTCTCGGTTCTGCGACGCGTCTAGGCGCTGCCAAGACTCGCCCGGCGGGAGACCGGCTTCACCAGGAACTCTCGAAGCCAGGGCAGATGCTGTTCCCGAACTCTCGCCGACACCAGCGTGCCGCCTTCTTGCTGCTCGGCTTCCAGCACCTCCGCCTCTCGATAGAGACGGGCGACCACGTCCTGGCGGACGTACGGAACGAGCGCCCGGATCTCGATCGGCGCGCCTGGGAGCCTCGCCTCCACACGCTGGAGCAATTCATCGAGGCCCTCGCCCTCGAGAGATGAGATCACGACGGAGTCCGGGTAGCTCCTGCGGAGGCGAGCCCGCTCGGTCTCGGAGACGAGGTCGGATTTGTTGAGAACGAGCAGCTCCGGAACGCCACCGGCTCCGATCTCCGCGAGTACGTCCCGGACGGCCTTGATCTGCTCGTCAAGGTCTCGCGCGGCCGCGTCGGCAACATGGAGGATCAATGACGCGTCGGCGATCTCCTCGAGCGTCGAGCGGAATGCCTCGACCAGGTCGTGGGGCAGCTTCCTCACGAACCCGACCGTGTCAGAGATCGTGACCCGTCGGCCACCCGGTAGCCGGAGTCGGCGAACCGTCGGATCGAGCGTGGCGAAGAGCTGGTCGGCGACGAGCACATCGGCGGCGACCACCGCGTTCATTAGCGTGGACTTGCCGGCGTTCGTGTAGCCGGCGAGGGCGACCTGCGGTACGGCCGAGCGCTCCCGTCGTGAGCGCTTCAGCTTTCGTGCCCGTCCCAGCTCCCGGATCTCTTCTCGGAGCCTGGAGATCCGGCGTTTGATGTGCTGGCGGTCCACCTCGAGCTTCGTCTCGCCGGGTCCTCGCGTTCCGATGCCACCCCCGAGTCGCGACATCGCCTCGCCCCAACCTCGCAAACGAGGGAGCAGGTAGTTGTGCTGGGCCAGCTCGACCTGGGTCTTGCCTTCGCGGGAGCGCGCGTGAAGGGCGAAGATGTCCAGGATCAGCGCTGTTCGGTCGACGACCTTGACGCCGAGTTTCTCCTCGACCTTCCGGAGCTGGCCCGGCGTCAGCTCGTCGTCGAAGACGACCAAGCCGGCGTCGGAGCTGTGAACGAGCGCGTGAACCTCGCCCAGCTTTCCCTTTCCGATGAATGTTGCAGGATCCGGCTCGTCCCGCCGTTGCACGACGCGACCGACGGACTCGGCGCCGGCGGTCTCCGCGAGCGCGGCAAGCTCGTCGAGCATGCCGTCGTCGCCCGAGCGGTCTACGCCGACGAGAACGGCTCGCTCCCGAACGGCCGGTCGCCAGCGCGCCGAGAGTGGGGATTCCGAAACCGTGCGCTTACCGTCTCGATTCATTCGAGCGCCTCGCGGATTCGCTCCATCGCGAGGCCGAGCCGGTCGTCGGCGATGGTCAGAGAGATGCGGCAGTATCCCTCCCCTCCAGGCCCGTACCCGTTCCCGGGGGAAACGACGACGCCGGCCCGGTCGAGAAGGAGCGCGGCGAATTCAGTGGAGCCGGCTCCGTCCCGGGTCGGAAACCAGACGTAGATCGAGCCCCGCGGCGCCTCGAGGTCCCACCCGAGCGCATGCAGGGCGCCAACGACCACGTCTCGCCGCTTCTGATAGACGGCACGCATCTCCTCGAGATGATCCTGCGGTCCCTCGAGCGCCGCGATCGTTGCGCGCTGGACGGCGCCGAAGATTCCCGAATCGATGTTGGTCTTGATGGTCGCGAGCGCACGGATCGCGCCGGCGTTCCCGACTGCCCACCCGATCCGCCATCCGGTCATGTTGTAGGTCTTCGAAGCCGAGCCGAACTCGATCACGACGTCCTTTGCCCCCGCCGACTGGAGCGCGCTCGGGGCCACGAAGCCCTCGTAGGTGAGCTCCGTGTACGCCGCATCGTGCGCGAGGAGGAGCTCGTGCGCCTTCGCGAAGGCCACGGCCTCGTCGAAAAATGCGGGCTCGGCCACAGCGGCCGTGGGATTGTTCGGGTAGTTGAGCCAAAGCATCTTCGTCGCCTGGGACACCTTCGCGCTCCCGAGGTCCGCCAGCCACTCGCGATCGGAAGACAGCGGCAGCGGGATCGGCTTGCCCCCCGCGAGCCGTGTTGCTACCTCGTACACCGGGTAGCCCGGGTCGGCGACAAGCGCCTCGTCACCAGAATCGAGCACCGCCAGAGGGAGATGGGCGATCCCCTCCTTGGACCCGATGAGGGGCTGAACCTCGGTCTCCGGATCCAGGTCGACGCCGAACCTACGCTCGTACCACCCCGCGATCGCCCGCCGAAGCTCGGGCATGCCGTAGTACGAGGGGTAACGGTGGGTGCTTGGATCGCTCGCCGACTCCTGCAATGCCTCAACGACATGAGGCGGCGTCGGGAGGTCCGGGTCGCCCACGGCGAGGGAGATCACGTCCACACCGGCAGCTCTCCGTTCCTCGATCTTCCGATCGAGCTCCGCGAACAGGTACGGGGGGATGGTGTCCAGCCGGCGGGCAAGCCTCATCGCACCGCCTCCGCTCGCGCGACGACCGCATCCGGGTCGAGCTCTCCGTCGAAGACGTGCACCGCCGGTCCGGTGAGGTAGATCCGGCCGTCCTTCGCCCATTCGACACGGAGGGTTCCACCGGGAAAGCGGACGGTGGCCTCGGTCCCGACAAGCCCCGCGATGTTCGACGCGACGAAGGCGGCACAACCACCGGTGCCGCAGGCCATGGTCTCCCCCGAGCCGCGCTCCCAGACCCTCGCCTCGACGGCGCCGCCCTGAACCCGGACGAATTCGACGTTCGTCCGCTCCGGGAAGTCGCGGTGATGCTCCACCATCGGACCGATACGCGGGAGGTCGATGGCATCCAGGTCGGTCGCGCCGAAGAGCACCAGATGCGGGTTGCCCATGGAGACGGCGGTGGCCCGGTATTCGGTTCCGTCGACCATGAACGGCTGCTCGATGAAGCGCTCCTCGAACGCGCCGGCCATTGGCATCGCCCCTCGGGCGAGCGCCGGCTCGCCCATGTCGACGCGCACCGCGGCTACCCGGTCACCCTCGACGTTCAAGGTGACGGGCTTCATGCCGGCACGGGTCTCGATCAGCAGTCGGGTCTCGCGCGTCAGTCCTCGGTCGTAGGCGTACTTCGCGAGGCACCGAATCCCGTTTCCACACATCTCCGCCAGCTCACCGTTGGCGTTCCTGTAGTCCATCAGGAAGTCGCCCTCGGCGGCGGGGGCGATTCGAATGACGCCGTCCGCTCCGACGCCGAATCGACGATCGCACACCCCGGCCACAAGCGGCGCGGTGAGGGTGAACTCGTCCGCGACATCCTCGATGAGCACGAAGTCGTTGCCGGTGCCGTGATACTTCGCGAACCTCATTGCGCCAAATAGTCCTCCAGATCGGCGAGAGCTTCGATTGCCCCTCCCGACCCAACGGAGAACCAGCGGATCCGCGGATCGCGACGGAACCAGGCGAGCTGCCTGCGGGCAAGGTTCTTCGTGCGGCGAACGATCGCCGCAACGACCTCCTCGAGGCTCATCAGTCCGCGGAGATGTTGCATGGCCTCAAGGTACCCGATGGCTTGCGATGCAGTTACGAAGCCGCCGAACCCACGAGCGAGCAACGCTCTCGATTCTTCGATCAACCCGCCCGCAACCATGTGGGCCGCGCGGTCCTCGATCCTGCGGCGGAGCGCCCCGGGATCCATCTCGATACCGGCGGCCAGCACCCGGTCATCCGGATACCGCTCCCAGTCGCCGGCGAACGAAGAGAACGCGCGACCGGTGATGGCGATCACCTCGAGGGCCCGAATCGTGCGGCGGGCGTTTTCGGGTTCGATCTTCCCTGCTGCTCCCGGATCGAGAGCTGCCAGCCGTCGGTGCATCCGCTCGGGTCCGAGGCTCACGAGCTCGGCCTCGAGGAGCCGACGGGTCGTTGGTTCGGTTCCCGGGATCGAGAGGTCGTCGGCAACCGCTCGGTAGTACAGACCCGACCCGCCGACGAGCAGCGGCGCTCGCCCCCGCGCACGAAGGTCCGCGATCGCAGACGTCGCAAGGGATTGGAAACGCGCAACGGAGAACGGCTCGTCGGGATCGGCGACGTCGAGGAGATGGTGCCGTACTCGGGCCCGCTCCTCCGCCGTTGGCTTCGCCGTTCCGACGTCCATCCCTCGGTACAGCGCCATCGAATCGACCATGACGATCTCGGCGTCGAGACGATCGGCCAGCTCGACCGCGGCTTCGGTTTTGCCCGAGGCAGTAGGGCCCACGAGCGCAAGCATCTGCATGTCGTGGCTCGTCGCCGACCTCGGGTGCCGAGCAGTTCCGCCGGCCACTGCGCTCGGAGTACCGCCGGGGCTCACGCGGAAACGGCCACCCGCTCCCGCAGGCGAACCGCTTCGCCCGTCAAATGGTGTGGGTGTGCCCGGATGATGCGAACGTCCCGGACCCGGCCGGTGTCCGCACGCCCGGGAAAGTTCACGACCTTGTTCGTTCGCGTTCGCCCCTGCGCACCACCCTTTCGACCGGGACCCTCCACGAGAATCTCGACCCTCGAGCCCTCGAGCGCGCGGTTCCGCTGGAGCGAGATTCCCTCCTGCAGGGCGACGAGGCGCTCGAAACGATCCTGGACGATCTCGCGTGCCACCATCCGATCGGCGTACTGCATGCCGGCCTGCGTGCCCGGGCGCGGCGAGTACTGGAACGTATACGCCGCATCGAACGAGGCCTCTTCGGTGACGCGCAGGGTTGCCTCGAAGTCCTCCTCGGTCTCGCCGGGAAACCCCACGATGATATCGGTGGTCACGGCGACTCCCGGGATTCCTTTGCGAATGCGATCGAGCCATTCGAGGTACCGGGCCGATCGGTAAGAGCGCCGCATCAGCTTGAGGATTCGGTCGGAGCCCGACTGGAGCGGGAAGTGAAGATGCTCGCACACGCTCTTGCTCTCCGCCATCGCCTCGATCACGTCCGGGGTGAAGTCGTGGGGATGGGGGCTCGTGAAACGGATCCGTTCGATTCCATCGACGTCGTTCACCGTCCGCAGGAGCTCCGCGAACAACGGGCGTCGAGAGGATCCGGGAACCGACAGATCCCTGCCGTAGGTGTTCACGTTCTGCCCGAGCAGGGTGATCTCCACGACGCCGTCCGCGGCGAGGGACTGCACCTCGGCGAGGATCTCGCCCAGCGCCCGCGAGCGTTGCTTGCCGCGGACCAGAGGCACGATGCAGAACGAACAGAGATTGTCGCAACCGACGGAGACCGAAACCCATGCGTGATGCGCCACCTCGCGCCTCGCGGGAAGCGCGCTCGGAAATACCTCCGTGTACTCCGCGATATCCATCTGGGGACCGTCGCGCTGGGCGCGGCGAAGAAGATCGAGGAGGCCTGCCAGCGCGAATGTCCCGACCACGACGTCCACCCACGGAGCTCGACGCTGGATCTCACCTCGATCCTTTTGCGCCAGGCACCCGGCCACGACGATCCGCATCTCCGGGTTTCGCTCCTTCAACTGCCGAAGTCGTCCGAGGTTCCCGTAGAGGCGATTGTCGGCGTTCTCTCGCACGGCACAGGTGTTGAGGACGACCACCTCGGCCTCGGCTGCCTCGTCGGTTCGCAGGAGGCCGTTTCCCTCGAGCAACCCCGCGATCCGTTCGGAGTCGTGCTCGTTCATCTGACACCCGAACGTCCGGATGAAGTACCGATCGCCCACGTTTGCTCCTTGGTTTACTTTGCGACCTCCACGGCTCGGATCTCGCGAATCACGGTGATCTTGATCTGACCCGGATACTGGAGCTCCTCCTCGATCTGCTTGGCGATGTCGCGAGCGAGCACCTGCGCAGCGAGATCATCGATCGCTTCCGGCTGGACCATCACGCGAACCTCGCGGCCGGCCTGCATGGCGAACGTCTTGGCGACTCCCTCGTGCGACTCGCAGATCTCCTCGAGACGCTCCAGGCGCTTGATGTACGTCTCGAGGCTCTCGCGGCGAGCACCGGGGCGGCCTCCTGAGATCTGATCGGCCGTCTGCGCAAGGACGGCCTCGATGGTCCGCTGTTCGACTTCCCCATGGTGGGACTCGATGCAGTGGACAACCTCGGGACGCTCCTTCAAACGCCGGGCGAGCTCCGCGCCGATGAGCGCATGGGACCCCTCGATCTCCGGCGTGAGGGCCTTCCCGATGTCGTGCATGAGCGCACCCCGTTTCGGGATCTCCGGATCGATCCCGAGCTCCGCGGCCATGACCCCCGCGATGTGAGCGGATTCGACGAGGTGTTTGAGCACGTTCTGCCCGTAGGACGTCCGGTACTGGAGCCTGCCCAGGACCCGGACCATCTCGGTGTGGGCGTCGGTGATCCCCACCTCCATCAGGGCCTGCTCGCCGGCCCGCTTCACCGCTTCTTCGACCTCCCGGCTCGCTCGCTCATGCATCTCCTCGATACGCGCCGGCTGTATGCGCCCGTCCTGTACGAGGCGGTCGAGCGTCAACCGCGCCACTTCACGGCGCACGGGGTCGAAGCATGAGAGCACAACGGCCTCAGGAGTGTCGTCGATGATGAGGTTCACTCCGGTCGTCGCCTCAAAGGCACGAATATTCCTTCCCTCTCGGCCGATGATCCGCCCCTTCAAGTCATCGGATGGAAGCGTATAGACGGAGACGCTGGACTCGGAGGTTTGCTCTGAGGCCACGCGCTGGATCGCGATGGTCACGATCTTGCGAGCGCGCTCCTCGCCCTCTTCGCGCGCGCGCTCCTCGATCTCGCGAACGGTCGCCATCGCTTCCCGCTTTGCATCGCCGACCATCTGCTCCGCGAGGGCATCCTTTGCCTCCTGCGCCGTCATGGCCGCGACCCGTTCGAGGTCATGCCGGTGCTGCTCGGTCAGCCGATCGAGATCCTCTCGACCCCGCTCGAGGAGGCGATCCTGCTTCTCGACCGCGCGGCCTCGTTTCTCGACCTCGGCGGTCTTTTCATCAAGCGTGGATTCTTGCTGAGTCAGCCGCTCCTCTTGTCGCTTTACTTCCTCGCGCCGCGCGCGCAGATCCTCCTCCGCGTCCCGGCGCATGGTCGCGGTCTCTTCGCGAAGCTCCTTCATCGATCGGCCGAGGGTCTCTTGGGCTTCCTGCTCGGCGTCGGCCACCAGCTTCCGCGCACGGCTTTCGGCCGTCGTGAGGGTGCGCGAGGCAAGCCTCTGCCTCAGGAAATACCCGACGAGCGCGCCGACTGCTAGCGCGGCCAGGGCCGCGAGTGCAATCGTCATCGTGCCTCCCAACGTAAGAGGCCGAGCCACAAAGGGCCCGGCTCTCCCCGCATGGGAACGACGAACGGCGACGGCGCGTGCTCAGGTTGTCAGTACGGTTCGCGCCTCGCTGCTTTCGCTGGAACGTCTCTCGTTGGTCAAGCTTTCGGCGTCCTGTGCGTGTCGTTCGTTCGTCCCCCTACAGGGGTTTACTCAAGGCCTCTTTCGTCACAACTGTACGGCCGGCCGGCGGGTTACGCAATAGAAAAGTGAACGAAGGCCGAACTTTTGACACCCGCAATCGGGCCGGGCCGACCGGTCCGCACGCCTCAGGCATCGCGGGCGTTCTCGGCCTCGACCGCGGCCCGGCAGGCGACGAGCTGAATAAAGGCCAGCGCCTCCTCCGGCTGAGTGAATTCCCGCACGAGCCCCGCCATGCACGAGGCGAGCGCGGCGATCGTCGCGCCGCGGCAGAGCACGTCCATCTCCCGCTGCGTGAAAGGCCCCAGGCCCGCGAGCAGCTCGCGGAAGAGAGCATCGGCGAGCTCGCGAGCAGCTCCGTCCTCGGTACGCCGCCAGCGATCGGAGAGGTGGCGCAGATACTGCTCGCTCGGGCCGGTCATGGATCGCCCTCGTCACCGAGGACCTTCCGGCACGCGGCGCGGGCGGTCTCGTACGAATAGCCTCGCCGCAGAAGAAACTCGAACAGCCGCTTCCGTGCAACCTTCGGATCCAGGGAGGTGAGGGCTCGCGCCCGTTTCTCGGCCACTCCGATCGCGCGCTCCTCTTCCCCGTTTTCGAGGCCCATCACGGCTCGTTCGACGACCGCGGTCTCCAGTCCCGCACGTCGCAGGGACGCGACAACCGCCCGCCGACCCTTTCCGCGGCGCCCGGCTTCGTGTCGGGTCAGCTCCTGGGCGAAACGCTCGTCGTCGACGAGCCCCACGCCCTCGAGGTCCTCGATCGCGGACTCGATCTCCGACGGGTGGAATCCGGCCCGGAGAAGCCTGCGCCGGAGCTCCTCCCGACTGCGGGAGCGGCTGGAGAGGAGCCGCAGCGCCCGATCTTTCGCTCGGGGCTGCGGCGCGCTCACGGGCCCGTTCAGCCGGCGCCTGCCGGCTCTTTCTCCTTCGACTTCGTACGCGGCGCACGCGGGCCGCTCGGCGCGGTCGCCGCTCCATCGGCAATCTCGATCGGCTGATCGTCCGCCTTCGAGAACGCAGCGAGCCCGACGGCGTCACGAATCCTCCGCTCGATCTCGACCGCGATGTCGGTGTGCTCGCCTAGGAACTGCCGAGCGTTCTCCCGACCCTGACCGAGCTGCTCGTTCTCGTAGGTGAACCAGGCCCCGCTCTTCTTCACGATCTCGAGCTCGACGCCGACGTCCAGGAGGCTGCCCTCCTTCGAGATCCCCTTGCCGTATATGATGTCGAACTCGGCGAGACGGAACGGCGGCGCGACCTTGTTCTTCACTACCTTCGCCCGGACTCGAGAGCCGATGACCTCGGTCCCTTCCTTCAGGTTGTCGATCTTCCGAATGTCGAGCCGGATGCTCGAATAGAACTTCAGCGCCCTTCCACCCGGGGTCGTTTCGGGGTTGCCGAACATGATCCCGATCTTCTCGCGGAGCTGGTTGATGAAGATGGCCGTCGTGTCGAATCGCGAGAGCGAGCCGGAAAGCTTTCGCATCGCCTGCGACATCAGTCGCGCCTGGAGGCCCATATGGGAGTCTCCCATCTCGCCCTCGATCTCGGCGCGCGGCACGAGCGCCGCGACGGAGTCGATCACGATCAGGTCGAGAGCTCCGGAGCGCACGAGCATGTCGGCGATCTCGAGCGCCTGCTCCCCCGAGTCCGGCTGGCTGACGAGCAACTCGTCGAGATTCACCCCGAGTGTCTTCGAGTACGTTGGGTCGAGCGCGTGCTCGGCGTCGATGAAGGCGGCGATCCCGCCTTGCGCCTGGGCCTCGGCGATGATGTGCAGGCAGACCGTCGTCTTCCCCGATCCCTCCGGCCCGAAGACCTCGGCGATTCGGCCCCGGGGCATCCCTCCGATCCCGAGGGCGATGTCGAGAGCCAGGGACCCCGTTGGGATCGAGGGAATGCCGTTCCCCGCGGCCTGGTCCCCAAGACGCATGATCGCGCCCTTGCCGTGCTGCTTCTCGATCTGCTGGAGCGCCATGTCCAGCATCTGTTCGCGTTCCACGACCCGTACCTCCTTGCCGTCCGCTTGGAGGACGACCGTACTCGTTGGGTCTGACATAAATTACACCCTTGTCGTTCGCAGCGCCAGGTCAAGTCCGGCGCATCACTGACCATAGGGACCTTACTCGAACACCTGTTCGATATCAAGGACGTGCGGAAACTACAGGCGCTAGTGGTAGTCGGCGATCGGAACCCGACCGGGTTAGGACTCTTTCCCGAACCCCGCCGCAGTCGGCGACTCGAACTCCAGGCCGACGAATGGCTCGTCGCCCGTCACCCAGGAGTCGTGCCCCGGCTCGATGACGTACGCCTCCCCCGCGGTGATGTCCGCTTCGGTCCCGTCCTCGTGCTGGGTGTGAACCGCGCCTGAGAGGCAGTAGCCCACGTGCCGGAACTGACAGCTGTCGGTGCCGGCGACCGGCTTGATGTGCTCGGACCAGCGCCATCCCGGCTCGAGTGTGGCGCGAGCGATCGTCACGCCACCGACGTGCACGACTTCTCCCTTCGTCTTCTCCGGTGTCCGCGTCTCGTCGGGTGAGTCCAGGCTCTTCTTCTCAACGCCTGCCATCTCGCGCTCCTTTTCCTCCAGATCCCGGGCTGGTCGCCCGCGATTCGTACCCCAGCCTATCTCACGAAGGGGTAGGACCCGATGGCCTCGTACCGCGCGCCGCGCGGGGAGAGGTGACTTCTGTAAAGGACCAGCTCGCCCACGCGGAAGGCGGGCGCGTCGATTCGAGTCCGCTCCATCTCTTCGGCGTACTCCGCGAGCGGAACCGGCGGGTTGAACCGAGCAAGCGTGAGATGAGGACTGAAGCCTCGCTTCTCCGGCGGGAACTCCTTCTCCAATGCCGCCTCGAGTGCGCGGGCCAGCGCGGGAAGACTTCCATCCTCGTCCTTCAATCCCGCCCAGAACACGCGGGCGCGTCGCGCCGACGGGAACGCACCAAGACCCTCGATCGAAACCCGGAACGGGCGGATCTCTGTCGCCGCCTTCGCGCATGACTCCTCGACGAGGGACACAAGCCGGGGCCAGGTGCGGCCGAGGAATTTGAGCGTTATATGAAGGTTCTCGGGCGAAACCCAGCGAGCGTCGGCCAGACGAGCACGCCACGGCTCGAGCGCTCGGTCCAGTGCGGTGGCCGCCGAATCGGAGATATCGACGGCGCAGAAGAGTCGGAGCGGTTTCGCCTCGTCGCGCGCGGCCCGATCCCGCCCCATGCGCCTGGTCGCTAGATCGGGCCCGGCGCGGAGGTCTTCGTCGAGGAGCCGAGCAGGTGACGTCGAAGCAGCTCGAGAGCGCCCTGCTCCGCCCACGCCCTGACCTGATCCCGATCGCCCGGAGCCACAAACGTGCGCGCCTCTTCGGTGTTTCCCGCAGCTAGCCCCACCCAGACCCTTCCCCGCTCCTCCCCTTCGATCTCGTCCGGCCCGGCCACGCCCGTCGTCGAGATCCCGATGTCGGCGCCGAATCGCTCCGCCGCGCCGCGGGCCATCTCCAGGGCGCTGGCCTCGCTCACGGCCCCGTGTTCTTCCAGCGTGTCCTTGGAAACCCCGAGCAGATCGCGCTTTGCCTCGTGCGAATACGCGACCACGCCACCCGCGAAGTACCGGGACGCCCCCGGCGCCGACGTG
>JBOGWA010000150.1:0-3929 GCA_050693155.1 Actinomycetota bacterium | reverse complement strand
GTCCCGAAGCGTGTGTGGTTCGATCGGCCCACCCGCTGCAGGAACGTGGCGAAGCTCCGCGGCGAGCCGATCTGGCAGACGAGCTCCACGGGCCCGATGTCGATGCCGAGCTCCAGGGACGCCGTGGCGACGAGCGCTCGGAGATCCCCCGCCCGCAGGCGAGTTTCCACCCGCTGTCGGCGCTCCTTCGACAAGCTCCCGTGATGGGCGGCAACCTGGTCCTCACCCAGGCGCTCTCCGAGCTGGTGAGCGACGCGCTCTGACATCCGCCGGGTGTTCACGAAGACGAGAGTTGTCCGGTGGCCCTTCACGTGCTCGGCGATCCGGTCGAGGACGTCGCTCATCTGCTCCGCGGAGGCCACAGCCGCAAGCTCGTCGTCGGGTAGCTCGAGAGCAAGATCGAGGGAACGTTGATGCCCGATGTCGACGATCGAGCACCGTGGTGATCCGTCAGGATTGCTCCGGTCGGCCCCAGCGCCGACCAGGAGCCGGGCCACCGTCTCGATCGGCCGCTGCGTCGCCGACAACCCGATCCGCTGTGGCGCCCCCTGGGCGACATGGGCGAGCCGCTCCAGCGTGAGGGCAAGGTGCGATCCCCGCTTGTTCCCGGCGACGGCGTGGATCTCGTCCACGATCACCGTCTGGATGCCGCGGAGAATGCTCCTACTGCGCTCCGCGGTCACGAGGAGATACAGGGATTCCGGGGTGGTGATCAGGAAATGAGGCGGGCGCCTCAGCATCGCCGCCCGCTCCGACGCGGCCGTGTCCCCGGTCCGAACGGCGACCCGGACGTGGGGGGCGGCCAGTCCCAGCTCCGCGGCCACCTCGCCGATCTCTCGGAGCGGCGCCTCGAGGTTCTGGTGGATGTCGACCGCCAGGGCCTTCAGCGGGGAGACGTAGGCGACCTGGGGTCCGTCCAGGAGACCGACACCCGCCTCGTGGGCTCGGTACAGCCGGTCGATGCACACCAGGAACGCCGCGAGCGTCTTGCCCGAGCCGGTGGGCGCCGCGATCAGCGTGTTGCGACCCGCGGCGACTTCAGCCCAGCCCCCCGACTGGGGCGGAGTCGGCCCCTCCGGGAAGCGGCGCTCGAACCAGGTGCGGACCGCAGGGTGGAACGTCTCAAGCACGCGGCTACTGTACCGCCCGCCGCCGACAGCCCGGAATGACGAGCGGAGCGCCGGGGCGCAGCTCGACGAACGGCCGCGCGGAGCTAGGAGCCCGCATCCTGGCCGAGCTCATGCCCGACGCCGTGTTTCGAGCCGTCAACTGAGAGGCGCCCGCAGCTCGTATGCAGACGAGCCCCCCCGGGACTCGAACCCGGAACCTGCGGATGAGTCTGGTCGAGGACTGCTGGTCAGAGTGTTGCGACGGCTCTGACCTGCGTGCTTCCTTCTCAGGAGTACCCATCGTTTCTCGACGTGGCTCGGTACATGACGGGACGGAGACGGGACGAGACCCGCGCCGCGGATTGTCACGAATGCCCCGAGGCTTCTCGTGCGCGTGTGAAGGTGCGATTCCACCTTCCGCTCGGCCGCGCGGGCACGACCTCTCGCTCGCGAGCCGTAAGTGGCCCAGCCCCCTCTGGCGCGACGGGCAGCAGCGCACTGGCTTCGGAGCGTCGACCGGCAAGGCCCAGTAGGTCAGGCGGGTGGCCCGAACTTACGGCGGTAGTCGCGTGGGCCGAGGCCGGTGAGCCTCAGGAACGCACGGCGAAAGGCCGTCGGATCCTGATAGCCGACGCGGACCCTGATTCTATCGATCGGGTCGGTCGTCATCTCGAGCTGCCGCTTCGCGATCTCGATCCGGATCGTCTGCAGGTACCGGCGCGGCGTCTCGTCGATGGCGGCCTGGAAGCGCCGACCGAGGGTCCTCGAGCTCACCCCGACGAGGTTGGCTAGGTCGCCGACGGAAACCTGTCCGGCCGGGTCCTCCTCCATCAGTGACTGCGCCTCGTGGACGAGCTTGTCGGCGTGGTCCCGGTGACGGGCGAACGCCACGTAGGGAAGTTGGCTGCGGCGCTCTCCGTCCACCAGCATCACCTTCGAGGCGAGGACCGCGCGATCGTGAGCGCCGAACCGCTCGGTGAGGTAGACGACAAGCGTGAGGAACGTCGTCGCACCGCCGGAGGTGATCACGTCGCCGATGTCGACGATCATCCGGTCCGCCGACAGGCGAACCCGCGGGTAGAGGCGTCGGAACCTGCGGGCAGCGATCCAATGGGTGGTCGCCTGCTTCCCGTCGAGGATGCCGGCCTCTGCGGCAAGGAACGCCCCGGTGCACGAAGTGGCGACCTTCGAGCCGGATCGATGCCACGCCGCGATCCGTGGACACCATCCGCGGTTGCGCTCGAAGGACGGGTCGAGGTCGTCGTCGAGGCCCGGGACGACCACGAGATCGGGCGGATCCAAACGGTCCGCGACGGCATGCGGGTGTAGGAGTACCCCGTCCCGGCACTCGATCGGCCCGTCGCGTAAGCCGACCAGCCGAACACGGAACACCGGCTCGTCACCGGGATCCGCGAGGATCCCCCAGGCGCGGTCGACCTTGATGAGGGCATCCATCAGCCCCGCCGTGTTGATCGAGGCGCCTCCGGCCAGTCCCGTAACGGCCACGGCCGTAGTCATGGCGAACCTCCTCGTTGATTGGGCCCACTGTGCACGTGTCCGTTTCGGCCCGCAAGTCGTCGCGACGGACACTTCCAGGGCTTCGGGAGACCGCCTACCGTCACTCGAAGACTACGACCCGTACCCGAAGTAAAGGAGGTCGACCCATGGATCTGACCGCCGCGGCGTTGCTCGCGATGGCCCTCAGCTTCGTCGTGTATGCGACGGCGGCGGTCTGGTACGCCGTGCCGAGGTTGCGTGCTCTCCCCCTCGGTGCTGCGCTCGCGCCGTTTCTGTGGATCCACGCGTTCCGTCATATCGCGCTGCAGCTCTTCTCATCGCAGGAGTTCGGGTTCGCCATCCCGAACTCCGTCCGCGACCAGATCGCGTACGGCGACCTGATCGGCATGCTCCTGGCCCTGGCGACCTTGTACGCGATCAAGTTCGGTCGGCGCCTCGCCGTCCCTCTCGCGTGGGTGTTCGTGGTCGCGTCTGCGATCGACCTGGCGAATGCCGCCCTCCGAGGCATCGGCGAGGAGTTGTTCGCAAGAGCCGCCGATGTGTCGTGGCTGATCCTGACGTTCTACGTCCCAGCCCTGTGGGTCAGCCTGACTCTCGTCGTCTGGATTCTGTTGACGCGCCGATCACAGCCGGAGGAGCGCTCGCGCCTCACCTGACCCGAGGAGCGGCTAGCCAAAACGCTTCCCGATCGCTTCGGCGGTCTCGGCCGGCGCACCTTTCTGGATATATGGCTTCGCCATCCCCAGCTCGACGACGACGACATCGCTGAAGGCCTGCCTCGTGCGCGGGATCATGGAGGGCCAGAACCCACGATCCAACTGGACAGTACTCGAAAGAATGTCCGCAGGTAGACGGCTTTCCGGTCGCTCTCAGCAAGCGGCACGCCAAGATTCGCCGCGACGAGTACCGCCGCCCAGCCCCCCTGATTCGATTCAGGATCGCGGAGGAGCCGTACGAACCAAAGCTCGAATTGGGGGCTCCCCTGTTTCACGAGGTCGAGCCCGTGAGCCGCGGAAAGGAGCTCCGCGCGTCCGTCAATGATGGAGCCTTACCCCTGCGGATCCTGTCTCGAACCTCACGAATTGTGGCGGGACTCCTCGGTCCCTCCGCGTACATCGTCGATGACTCCACGAACTCTCCACGCCGCCGTACCCTCACGAAACCTCAGATGATCTCTGAGCAGCGAAGACGATCCAACATGATGCGGATCGGCATAGCTCATAAGCCAGAGTCACGGGTTCAAATCCCTTCCCCGCAACGAGGGAGAACGCGAGTCGAAAGAGGGGGCGGCCCGCCCAAGGC
>JBOGWA010000149.1:0-21568 GCA_050693155.1 Actinomycetota bacterium | reverse complement strand
GGCAGCGCCGGCCCCTACCAGCAGGGATAGACTGCGGGCGTGCTCGACGTGCTCATCGTCTGCACGGGCAACATCTGCCGCTCCCCGATCGCCGAAGGCATCTTTGTCGAGCGGTCGAAGCGGCTTCTCGACGGCGCCGTTCGCGTGTCCTCCGCCGGGACCTGGGCTGTCCCCGGTCGCGAGCCGATGCCCGAAGCTGTCGGTGTCGCACGGGAGTTGGGAGTCGACATCGGGGCGCTCGAGTCGACGCGTGTGTCCGAGGAGCTCCTCGAGCGATCCGACCTGGTGTTGACGATGACGCAAGAGCAGCGCGATGAAATCATCGCGCTGGTCCCGACGGCGGCCGCCAAGACGTTCACGCTGAAGGAGCTCGCGGCCCTTCTGGACCCGATGGGGGCTCCGTCGTCCGCCAACCGGACGCAGGCCTTGGCACAGATTGCTGAGGCTCACCGCCGCCGGACGGAGGAGACCGTCACCATTGCCGACGACGAGATCACCGATCCTCTTGGTCTGTCGATTGCCGCCTACCGGGCGGTGGCGAGCGAGATCGCGAACAGGATCGATGCGCTCGTTCACCTGCTCTTCGGCATCCCCCTCGAGGCTATCGACCCGGTCAAGACGAGCGCGGTCGGGGAGTAGTCATGCGGATCGCCATCGGAGCGGACCACGCCGGCTACCCGTTGAAAGAGGACTTGAAGCAGGCTCTGAAAGAGCTCGGGCACGAGGTGGATGATGTCGGAACCGACTCCGAGGAACCCGTTGACTACCCGAGGTTCATGGCGTGGGTGGCCCGCGCTGTTCGTGACGGTCGAGCGGATCGTGGCATCGTTCTCGGAGGGTCGGGGCAGGGCGAGCAGATCGCGGCGAACAAGGTCCGCGGGATCCGCGCGGCGCTCTGCAACGACTTGTTCACTGCCCACCTCTCCCGCGAGCACAATGATGCGAACGTCCTCGCGATCGGAGCGCGGATCGTCGCGCCCCCGCTCGCCCGCGCGATCGTCAAGCTGTGGCTCGATACGCCGTTTGCCGGCGGAAGGCACGAGCCGCGCCTCCGCCAGATCGAGGAGATCGAAGAGGAGGAGACAGCAAGGAGGAACAACACGTGAAGGAATGGGCCGCAGACTGGGAAGCCCTGAAGGTGGGTGACCCGGAAGTCGCCGAGGCCCTCGCCGCAGAGCTCCACCGCGAGCGGACGACCCTCCGGCTGATCGCTTCTGAGAACTTCACGAGCCCCGCGGTGCTCGCTGCGGTCGGCTCCACCATGAACAACAAGTACTCGGAGGGCTATCCGGGGCGGCGTTACTACGGCGGGAACCGCTACACCGACGTCACCGAGTCGCTCGCCATCGAGCGCGCGAAGGAGCTGTTCGGAGCCGATCACGCTAACGTCCAGCCACACGCCGGCGCGCAGGCGAACATGGCGGCGTACTTCGCGTTCATGGAGCCCGGTGACACCCTTCTTGGCATGAGTCTTCCGCATGGGGGGCACCTCACCCACGGGTCGTCGGTGAACTTCTCCGGGAAGTGGTTCAACGTTGTCGGTTACGAGGTCGACCGCGAGACCGAGCTGATCGACATGGACCAGGTCCGCACTCTGGCGCGGGAGCACCGACCGAAGATGATCGTGGCGGGTGCGACGGCCTACCCTCGGGTCCCCGACTTCGCGGTCTTTCGCGAGATCGCCGATGAGGTTGGGGCGTTCTTTCTCGTCGATGCCGCCCATTTCATCGGTCTCGTCGCGGGCGGGGCCCACCCGGACCCGGTGCCGTTCGCCGACATCGTGACCTTCACGACCCACAAGACACTCCGCGGTCCCCGAGGGGCGATGATCCTCTGCCGTGAGGAGCACGCGAAGGCTGTGGACAAGGCAGTCTTCCCGATGATGCAGGGAGGACCCCTCGAGAACGTGATCGCGGCAAAGGCGGTCTGCTTGAAGGAGGCCGCCACCCCGGAGTTCGGTGAGTACGCACACCGGGTCGTCCGCACGGCCCGCGCTCTCGCCGAAGGGCTGAGCGAGCAGGGGCTCCGGCTCGTCTCCGGCGGAACCGACACGCACCTGGCGCTCGTCGACCTCCGCCCCGCGGGTATCACCGGCGCGGAGGCGCAGGAAGCCTGCGACGAGGTCGGGATCACGCTGAACAAGAACGCGATCCCGTTCGATCCGCTCCCGCCCGCGAAGGCATCGGGGATCCGACTCGGGACGCCTGGTCCCGCGACGCTTGGCATGGACGAGCCGGAGATGAAGGAGATCGCCGAGGTGATGGGCGGTGTCGTCAACGCGCCGGGAGATGCGTCCGTGAAGAAGCGCGCGCGCGAACGGGTCGCAGAGCTCTGCGCCCGCTTCCCCGCCTATCCGTAGATGCTCGGGCACGCGGCGGTCTTTCTCGCATCGGCCGCGGCTGCATTCGTGGCGACGCCGGTCGTTCGTCGGCTGTCCCTTCGCTTCGGCGCCATCGACAAGCCGTCAGACCGGAAGGTGCACCCCAAGCCGACGCCGACGCTCGGGGGGATCGCAATCTGGTTCGCGTTCGTCGTCGGCCTGGGCGTCGCCTATCTGATCCCGTCGTTTCGATCGCTCTTCGATGTGTCCTCGGAGCCTCTCGGCGCGCTCGCCGCAGGGACCGTGATCGTGGTCTTGGGATCGGTGGATGACGTTCGGGGTCTCCCGGTCCCCGTCAAGGTTGCGGGCCAGGTCCTCGCGGGCGGGCTGCTGATCTTGCTCGGCGTGCAGCTCGTGTACTTCTGGTTCCCAGGCCTCGGCGTCCTTTCGCTCTCGCCCGACCTGGCGGTGCCGCTCACGCTGGTGTGGGTGCTCGCGATGGTGAATGCCGTCAACCTCATCGACGGCCTCGATGGTCTCGCGGCGGGCGTCGTGGCGATCGCGGCGGCCGCCTTCTTCATCTACGCGTTCCGTGCCGGGGAACCGATCTTCGCGGGGCCGTCTCCGGCCACGGTGCTCTCGGCCATCGTCGTGGGGGCCACGCTCGGGTTCCTGCCCTACAATTTCAACCCCGCAAAGATCTTCATGGGGGACTCGGGGAGCATGCTGCTCGGTCTGCTGCTGGCGGCGGCGACGATCTCGGGTGTCGGTCGGACGGATGCCCCTACGAACACCGATCTCGCCGCGCTTGCAATCCCGGTCATCATTCCCCTCCTCGTGCTCGCGATCCCGCTCCTCGACGTCATGCTCGCCATCGGTCGCCGGATCCGTCGTGGGCGACCCGTGACCCGTCCCGACAAGGAGCACATCCACCATCAGCTCCTCGAGATCGGGCATACGCACCGCCAGGCGGTGCTGCTCATGTACCTGTGGAGCGCCCTCCTGGCCGCGGCTGCGCTCGCGATCACGTTTATCCACAGTCGGGCGCTCGCGGGTGGGCTCCTCGGCATCGTTGCGATCCTGCTTGCGGGAACCGTCTTACCCCGGGCCCGGCGCGCAAACGGCCGGGTCCGCACCGGCTAGCAAAGGCCTTCAAAGCCCGCGAACACGCTCGAACGGGAGCCATGGGGCGAGAGGTACAATCCGGACCTCATGGCGCGCTCTTTCCTCTTCCGCGCCGGTCTCCCCCCGTTCCTCGCTGCCGTCCTGCTCCTGGTGGCCGTGCCTGCGTCAGCCGAGGACGCATCCGTCACGCTCGCAGCCTCTCCAACGGCGGTGGAGCCGGGTCAATCAACACAGCTCAGCGGAACGATTGCGCCGGCGAGCTCGGGGCAGACCGTTTCCATCGTCGAGCAGGCATCGGGGGAGCAAGTCCACCAGGCGACGACCGACGGCCAGGGGGCGTATTCGGCGACCTTCACTCCCGACCGCAGCGTGACGATCGTTGCGAAGTGGAACGGCGCGACGAGCGAGCCCGTTCGGATCGACATCCGGGCCGACGCCCAGGTCGCTCTCGACCGGGTGCTGCTGTTCGGTGACGCGAGCGCCCGAGGGCAGGTGTCGCCGGCGCCCGAGAGCGGCGCCATCGATATCGCGATCCTTCGGGGCGGCGTCCTCGTGGAGACGGTGACGGCGCCGGTGACTGCCGGCGGGACGTTCGTGGCCAGTTTCCCGGTCGAGCTGCCGGGGACCTACGTCGCCGAGGTCAGAACGAGCGAGCAGGGAGCGCCGAGCGCCCGGTCGGGTGGACGGCGCACGCCCCTCCCTCGCCTCCAGCAGGGGGCTCGGGGAGAGGTCGTGAAACTCGCCGAGCAACGGCTTCGGGATCTCGGATACCGGATCGCCGGTGTGAACGCCGTCTTCGACGAGCGAACCGGCGACGCCGTGCTCGCGTTTCACAAGGTCCACGGGATGGAGCGCACGAGCGTGGTCACACGGGCGACCTGGCAACGGCTCGCACGGCCGATCGATCCGAAGGTCCAGAGCCGTGCTCCCGGAATTCATGTAGAGATCGACCAGACGAAGCAGGTGCTCTATCTCGTCCGGTCGGGAGAGATCCAGGCGATCGTGCACACCTCGACGGGGGCGAACGGCGCGACTCGGGACGGAATCTTCGTGGTGCACTCGAAGACAGCCGGCTACAGCCCGAACCGCCTTTACTACCCGAGCTACTTCGACGGGACGAGGGCCGTGCACGGCTGGCCGGAGGTCCCGACGTATCCGGCCAGTCACGGATGCTCCCGGGTTCCAAACTGGACGGCTGTCTGGCTCTTCGATCGGATGCGGATTGGAACCGAGGTGCGCGTCTACCACTCCGGCAACCCAGGGGGTCCGGGGGAGTAGCTCGCCAGGGGTGGGTCAACCCGAATCTTCGAGAAGGCGAGCGAATCCCCCAGTCGGATAGAATCCATCTGCCCATGGCCCGGCGACCGGAAGGCGGGGACGCCTGGGGTGGGTACGGAACGGCCTGGACCGTCATCAGCGAGCTCCTTGCCGGAATCGGCGTCTGGGGGGCGATCGGGTTCGGACTGGACGCTCTGTTCGACACCGAGAAGGTGTTCCTGCCGATCGGGCTGGTGCTCGGAGCAGCCGGAGGGATATACCTCGTCTACCTGAGGCATGGAAGGGAAAAGCGCGACTCCTGAGCACGCGATGGTTGCGCGCGCCCTACGCGCGGCGGCGATCGCGGCGCCAGTTTCCTACGCCGTCGGACTCGCCGTGCGGGGAAGCGAGGCAGCGCTCTCGGCGGCGTTGGGCGTGACGATCGTCACCCTGAACTTCGCGGTCCACGGTTGGTCGTTGGCGTGGGCTGCCCGACGGTCGGTCACGACCCTTCAGGTCGTTGCGCTTCTCGGCGTGGTCGTGCGGATCGGCGCCATCGTTGCCCTGCTCGTCCCGCTCGACCGGCTGACGTTCTTCTCACCGGTGGCGTTCATGGTCGCCGTCGCCGCGGCAACGGCCCTCTTGCTCGTCTACGAGGCGCGGCTGGTTTCCCGGGGAATTGGAGGCCAGCTCGAGATTCCTCCAAGCCGCGTTGCAGTGCGCGCGGCCGAGCGGCTCGCGGAGCGGGGACTCAGATGAGCCCCCTGGTCGCGGCTGCTCGACCCGGGTTCGACGCACCGGGCGCCGATATCTTCGACACGCCCTGCATCGGGGGGACCTTCAATCTGTTCGGGTCGGAAGCATGCGTCAACCGCGTCATCATCTACATGTTCCTCGCGGCTGCCATCGTGATCGTATTTTTCGTCGTTGCATCGCGGCAGTCGGGTCTCGTTCCCCGCGGAGCCAGGGCGCTCGCGGAGTCGATCGTCGAGTTCATCAGAGAACAGATCGTCATGCAGGCGATCGGCCCGGACGGACTGCGCTGGGTTCCTTTCCTCACCGCGATGTTCTCCTTCATCCTCGTCGGGAATCTCTTCGGGATCATCCCCGGCATCCAGTTTCCCGTGAACTCACGCATGGCCATACCCGGCACGCTCGCGATGGTGGTCTGGGTGATGTTCAACGCCGTCGGGGTGAAGGAGCAGGGGCTCAAGTACTTCAAGGGCGTGCTGTTCCCGCCCGGCGTGCCAAAGGGCTTCTATCTCTTGCTGACGCCGATTGAGGCGGCGTCGGTGTTCCTTCTGCGGCCGTTCACGCTCTCCGTCCGGCTCCTTGCGAACATGATGGCCGGGCACCTGCTCCTTTCGGTGTTCTTCCTCGGGTCGGCGTATCTTCTCGGAAATCCGATCTCGATCCCCTTCGCGCTTCCCGCGTTCGCGCTCTCGGTCGCGTTCGTGGCTTTCGAGGTTCTCGTCGCCGTTCTTCAGGCGTACATCTTCACGATCCTGACCGCCGTGTACATCGCCGGGGCCATGCACCCCGAGCACTGACAAGGAGAAAGAGATGGCACAGCTCGTCGCACAGGTCGGCGCCTTCGTGGCTCAGGTATCGGGCGACATCTCGGTGATCGCCCAGGGACTGGCCTACGGTCTCGCGGCCATCGGCCCTGGTGTCGGCATCGGCATCGTGGTCGGCAAGGCCATCGAGGCCATGGCGCGTCAACCGGAGGCCGCGGGGATGGTGCGAACGACCATGTTCCTCGGCATCGCCTTTACCGAGGCGCTGGCGCTCATCGGTTTCGTGCTGGCGTTCATCCTCTAGGACGGCCGACATGCGCTATCAACTGGTTGGCATGACCGTCGCGCAGGGCGAGGAGCAGACGACGACGACCGAGGAGGAGCACAACCCGATCCTCCCCGAGACCGACGAGCTCATCTTCGGGAGCCTCGCGTTTCTGATCGTGTTCGTCGCGCTCGCGAAGTTCGCGCTTCCACAAATCCGCCGGATGATGGAAGCGCGGACCCAGAAGATCCAGGGCGACCTCGAAGGCGCCGAGAAGGCGCGCACGGATGCTGAGGGGATTCTGTCCCGCTACGAGGAGCAACTGCGGGACGCGCGCACGGAAGCAAGCCGGATCATCGAGGAGGCCAGGAAGACCGCCGACCAGATGCGAAAGGACCTACTCGCGAAGGCCGAGGACGAGTCTCGCCAGATCGTTGCCCGGGCCCAGGAGGAGATCCGGGCGGAGCGAGATCGCGCGTGTGATCAGCTCCGCCGATCCGTCGGCGAGCTCTCGGTCGAGCTCGCGGCTCGTGTGGTTGGGGAGTCCCTCGACGAGGAACGTCACCTCAGGTTGGTTGACGGCTATATCGACGAGCTCGCGGGAAGCGGAGACGGGGAGGGCGATGGCAAGTCGGAGTGAGCAGATCCGCGGGTACGCGCAGGCCATGCTCGAGGTCGCCGAAGCCGAAGACGTGCTCGACGCCGTCGAGGACGAGCTGTTTCGCTTCGCGAAGACGGCCGCCAAGGATCCTCGACTGCGAGAGGCGCTCACCGACATCGCGCTCCCAGCTGAGCGGAAGCGCGCACTGCTCGCGGAGCTGCTCGGTGAGAAGGCCAATCCCCATACGGTCAATCTGTTGGCGTTCATCGTCGAGCAGGGCCGGGCGAGAGAGCTCGGCTCGATCGTCGAGGAGCTCGTCAAGTTAGCGGCCGAGCGCCGCAAGCATGTCGTGGCCGAAGTCCGGACCGCCGTGCCGCTCGAGGAGGACCGTCGAAAGCGGCTCGCCCAGGCTCTCTCGAAGGCGACAGGAAAGACGGTCGAGCTGAAGGTCCTTGTAGATCCGTCGGTGGTCGGCGGTGTTGTCGCCCGCGTCGGCGACCGGGTGCTCGACGGCTCGCTCCGTCGTCGACTCGAGATCGCGCGCGAACGATTGCGAGAGGTGTGAGATGGCCGAACTGACGATCGATCCGAACGAGATCACCGATGCGCTGCGGAAACACGTCGAGGGGTTCCGGCCGAAGCTCGAAGAGGAGGAGATCGGCCGGGTCATGGAGACGGGAGACGGCATCGCCCGCGTCTCCGGGCTGCCGGGAGCGGTTGCAAACGAGCTGCTCGAGTTTCCGCACGGGATCTTCGGGCTCGCGTTCAACCTCGAAGCCGACGAGATCGGCTGTGTGCTCTTCGGTGAAGCGCAACGCATCGAAGAAGGCGACCCGGTCACTCGAACAGGACGCATCCTCTCCATCCCGGTCGGCGACGCGCTCCTCGGCCGCGTTATAGATCCGTTGGGCCGCCCGCTGGACGGGAAGGGTCCGATCCAGGCCGAGGAGCAGCGCCCCCTAGAAGTGCAGGCGCCGTCGGTCGTCGCGAGACAGCCGGTGAAGGAGCCGCTCCAGACGGGCTTGAAGGCGATCGACGCCATGACGCCGATCGGTCGAGGTCAGCGGGAGCTCATCATCGGCGACCGCCAAACGGGGAAAACCGCGATCGCGATCGACACGATCATCAACCAGCGGCCGTTGTGGGGGACTGAGCGGCAGGTCAAGTGCACCTACGTCGCGATCGGACAGAAGGCCTCAACGGTTGCGGAAGTCGTCGGGAGCCTCGAGGAGCACGGGGCGATGGAGTACACGGTCGTCGTGAACGCTCCATCCTCGTTTCCGGCCTCCTTCAAGTACATCGCCCCGTACGCGGGCTCGGCGATCGGTCAGCATTGGATGTACGCGGGACAGCACGCGCTCGTGATCTTCGACGATCTCTCGAAGCAGGCGGAGGCCTACCGCCAGGTCTGCCTGCTGCTTCGCAGACCGGCCGGGCGCGAGGCGTATCCTGGCGACGTCTTTTACCTGCACTCCCGCTTGCTCGAGCGGTGCGCGAAGCTCTCGGACGAGAACGGAGGGGGATCGCTCACCGGCCTTCCGATTGTGGAGACGAAGGGCGGGGACGTCTCCGCCTACATCCCCACGAACGTCATCTCGATCACCGACGGTCAGATCTACCTCGAGACCGACCTCTTCTACGCTGGCGTCCGACCTGCGATCAACGTGGGCATCTCGGTCTCGCGCGTCGGCGGGAACGCACAGATCAAAGCGATGAAGCAGGTGGCCGGCCGACTCCGCCTCGACCTGGCCCAGTACCGGGAGCTCGAGGCGTTCGCGGAGTTCGGCTCCGAGCTCGACAAGGCCTCGCAGGACCAGCTGGAGCGCGGCGCCCGAGTCGTCGAGGTCCTGAAGCAGCTCCAGTACGAGCCGATGCCGGTCGAGCGCCAGGTCATGAGCATCTACGCGGTCACGAACGGCTACCTCGACGACGTGCCGGTAGACGACGTCAAGCGCTTCGAGCAGGAGCTGCTGGAGTTCCTGGAGACGAGGAACCCGGACATCGGCCAGCACATCGCGACCGACGGATCCCTGCCAGAGGAGCTCGAGACGAAGCTCGGGGCGGCGATCGATGAGTTCAAGAAGCAGTTCTCTCCAGGCGAACCGGCCGCTTCGGGCGCCGGGGTAGTTGGCGGCGGACCGATCGATGAACAGAAGCCCGACGTCGGCTGGGATCGCGTCGGGGAAGAGGAGCTGGAGCCGGGGGGGTCCGGGGGGGTTGCGAGCCCGGATACCGGGGGTGCAGGGTCAGAGAGCGAGCCATCCCACCGGTCAGAGGGGTAGTCCGAGGTGGGCGCGAAGCTTCGAACGGTCAGGCGCCGGATCCGCTCGGTGCAGTCGACCATGAAGATCACCCGCGCCATGGAGCTCATCGCCGCGTCCCGGATCCTCAAGGCCCAGCAGCGGGTCGAGGCCGCCCGCCCATACGCGGAACAGCTGACCTCGGTCATGGAAGACGTGGCCCGGCGAACGGGCCCACTCTCGCATCCTCTGCTCGAGGAACGCCCGGAACGCCGGCGCGCCGCCGTGTTCATCGTCACGTCCGACCGGGGACTAGCCGGTGCGTACAACTCCAATGTCATCCGTCGGGCGGAGCGAGTCATCGGGCGGTTCCGCGGGGAAGGGACGGAGCCCGTCCTCTACATCGTCGGGCGGAAAGCACAGTCCTACTTCCGGTTCCGCCGGGTGCCGATCGAGGAGGGGTGGACCGGGTTCAGCGAGGTTCCGGCCTACGAGAACGCTGAGGAGATCGGTCAATTGCTCATCGGGGAGTTCGCCCAAGGACGGGTCGATGCCGTTCAGGCCGTGTACACGGACTTCCGTTCCGCCTTCACGCTCCGCCCGATCGACAAGCGGTTCCTTCCTGTTGCGGCCGAGGAGATGACCGGCGATGAGGAAAAGGAGCTCTCGGCCGACTACATCTTCGAGCCGGAACCCGAGGCGCTCCTGGATGCACTCCTCCCTCGCTACGTCACGGCGAAGATATTCCATGCCATGCTGGAGTCGGCCGCATCGGAGCACGCCTCGAGGCGCCGCGCGATGAAGGCGGCGACGGAAAACGCGGAAGACCTCATTCGCACCCTGACGCGTGTTGCGAACCAGGCGCGCCAGGCGGAGATCACGACGGAGCTCATGGAGATCGTCGGTGGGGCGGAAGCCCTCAAACAGGCATCGGGGGATTGATCAATGGCTGAGCAGGAGAGAGCGAGCGGACGCGTCGTCCAGGTGATCGGTCCTGTGCTCGACGTCGAGTTTCCGCCGGAATCGTTGCCCGAGATCCATACCGCGCTCGAGCTGGACGTCACGCTCGACGGCGAGACCACCACGATCGTGAGCGAAGTGGCCCAGCACATCGGCGAGGCGCTGGTGCGGGCGATCGCGATGCGTCCGACCGATGGCGTCACGCGCGGGGCAAAGGTCCGGAACACCGGATACCCGATCCGCGTGCCGGTGGGGGAGAAGATTCTCGGACACGTTTACAACGTCCTCGGCCAGCCGCTCGACACGGACTCGGTCGAGGCCGAGGACTACTGGCCCATCCACCGCGACCCCCCGAAGTTCGAGGACCTCGAGCCGAAGACCGAGATGTTCGAGACCGGCATCAAGGTCATCGATCTCCTGGAGCCCTACGTTCAGGGCGGCAAGGTTGGGATGTTCGGCGGAGCGGGTGTCGGGAAGACCGTCATCATCCAGGAGATGATCTACCGCGTCGCCGAGCAGCACGGCGGTGTCTCGGTGTTCGCCGGCGTGGGTGAGCGTACTCGCGAGGGGAACGACCTCCTCCTCGAGATGAAGGAGACCGGCGTCATCAACAAGACCGCGCTGGTCTTCGGTCAGATGGACGAGCCCCCGGGTGTTCGTCTCCGGGTCGGTCTCGCGGCGCTCACGATGGCGGAGTACTTCCGCGACGAGAAGCATCAGGACGTCCTGCTGTTCGTGGACAACATCTTCCGGTTCGTGCAGGCGGGCTCGGAGGTGTCGACGCTCCTCGGCCGGATGCCCTCGGCCGTCGGCTACCAACCGACGCTCGCCGATGAGATGGGCGAGCTCCAGGAGCGGATCACCTCGACGAAGGGCCGGTCGATCACCTCGCTTCAGGCGATCTACGTGCCCGCCGACGACATCACCGACCCGGCGCCCCACACGACGTTCGCGCACCTCGACGCGACGACCGTGCTCTCTCGGAAGATCGTGGAGAAGGGGATCTACCCGGCGGTCGATCCCCTCGACTCGACGTCGCGAATCCTCGACCCGAGGTACGTCGGGGAGGAGCACTACCAGGCGGCCCGGCAGGTCCAGGAGATCCTCCAGCGCTACAAGAACCTCCAGGACATCATCGCCATCCTAGGGATCGACGAACTTTCCGAGGAAGACAAGGTCGTCGTGGCCAGGGCCAGGAAGATCGAGAAGTTCCTGTCGCAGCCGTTCTTCGTTGCCGAGCAATTCACCGGCCAGGCCGGCAAGTACGTCAAGGTCGAAGACACGATCCGCGGATTCAAGATGATCGCCGACGGCGAGCTCGACGAGCTGCCGGAGCAGGCCTTCTACATGGTCGGCGGGATCGAGGAGGCGATGGAAGCCGGCGAGAAGCTGGCGAGGGTGGGAGCCGAGTAGGGATCGTGGCTCGAATGGAGGTTCACGTCGTCTCGCCGGAGCGCGAGCTCTGGTCGGGCCAGGCAGAAATGGTCGTCGCCAAAGGGATCGAGGGCGACGTCGGGATTCTTCCGGGCCACGCACCAATGCTGGTCGCGCTCGCGATCCATCCCGTTCGGATTCTGCGAGAGGGCGGCGAACAAATCGTGCTCGTCGACGGCGGCTTCCTCCACGTCGTTCCCGGCGAGGAAACGACGCGCGTGGACGTCCTCGCCGAGCACGCCGCTCTGCCCGACGAGATCGACGCGGCGGCGGCTCGGGCCCGAGCCGATGACCTCCAGAGGCGGATGGGCGACGAGGGACAGACGGGGGCCCAGGCGGAGCTCGCGAAGGCACTGATGCGAGCCGAGCACGGCAGCGGCTAACTACACTTCGCTGGTCATGGACCGTTTGATCGTGAGCGGCGGGCGCCGACTTGCCGGAAGTGTCCCGATTTCTGGTGCGAAGAATTCGGCGCTCAAGCTGATGGCGGCGTCGATGCTCGTCGAAGGCCGCACGGTGCTCAGAAGCGTCCCGGACATCGAGGACGTCCGAACTATGACCGAGGTGCTCCAGGGCCTCGGCGCCGGCGTGGCCCGCGAGGATCACGCGATGGTGATCGACACGTCAGGCCCCTTGGAGATCGAGACTCCCTACGAGCTCGTGCAGCGCATGCGCGCGTCGATCCTCGTGCTCGGACCGCTCCTTGCCCGGTTCGGCCGCGCCCGGGTGGCCATGCCCGGCGGGTGCAACATCGGCTCGCGCTCGATCGACATGCACATCGCCGGTCTCCGGAGGATGGGAGCCACGTTCTCCCAGGACCACGGCTACCTGGACGCGTGGACGGGAGGGCTGCGCGGAGCGTTCGTCTCGCTGGACTTCCCGAGCGTCGGCGCGACCGAGAACATGCTCATGGCGGCGGTCGCCGCCCGAGGGACGACGGTAATCGAGAACGCCGCGCGGGAGCCGGAGATCCAAGACCTCGCCGAGTTCCTCCATGCGATGGGCGCCCGGATCGAAGGGATCGGGACCCCCACCGTGGAGATCGAGGGTGTCGATCGCTTCTCGCCCATCGACCACACAGTCATTCCGGACCGAATCGAGGCCGGGACGTATGCGATCGGGGCGTGTCTCACCCGCGGCGACGTCGTGCTGGAGGGCGCCCGCGCCGACCACCTCGACCTCGTGCTTTCGAAGCTCGCCGATGCCGGGGCCGAGGTCACGGTTGTCGAGGGAGGACTCCACGTCCGCATGGATGGGCCCGCCCGCGCCGTCGACCTTGTGACGCTCCCGTACCCAGGGTTCCCGACCGACCTCCAGCCGCTGTTCGTTGCGTTGATGGCGACGGCGGAGGGAACGAGCATCGTCACGGAGAACGTGTTCGAGCGGCGGTTCATGTTCGTCGAGGAGCTTGGGCGGATGGGCGCCGACATCCGAACTCAGGGCCACCATGCGGTCGTCCGGGGAGTGCCACGCCTGTCTTCCGCTCCGGTTCGCGCGCTCGACCTCCGGGCCGGGGCCGCGCTCGTGCTGGCCGCGCTCGGCGCCGACGGCGTGACGGAGATCTCCGACATCTCTCACGTCGACCGGGGCTACGAGGACTTGGACGGCAAGCTCACCTCGCTCGGTGCTCGGGTCAGCCGGCAGGTGTCGCTTGCGCCCGCGACGGCGTAGCTCAGCTCTGCTTCTCGCAACCGCGATCGCGGTTGCTCTCGCGGCTCCCACGTCGGCCCATGCCTCAGCTAGAGCTCAGGTCCTCCTCTTCGTCCTGTCTGGCACGTCCTACGAGGAGGTGGCGTCGGTCGTGGAGTTCGACCGCCTGGCTAGGGCGGGCGGGATCGGTCTCATGACGACTCGGGTTGCTCTCGATGCGGAACCCGCCGGTACCGCGCCCTACGTAACGATGGGAGCCGGAGCGGCGGCGGGCGGACCGGCGGTGATCGTCCCGGCGGCGCCGAGGGGGAGCAGTGGCGCTCAGATCGACACCTCCGTCTTCAAGGATCGCGCTGAAGGGGCCGAGCCCGGCTCGCTCGGTGAGGCGGTCGATGGCGCCGGCCTGGAAGTTGCCGTGGCCACCGGATCCCTCTCATCACCGGTGCTGCTTCTTGGGATGGACGAGCAGGGGCGGGTGCCTCGCCTGGGGCCGGTGCGAGAGGCCGCCGGTGAGCTGCTTGAGGCCGATCTTCTCGTCGTTGATCTCACCGATCCCGTGAAGCGAGGGGATCTCCCGGCAGCCGCGGCGCTTGTCGCAACTGTCGTTCGCTCGTCATCTGCGGAGCGTCTGCTCGTCATCGTGGCGGCGCCGGCGCCAACGCCGGGGATGCTGGAAGCCGGCGATCGGGTGACGCCGCTGATCCTCGCGGAGGGCAGCCCGAGCGCCCTCGTCGCCGGTGCGGCGTCGGCTCCGGGTCTCACGTCCGATACGACCAGGCGGGATGGGGTGGTGACGAATGTCGACGTTGCGCCGACCATCCTTGCTTTCCTTGGCCTCCAACGGCCTTCATCGATGACCGGCTCGGTCATTCGCGTTGACGGTGAGAACCCGACCGAATTGCACGAGCGATACCTGGACCAGCGAGGCCTGCGGGTGTCGATTCAGGTCGGGGTCCTCGGAGCGACCCTGGCGCTGCTGGTTGCGGGACTCGTGCTGCTGTTCATCTGGCGGACGGCGCCGCCGTGGGTCTTCCGCGCCGCCGCGGCCTTCGGGCTCGCGTCGCTGTCGGCCGTCGCACTGCTCGTGCCGGCGTCGTTTCTTCCGGAGCTCAACTACGCGTTCGTCCTCCCCCTCGTCGTCGGAGGAGCCGCGGCGACGACGGCAGCCGCCCTTGCAATCGGCCGAGGTGATCCCGCTAGGACGGTCGCGGTGGTTGCCGCTCTCTGGATCGCGGTGGTGGTCGCCGACGGCTTCGCGGGATGGCGCTCCACGCTCACCCCGCTGCTCGGAAGCGGGGCACTCGACGGTGGGCGTTTCTACGGGATGACGAACACCTACGGCGGCGTGGCGCTCGGCGGGTCGGTGCTCTTCGCCTCGCGGCTTCGCCCGGGGTTCGGGACCGCGCTCCTGCTTGCGATGGCCCTCTTCGTCGGTCTCCTGGGGGTCAACTTCGGCGCTGGCGTGACCATGTTCGCCGCGACCGGCCTGTTCATCGGGATGCGCCGACGGGGTCGCCTCGGGTTGGTCGAGATCGGGGCCACGACGGCGCTCGTCGTGGCGGGAGTCGCCTTGATGGCGCTCGTGCACGGCCTCATCCTGCCCGAGACTCATATCGGTGGACTGCTCGACCGCGCCGAAGGATCCGGCTACGGGGAGATCGCTTCCGTGGCGGCGCGCCGCTTCCTGATCACCGTCGAAACGACGAGCGACGTGCCCGCGGCGTGGCTCGTGGTCGCGACCCTCCCGATCTGGCTCGTCGTGGCCTGGCGGCGCCTCGGTCCCTTCGGTGCCTACCTCGACGAGGATCCTGGATGGCAGGACGGGCTGGTGGTCCTGGCTCTCGCGTCGATCGTCGGGTACCTAGCGAACGACTCGGGCATCGCAATGGCGGGGATGGCCTTCGCGATGCTGCTCCTCGGGCTGTTCTATCCCGCGCTCCATCAGCGATGGCAGAGCCGATAAGCGAGCCTGCCGCCGAGCCCACCTGGCGAGCGGTCGAGGCGGTTCCGGTGGCGCTCCTGGCTCTCATCGTCACGAGCTTCGCCTCCGCCCTCGCGGCCGTTGCGGGGGCAGGTGACGGCGCCTTTCTTCTCGCCGGGTTCGTTTTCGAGGCGTCCCTCGCCGGCTTCACGATTCTCTGGGTCGCGACTCGACACCCGGGCTCACTTCCGGCGCTTCGCCTCTCGAGCACGAGGACGGCTCGAGATGTCGCTGCGGGTTTCTGGGCGGGCCTCGCAACGTTCGCGGCCGCCGTGCTCGTCGTCGCCCCGCTCATCTACTTCCTCATCGGCCTGCTCAGCGGCGGTCCGATCGAGCCGCCCCAGCAGGAGGTCCTTCCGGCCAACCCGAGCACGATGCTCGTCGTTCTGGGCGGATTCGTGGTCATCCTCGCGGCGCCCTTCGGAGAGGAAGTGTTCTTCCGCGGATTCCTTCACTCTGCCCTGCGGCGACGCCTGGGATTCCCGGCCGCGGCCGCGATCTCCTCGGCCGTCTTCGCCGCCTTTCACGTCATCCCTCTGCTCATGCCCGTGATGTTCGCCGTGGGGATGGCGCTTGCGACGGTCTATGAGCGGCGCGCGTCGCTTCTTGCCGCGGTTGCCGCGCACGCCGCCTTCAACCTCGTCGGCTACATCCTGATCGTGCTCGCCTTGCGGTGAGCGTGGGGGCAGCGATCGAAGAGGTCGCGCGCCTCGTCGCGGGGGGCGGGGTCGTCGCCTTCACGGGAGCCGGCATCTCGGCCGAGTCCGGGATTCCGACGTTCCGCGACCCCGGTGGCCTCTGGGAGCGCTACGACCCGAGCGACTTCGGCACGTGGGACGGCGTCATGCGAACGGCGATGAGCGCCCCCGATCGGCTCGCGGAGTTCCTTTCGGAGCTTCGGAAGGTCTTCGGCGAGGCTCGACCAAGCGCGGCCCACCGGGCACTGGCCCGCCTGGAGGGGGCGGGACTCGTCGAGGGCGTCGTCACGCAGAACGTCGACGGCCTTCACCAGGAAGCGGGCAGTACGCATGTCATCGAGGTCCACGGCTCATTCGCGCGGGTGTCCTGCCTCGCAGCCGGACATCGGAGCGCCGTCACGCGCGAGGAGTTCCTCGAGGGGCTCGATCGAGCGATCCTGGGACTTCGAACCGCGTTCGTGCCGAGCTTCGCATCCATCCTCCCCAGATGCCCCGAATGTGGCGCGCCGGCCCGTCCAGACTTCGTGGCGTTCGGCGAGGCCGTCCATGACCTCGAGCAGGCCGAGCGGCTGGTGGCCGGGTGTCGGGTGCTGCTCGTGGTCGGAACCTCAGGAGAGGTCTATCCGGTCGCCGGCCTTCCTCACGAGGCAAGGGCGAGCGGTGCAACGGTTGTGGAGATCGCGAAGGGCGAGACGTTCGTGGAGGCGGACCTCAGGCTTCGCGGAGAGGCCGGAACGGTGCTTCCAGCGATCGCCCAGATGGTGGGGGCGATTGGCCCGGGCGCCTAGTCGCGGTGGAAGGATTGCTCGTGGCCGTGCTTTACTTCGACCAACGGAGGAGGAGAGATGGCCGAGTTCCCGAGTGAGGAATGGATGAAGGAGTACGTCACCCGCATCAACGACAGCGCCGACTACAAGGAAGCCGCCGCGACGTGGGAGGGCGACGTCGCGTACGTGATCGAAGCGGAGCCGGACAAGAAGGTACCCGAGGACGTCTGGGCCTGGCTCGACCTGCACCACGGCGAGTGCCGCGAAGGAAAGCTCGTCTCGCCGGACGAAGGGGAGAAGGCCCGCTTCGTGATCCGCGCGCCGTACTCCCGCTGGAAAGAGGTCATCCGCAGGGAGCTCGACCCCGTGAAAGGGATGATGCAGGGGAAGATCAAGCTCAAGGGCGACCTGCCCACGATCGTGCGCTACGTGAAGGCCGCGAACGAGCTGGTGAACCTGGCTGCCTCCGTCCCAACGGAATTCGCGGACGAGAACTAGCGGTCCCAAGACCCGAGGAAGGACTCCCCATGAAAGCGCTCGTCTACGAAGACATCGAGAAGGTCAGGATCGACGATCTCCCGGAGCCGACGATCGAGGAGCCGACGGACGCGATCGTCAAGATCACGAGCGCGGCGATCTGCGGCTCGGACCTGCACTTCTACCACGGGAAGGCGCCGCTTCTTCCCGGTGATCGCCTCGGCCACGAAGGGATGGGCATCGTGGAAGAGGTCGGCGCCGAGGTGAAGAACGTATCCAAAGGCGATCGCGTGGTCATCGCCTTCGACATCGTCGACGGCGTCTGCTGGTTCTGCCGGCGGGGCCAGACATCGCTGTGCCAGAACTTTCGCAACCTGGGAACCGGGATCATCGGAGGAAATCTCGGTGGGACGCACGCCGAGTACCTCACCGTGCCGAGCGCCGATCACAACCTCCTCAAGGTGCCGGACGATGTCGAAGAGGAGCGCGTCCTGTTCCTCGGCGACATCCTCACTACAGGTTTCTACGGTGCGGCGATCGCCGGGATCGAGGCCGGCGATACGGTGGCGGTGATCGGCGCCGGGCCGGTCGGGTACTTCGCCGCCCAGGCGGTGAAGCTCCACGATCCGGGCCAGTTGCTCGTACTCGACATGCAGGCCGACCGCCTCGAGCTCGCGGAGAAGATCGGCGCGACCCCGATCAACGTCGCCGAGAAGAACGCGTCCTCGGCGGTCTCGGAGCTGACGGATGGTCGCGGAGCCGACATCGTCATCGAAGCCGTCGGCGCGGTGCCGGCGTTCGAGTCCGCCCAGGACGTCGTGCGCTCGGGGGGAAGGATCGCGGTCATCGGCATGTACGTCACGGAGACAACGGAGATCCAGCTTGGCGTCGCGTGGACCCGGATGCTGTCGTACGTCTTCGGGGGTATCTGCCCCGTGCACGCGTGGTGGGACGAGGCGCTCAAGGCCGTCCTCGACGGGAAGATCGACCCGATGCCGCTCGTGTCGCACACGATGCCGCTCGACGAGGCCCCGACCGGGTTCGACCTTTTTGCCAAGCGAGAGGCCATCAAGGTCGTCCTGAAGCCGTGACCACGGTCGAGTTCCTCGACGAGGAACCGAACGGGATCGCGTCGATGATCGGTGGGCTTCTCGAGGCGAACCTGCAGGCCCATCCGGAGCGGCGCTCCCTCCTCGCGCCACCGACGACGATCGGCATCGTCGCGACCGACGCGGGAGCGGCGACCACCATCCACCTGGCCCCCGGTCGGGTGACGGTCGCCAACGGGCTGGTCGGAAGGCCGACCGTCAGGGTGTCCACGGACTCAAGCACGCTCACCGAGCTGTCGTCGGTGCCGCTCCGATTCGGTCTCCCCGATGCTTTCACCCCTGAAGGGCGGGAAACGGTGCAGAAGCTCCTTCGACGAACGCTTCAGGTCAAAGGGATGCTGATGCACGTCGGCACGGTCTCCCGTCTGAACCGGCTCCTCTCGGTTCTGTAGTTCGGGCACTCCGAGTTCGTCACGACCCCCCGATACCGGGGACCCATCTCCAACGGAGAGACGAGGACAAGCAGGGGCCTAGGACGGCCCGATGCGACGCAGCATCTGATTGGCGCGAAGGATGGGAAGCCCTCGCACCTTGACCTTGTCGAAGTGTCGATCTCGGGTGACGAGCGCGTCTGCCTTTGCGGCCACAGCCAGCGCAACGAGGTAGTCGTCCATAGGGTCGTCTGGCGCCACGCGTGGCGGCTCGGCGGGGTCGTCGAGCCGGATCCCTTCCTCCGAAAGCCGCCTCGCGAACTCCTCCGCCTCCCCCCGGCGGATGTCATACTTCTTGGCGATCCGAGGATGCAGCAGAGCCTTCCTCACCTCACGGATGAGCTGCGGACACACAACGACCTCGAACTCGCCGGCCTGCCAGCGATCCAGGAGCTCCGACGTGGCACCCGAGGGTGTCAAGGTTCCGGCGATGAGGCAATCGGCATCGATGACGATTCGGATCTGCTAGCGCTTCCTCTCGCGCCGGTCCTGCGCCCGGACCTCGTGGACCACCTTAGAGGCGAGGTCGAGGGCTTCCTCCTCCGAGAGCCGGGCCTTCGCCCTGATCCTTTCGATCACGCCCAGTCCTTCTCTCAGCGCGGCTTCGAGGACCTCGGACTGACTCCGTCGGGATCGGGCGGCGCGGATCCGGACCTGCCGCATCAGGTCCGCATCAATCGAGAGGGTGGTCTTGACTCTTGCCATATCGCCATCTTGCCATACTTCCCACTTGCTCACAAGTGGACGAGCCCATCCGCTCCGCTCGTGAGATCGTTCTCGGGTGGCGTCGGCGGACCCCATACCAGCGGGTGCTGGAGAGTCTCCCGACGTCGCGGGTCAGGTCAAGGAGGTCCTTCGCGCGGCCCACCTGGGCCTCAACCCCGCCCAGCTCAAACGGGACGTCCTCCAGTGCCAAGACCGGCTCATCGAGATCTCAAGGACCAAGCCGGAGCGAGGAAACGAGGTGGGAAGCCCACCGGATCACCCCTTCAGGGAGACGGTGGTGAGGCAAACAGGCATGGCTTCGAGGACATCTTGACGTGAGGCAACGAGTCATCCTGAGAGTTCCCGGGGGAAGAGCGTGGGCGGGGCATCGACCCGGACCCGCACCCTGGTTCCGGGACGGAGCTCCGGGTGAAGGCCGAAGGCACGGGAACGCAGGACCGACCCGTCGGGCAGGTCCACCCGGACCAGGTGGTCGTGCCCGTAGAACTCGACTTCGGACACGACGCACTGCCCGTCGGGGTCCGGCTCCACCCGAACCCATTCCGGCCGGATCATGACCTCGGCCGGGCCGTCCACGCCATCGCCGGCCGGGAGCACGCCGAGGGGTGTGGCCACCCGACCCCACTCGACCCGGCCGGGGAAGAAGTTGGCGTCGCCCAGCAGCCCCGCCACCCGGCGGCTGGCGGGGGCCGCGTAGACCTCCTCCGGCGTTCCCACCTGTAGGACGCGCCCGGCCTCCATCACGGCGAGCTCGTCCGCCACCGACAGCGCTTCCTCCTGATCGTGGGTGACGAAGACCGCGGTCGCCGAGGCTCTGCGGAGGACCGCTCGGACCTCCGCCCGCACCCGGGCCCGGAGGGCCGCGTCGAGGTTGGAGAACGGCTCGTCGAGGAGGATGACCTCCGGTCCCGGAGCCAGCGCTCGGGCCAGCGCGACCCGCTGCTGCTGGCCCCCCGACAGCTCGTGGGGCATGCGGCGCTCCATCCCCACCAGGTCCACCAGGCCGAGCACCTCACGCAGGCGGTCCTGGCGCCCGCGCGGAAGGCCGAACGCCACGTTCCCCCACACGTCCAGGTGGGGGAACAGCGCCCAGTCCTGGAAGACCATGCCGATGCGACGGCGCTCCGGCGGCAGGAGCGTCTTTTCCCCCGTGGCCAGTCGGTCCCCGACCCAGACCTTCCCACCCTCGGGCCGCTCGAACCCGGCGATCACGCGGAGGGCGGTGGTCTTGCCGCATCCGCTGGGCCCCAGGAGGGCCATCAGGGCGCCCCGGCGCACCCGCAGGTCGAAGCCGTCGAGGGCCACGACCGCGCCGAAGCGTTTGTAGAGCCCCTCGACCCGCAGGACGTCCCTGTCCGCCATCACTCCGATCGTACCTCCTGGACCTGGACTCGCCGTGCCAGGATCGAAAGCGGGGCTGCCGACAGCAGCAGGAGCAGCAGGGCGGGTAGCGCCGCCTCGCTGAACCGGCTCACCGACGCCGCCGTCCAGACGCGCGTGGCTAGGGTCTCGAACCCCGTGGGCCGCAGGAGGAGAGTGGCCGGGAGCTCCTTCATCGCGGTCAGGAACACCAGAGCGAACCCAATCATGGCGCCCCGGGACACCAGCGGCACCAGGACCCGCCTGAACACGTACGCGCGGCCCCGGCCCAGGGCCCGCCCGGCCTCCTCGATCCGAGGGGAGACCTGTAGGAGCGCTCCCCGGAGCGGCTCGCTGGCCTGGGGCAGGAACATGATCGCGTAGGCCAGAACCAGCAGCGGGAGCGACTGGTACAGGACCGGCGCGAAGTTGGCTCCGAAGAAGACCAGCGCCAGGGCCACCACGATGCCCGGGAGCGCGAAGCCCGAGTACGCCAGGCGCTCGACCGCCCGCGACCAGCCCCCGGTATGGCGCGCCGTGAGGACGGCCACCGGCATCGCCGCCACCAGCGTGAGAGCGGCGGCGGCCGTCGAGGCCGCCATGGAACCGGCCGCGGCGGAGGCCACCTCGCCGAGGTCCAACCCCCCGGCC
>JBOGWA010000148.1:0-2207 GCA_050693155.1 Actinomycetota bacterium | reverse complement strand
GGACCACGACATTCACCGTGACCATGAGACCACCTCCTCCCTGCTGGGCGAGCACGCTAGCAGCCGGTACCGACACAAACCGGTCCTTTCGATAGGGGGACCGCTCGCCCTCACGCGAGGATCGGCTCCTCCACCCCTGGCGAGCTATCCCCCGAACCCCCCGATAGACTCGGGCTTGTGGGCCAGGTCTCGGCCGCGGCGGACGGCATCCACGCGATCGATACGCGGATGTGTGGTCGCGAGCGTGTGACGTCTGCCTACCTCGTGGCTGGCGACGAGCCGGCGATCGTCGAAACGGGCCCGACGACGTCGCTTGATGCGCTGCTCGAGGGCATTCACGCGGTCGGCATCGGTCCTCACGACCTCGCCCACATCGTGGTCACTCACATCCACCTCGATCATGCCGGTGGAGCCGGGGCGCTCGCGCCGCACTTCCCGGATGCAACCGTATGGGTCCACGAACGGGGGGCCCGGCATCTCGCCGACCCAACGCGGCTCCAGAAGAGCGCAGCCCGCGTCTACGGAGGTGAGGAGCGCCTCCTCGAGCTCTTCGGACCCCTGCACCCGATCCCCATCGAGCGGATCGAGAGTCCCGAAGACGGGGGGAAGATCAGCCTGGGAAACCGCTGGCTCGAGGCGCTCCACACGCCGGGGCACGCAAGCCATCACATGTGCCTGGTGGACTCGGAAACCGGCGCGCTCTTCACCGGCGACGCGCTCGGTGTCTTTCTCCCGGATGTTCGGATCCTTCGCCCGGCGACACCACCTCCCGAGTTCGACCTGGAGTTGGCGGTCGCCAGCATCGAGAGAGTCGCGGAGCGCAATCCCTCGGTGCTGCTGTTCAGCCACTTCGGCTCCGCCGAAGAGGTCGCCCACCTCTGCACGCTCGCCGTCCACCGGCTGCGGAAATGGACCCGCATCGTTGAAGAGGCCCTGCGCGAGACTGAGAACCTCGTCGCCATCACGGACCGGCTGCGAGCCGAAACCAGCCCGGAGTACCACTCCGCCGTGGGCGACCGCGCGGAGGAAATCGGCGATCGGTATGAGCTTCTCTCGAGCTACGAGATGAACGCGATGGGTCTCATTCGGTACTTGAGTCGCTAGCCCAGCTTCGCGAGACGATCGACCGCATCGAATGCTTCCGAGTCGTGTCTCACGACCTTTCGAAATTCTCGCGCCGCATCGCGCCGACGCCCGGCACGCTCCAAGACGTCCCCGAGCACGTACCAGATGCGGAGGTCGTGGGGGCGCGCAACCTCCGGGCTCGACGCGAACCGGCGCAGGAGTGAGAGCGCCTCGTCGAATCGCTCGAGGTCCGCGAGCGCCGCGGCCGCAACGATCGCTGCTTCGGCCCGCACCTCCTCGGGCAACCGGCCGTCAAGAACCGTTCGGGCGGTCTCGACCGCTTTCTCCGGGCTCCCGAGCGCCCGCTGACAGTCCGCGATGAGGTGGTTTTGGTCCAGGCGGCCCGAGAGGCGCCGATAGGTCTGGAGCTCTCGGAGCGCGACGCGAAACCGCTCGAGCCGGTAGAGCGCGATCCCGAGGACCTCCCGGGCAGCCGGCGCCCTCGGCGCAGCGGCCTTCGCCTCCTCCCCCGCCTTAACGGCTTCCTCCAGCCGCTCGTCTTCGATGGCCTGCACGGCTCGTCGGACGAGCGTGAGGGCCCGAGCAGACGCCCCGGATCGAGCCGTTGCCTTCAGCTCCTCGGCGACGTCGCGCGGGAGGTCGGCCTGCCGTTCCTCGGGTCGCTTCGGGCCGCCCATCATGATCGAGGGTAGCCCAAAAAGAAACGAGGCCCCGCAGGGCCTCGTTTCAAGAATGTTCCGGCAGCGACCTACTCTCCCACCCCGTCACCAGGGCAGTACCATCGGCGCTGGAGGGCTTAACTTCCGGGTTCGGAATGGGACCGGGTGTATCCCCTCCGCAATTGCCACCGAAACCTCACCGCGCGAACGCGGCACAGCTCGGGGCGAGCCCCGGGGCACATGACCCCGGAACCCCATAGCGAGCGCGAGCAAAAGCCAAGCCCTCGGCCTATTAGTACCGGTCGGCTGAACACGTTGCCGTGCGTACACCTCCGGCCTATCAACCTCGTAGTCTGCGAGGGGCCTTACCTGGTTTCCCAGTGGGAGACCTCATCTTGAAGCGAGCTTCGCACTTAGATGCCTTCAGCGCTTATCTCTTCCGGACGTAGCCAACCAGCCGTG
>JBOGWA010000147.1:0-23688 GCA_050693155.1 Actinomycetota bacterium | reverse complement strand
CTCGAGTACCGCCTGGACCCCGCCTTCTAGGCCGGGACTACTGGCGGATGAGAACTTCGAGGTCGCCTTCCTTCCGCGGGATCTGCGTTGCGGTGACCCCGTCATGGTTCGTGAAGGTGATATCGATCCTCGCGTCGCCGACCCGCATGCCGAGGATCTCGACGGAGCTCAGCCAGATCGGAAGCCGGGGCCGCACGACGTAGAGGCGCTTCTCGGGAGCGTCCGCTGTGAGCCCGGCGTAGGAGCGGACCATCAAAAGCGGCGCCCCCGACGCCCATGCCTGGGGCCGGCACGCGACCGGGTACTGCACGGGGACCGGGACCTCTTCCGCCGAGTACCCACAGAAGAGCTCGGGGAACCGGCCGAGAGGAAAGAACGAACCGGCGAGCGCGAGCTGATCCATCACGCGCTGCGCCTCGGTATCGAACCCATACCGCTTCAGCCCATGGATGATGAGCGAGTTGTCGTGGGGCCAGATGCTCCCCGTGTGGTACCCGAGCGGGTCGAAGGCCGGCTGCTTGTCGGCGAGGGTTCGAATCCCCCACCCAGAGGAAAGCCGGGGTGAGAGCAGGCGGTGCGCCACCCTCGGGGCCTTCTCCTCGTCGACGATCTCCGACCAGAGGCAGTGTCCTGGGTTCGAGGAGATCGTGGGGACCGGCTTCTTGTCGCCGTCCAACGCGAGCGCGAAGTAGTTCGTCTCTTCCACCCAGAAGTCGCGGTTGAAGCGCTCCTTAAGATCCGCCGCCTGCTGCTGGAGGCGTTGGGCGAGATCGATCTCACCGAGCTCCTCCGCGAGCCGCGCCATGCCGAGCTTCGCCTGGTAGGCGTAGCCCTGAACCTCGACCAGGGCGATCGGCGGCTTCGCGCGCGTCCCGTCTTCGTAGAGGACGGCGTCGAACGAGTCCTTCCACCCCTGGTTGTCGAGACCGCGTGCGGAGCGTTTCTGGTACTCGAGATACCCGTCGCCATCGAGGTCGCCGTAGGTGTCGATCCACTCGAGAGCCGCGAGCGCGTTCGGCCAGAGCTCCTTGACCGAATCGAGGTCGGCCGTCCACGAATAGGCGGAAGAGAGCAGGATGAGCCAGAGGGGCGTCGAGTCGATCGAGCCGTAGTACGGCGTGTGCGGAATCTCGTTGCACCGTGCGAGCTCGCCGAGCCGCACTTCGTGAAGGATCTTGCCCGGCTCTTCCTCCCGCCACTCGTTCTCCTCCTTGCCTTGCAGCGCCGCGAGGCCGCGGAGGGTCCCCCAGGCGAGGTCGGGATTCACGGTGATCGCCTGGTAGGCGGTTATGAGGGAGTCGCGGCCGAAGAGCGTCGAATACCAAGGGATGCCCGCGTCGATGTAGTGCGTACCGTTCTCTCCACTCGAGATCAGCATCCGGATATCGAGGATGGCGCGATCGAGAAACTCCGAGAGCTGCGGGTGGCTGGTCCGAAAGCGGGTGCACTGCTTTCGCCAGTTCGTGTAGTCGCGGCCGAGGCGGTCTTCCGCCTGTCCCATGGGGAGGCGGTCGGGGGTGTCTCGACCGACGGCTGGGGTGATCTCGATCGCCAGCTCGACCTCGACGCCCGGTTGCGCCTGGACGATGAACTCCGCGTGTGACTCCGTGAGCTCGTCGGGCGCCGGCGAGAAGCGAAGCGTCGTGCTCCGAGTCTCCCCGTCGAGCCCCCGATACGAGAGCACGACCTGGTTGTGTTCGACCTTCGCGGGCTGCATCTGGCCGCGCTGCTCTCGCGCAAGCCCTCGAACCTCGAAGAGGTCACGGAAGTCCGCGTCGAAGTCGAGCGTCACGCGGGCGGAGAGCGGTTTCCGGCCGAAGTTATGCACTCGCAGTCGCTCGAACATCGATCCGCCGAGCACTCGGTACCGGTGAAGAGAGAGGTTCTCCTTTCGCTCGAACCCGGAGGGGTCCATCATGCTCATCGGGTAGGCGAGCTCGACGTTCTGCGAGTAGTTCCGCTCGGTCGAGGAGTGAAGCAGGAGCGGCTTCAGGTCGTTGACCGCGACTTCGAACCGCGACAGGAACCGGGTGTCGTCGTGGTAGAGGCCGAGCGCCGCCGTGTTTCCTTCGGGCATGTCGCCGAACTTGTCGCTCACGATGAAGGTCCGGTCTTCCTTGATGACCTGGACGTCTCGGATGTCCACCGCGGCGGGCGCCGGTTTTTCGGCCACAGTGACCTCATTCTACGGGTGCTTCTACGAGCCTCCCATTCGCCCTGCCAGCCTGCGCCGTTACAGCCACATAGATACCCGCGAGGATGACCGCGCCCCCGACGATTGCGGTCGCGGGCGGCGTCTCTCCGAACAGGGCCAGCGCGAGGAGGCTCGCCCCGATGGGCTCGCCCATGATCGCGACCGCCACGACCGAAGCGTCGACATCGGCAAGCAGATAGTTGAAGGTCGTGTGGCCCAGGATCTGCGGCCCCAGTGCGAGCGCCGCGAAGAACCCCAAGTCGGCAAGCTCATAGCCGCCGAACGGCGTTCCAGCGACGAGCATCGCGGGGATAAGCAGCAGCGCGCATGTCGCATACACAACACCTGCGTATGTGAGCAGACTGATCCGCTTCCTGAGCGCGCGGCCTGCGAGGAGGTATCCCCCGGCCGTTGCGGCGCCCGCCAGTGCCAGGAGGTCTCCGAGAAAAGCGCGAGTGGAGGTAGCGAAGTCTCCGCCTGAGATCACGATCGACCCGGCGAGGGCGATGGCGATCCCCCCGGCGGCCGGAAGCGACACCCGCTCCCCGAGGAACAACCACGCCCCAGCGGCCACGAACACGACCTGAAGCGTCACGAGCACCGTGCTCGCAGCGACGCTCGTCAGCGAAAGAGAAGTGAACCAGGTCACGAAGTGAATCGCCAGAAGAGCGCCGGCTCCTGCGAGGCGCGCGAGGTCCCTACGACCAAGCGACCTCAGTTCCGCCGGATGCCGACGAAGGGCGAGCGACAGCAGTATTGCGGCCGCAAGACCGGTCCGGTAGAAGGCAACGGCCAGCGCGGGCTCATCGGCAAGCCGCACAATCGGCGCCGAGACCGACACGGCGGCCACCCCGACCATGAGCAGCAGGACGTTCCGAAGAGACACGGCCGTATTGTGGCGGCTATTCTCCGGGCCGTGGCCCGCGTGACCGTGTTCGGCGCCGGGGCGATGGGCACGGCCCTCGCCATCCACCTTGCCCGTAAGGGTGAGGAAGTCGCCCTCTGGGGCAGCGAATTCGACGCCCGCGTGCTCCCCGATCTGCTGGAGAAGCGCAGCCACCCAGCGCTCCCGCACGAGCTTCCACCCAGCGTGCGTGTGCTCGGACCCGAGGACGTCGCCGAGGCAGGGAAGGGCGCGGACCTCGCAGTCATGGCAGCGAGCTCCAACGGCGCCCGCTCACTCGCGCGACTCGTGAAGGAGGCGGTCGAGGAGTCCACGGTCGTCGTCTCGATCGCGAAAGGGCTCGAGCCCGAGACCCGTAAGAGGATGTCCTGGGTGTACCAGGACGAGCTGGGAGGGCGGAGCCTCGTGGCGGTCGGCGGCCCTTCCCTGGCCGCGGAAGTTTCGGAGGGTCTTCCCGGGCGGGCCGTGTTCGCCGCGGCGAGCTCCAAGGCCCTCGACCTCGCGGCCTCGACGTTTCGGTCCCCCACATACGGCGTCGACACAACCGATGACGTTCTCGGCGTCGAGCTCTGCGGGACGACAAAGAACGTTGGGGCGATCGGCGCCGGGATCCTCGAGGGGATGGGCGCGCAAAGAGAGCAGGCATTCAAGAACGCCAGGGCTGCTCTTTTTTCGCGCGCGATCTTCGAGATGGCGAACCTCGTCGAGGGGGCCGGGGGGGACCGCGAAACCGCCCTCGGACTCGCCGGCGTCGGCGACCTGCTCGTCACGAGCATCGGCGGCCGCAACCGGACGTACGGGGAGGCGATCGGAGAGGGCGCCGATCCCCTTCGGCGCCTCGAGGATATGCAGGAGCAAGGAATGACGGTTGAGGGGGTGGACTCGGCACGAGACGTCCACGAGCTCGCGGCGACGTACCAGCTCGATCTCCCCGTCCACGATGCCGTGTACCGGATCGTGCACGGGGGCGCGAAACCGGAGAGCATCCTGGAGGCGCTTGTATGAGCGAGTCAAAGCAGATGCCCGATCGCAACCTCGCGATGGAGCTCGTGCGAACGACGGAGGCCGCATCCATGGCCGCCGGCCGTTGGCGCGGACGTGGGGAGCGAAACCAGGCCGACCAGGTCGCCGTCGACGCGATGCGTCTCATGCTCGACACCGTCTCGATGGACGGCATCGTCGTGATCGGGGAAGGCGAGAAGGACGAAGCGCCGATGCTCTACAACGGCGAGATCGTCGGCAACGGCGAAGGGCCGGCCGTCGACGTCGCCGTCGATCCCATCGATGGCACCCGTCTGCTCTCGAAGGGAATGGGAAACGCTCTCTCGGTCGTTGCCGTCGCCGAGCGGGGAACGATGTTCGACCCGGGCGCGGCCGTGTACATGGACAAGCTCGCGACCGGCCCGGAGGCCGCCGACGTGATCGAACTGGCAGCCGGGCCGGAGGAGAACGTCCGCCGCGTCGCGAAGGCGAAGGGTCTCGAACCGGATGACATCTCCGTGGTCGTCCTCGACCGGGACCGTCACGAGGATCTCGTCGGTAAGATTCGGGCAGCAGGCGCTCGGGTCCGATTCATCACCGACGGCGACGTCGCCGGCGCCATCCAGGCAGCTTCTCCTTCAGGTCAGGCCGACCTGCTCATGGGAATCGGTGGCACGCCGGAAGGCGTCGTCGCGGCCTGTGCACTCACGTGCATGGGCGGCGCGATCCAGGGCCGGCTCTTCCCGCGAGACGACACGGAGAAGCAGAAGCTCCTCGACGCCGGCTACGACATCGAGCGGGTACTCACGACGAAGGACCTGGTCTCCGGTGAGGAGGTCTTCTTCGCGGCGACCGGGATCACGGACGGCGCGCTCCTTCGAGGGGTTCGGTACAGGCCGAACGAAGCCGTCACGTACTCCATGGTGATGCGCTCCCGCTCGGGCACGATTCGCTACATCGAGTCGCACCACCAGCTCGAGAAGCTCATGCGCTTCTCCCAGATCGAGTACCGCTAACCGTTCGCTCGGGAAGCTCAGGCATGCGCTTGTGCCCGGAGGGCGTAGACGCCGGTGCTCCGCTTCTCGATCGCCCCGGCGGGGTCCTTGGCCGCTTTTGAGAGCGCGGCCACGAGCTTCCGGCGAATGTCCTTCTGCGTGAACGGATCGAGATACCCGCGCTGCAGCGCGATGTCCTGGATCACGGTCCAGTGGAGTGGCTTGCGTTGTTCGTCCAAGACCTTCACGGCCGCCTCGAGCACGTCCATTCCTAGAGCGCCCGCCCCTCGGGAATCACGGCCTCCGCGAACAGGTCGAGCATGGAGTCATCCGAGACGGCAAACGGGAGCGACGCCATCGACAGGATCATCTCCTCGACGCCGAGGCCCGCAAAGACACGGAGACGATCGAGGATCTGCTCGGGGGTCCCGACGAGCCGCTCCCGGGCCCAGTCGTCGAGAAGCTCACCGTCGAGCCCCCCGCCCGGAGTCCATCGCTGGAGGGCCCGGAATCGCGAAACGAGATCGCGGTCGTCTTCACCGATGAGCGTGTAGAGGCCGAGCGACCGTCGCACCGTGGCCGGGTCCCGGCCTTCCTCCTCGCAGACGGCGGTGAGCGCGCCGGCCCGCTCCGCATACGCCTCGGGCGACCAGGCCCAGACCGTGTTCCACCCGTCCGCATACCGCGCGACGAGTCGAAGCAACCGCGGACCACCTTTGCCTCCGACCCAGATCGGGGGCCTCGGCTGCTGCAAAGGCCGAGGCCGGTTGAAGGCGCTCCGCAGCTGGAACCGGCGTCCCTCGAAGTCCGAAGGCCCCTCGCCGCAGAGCTCCGCGATCGTTCGCACCGACTCCTCGAGGATCTCCATTCGATCCCCGACGGCTCCGAATTCGTAGCCGAACGCGCGGTACTCCTCCTCGTACCATCCGGCCCCGAGTCCGAGATCGAGCCGGCCACGGGAGAGGAGATCGACGTTCGCCGCCGCCTTCGCAACGAGCGCGGGGTGCCGAAATCCGGACGACAGCACGAGGGTCCCGAGCCGGATGCGCTCGGTGACCGTGGCCAGCCCGGCGAGGGCCGCAAGCGGCTCCGGGCTTCCCTGCGGCCCCGGAGCGCCTCCGTACCGGTCGAGGGAAAGGAAGAAGTGATCGGAAACCCATGCGCTGTCGAACCCGAGCGCCTCCGCCCTCTTCGCATAGCCGACCAACGACTCCCACGTAACGGGCGCACCGTCGGGTCGCGAGAAGTCGTAATGAGGAAGCGCCAGGCCGAATCGCATGTCGCTACTCGGTCACATCAGGTCACATCAGGTCGAGGATGTCCTGCGGGGTCTCGAGCTCGCGGCCCGGAGGGACGTTGATCCCCGAGGGAACCTTCAGTCGAGGGAAGACGCTCACGTCGCCGGTGAGCCGTACTCCCTCGTAGACGACGACCTCGTCCCCGATCGCCACGTGGTCCTCGAGCCTGGTCGGGGACTCCCTGGTGGAGCGGATCTCGCTCATCGAGCCGACAACCGAATCCCGGACGCTTGCGTGGGGTCCGACGATGGCGCCGTCCCGGATGGACGAGCGCGAGAGAAAGGCCCCCTCCCGAACCTCCACGTCGTCGTCCAGATTCGACTCGGTGATCACGACGCCCGGCCCGATCTCGCAGTAGCGACCGATCCGAACCGCAGGCCCGATCGTCACGAGACCCTCCGCCATCTTCTCTTCGAGGCTCTTCCCGGTCTGCTCGTCGCGAAGGTGCAGGGACTCGGGTGCGATCCAGATCCCTGCTTCCGGGTCGAGCGGCGGCTCCATCGTGCGAAGGACCGACTCGAAGTTCCCACGCAGGACGTCGATCGTGGTTTGCAGGTAGTCCTCGAGGTTCCCGAGATCCCCGATCCGTCGGACGGGGTGCGCGTACACGGGGGCCTGGCGCCCCACGAGCCACGGCAGCAGGTCCTTGCCGAAGTCGAGCCTGCTCCGCCGGAGCGCTTGAACCTCGGGGTCGGCTGCCGCCTTCCGCATCGCTTCGGGGTCGATCAGATAGAAACCGGCATTCGTGAGCAGCGGGAGCCTGGCGAATTCCTGCTCATCCTCGATCTGAAAGTGGCGCTTGAGATCCATCATCGTCGGCTTCTCGACGAACTCGAGGATGAGTCCCTCGGGATTCGTAAGCATCACGCCGTACTTCTCGGCGACTTCGGCGGGCGCCCGCGTCATGGCTGCGATCGTGACCGCCGCTCCGGTCTCTCGGTGACGTTCGAGCATCGGCTCGAAGTCGAAGTCGATGATGGAATCGGTTGGGAAGACGAGGGCCGGTCGATCGATCTCCCAGTAATCGAGCATCCTGAGGGTCGAGTCGGCGCTCCCCGTTGAGAGAGTGTCGAACTTCACGGGCGCGTACTGAACGCTTACACCGAACTCGTCGCCGTAGCCGATCAGCACCTTGATCTGATACCGGTTCTCCTTGCCGTGGGCGATGACGTAGTACTCCTTGATCCCTTCGGCGGCGAGGATGCGTATCACCCATCGAATGAGGCGTCGGCCGAGGAAGGACATCGCGGCTTTCGAGCGGAGGTATCCGGGCGCCTTCAGAGTGAGAGGACGGGCCCGGACCCCCCGACCGCCCGCGAGACCGATGCCAACGATTTGACCGGGGGCTACCGCTTCGCCTTGCCGCGAGACCGGCTTCCTGCTGCTGCCTGCCTCCGCTTCTTGAGCCCCCGGACCCCTGTCGGGCGCACCGGACACACCCAAATCCTAGCGGCTGGCCGAGCGGGGACTCGCGCGCAGCAGGCAGACCCCCCGCTCCGCGAAGGGTTTGAACTCTCGGAGCGTCATCTTCGGCTTCAGACCCTCGAGCATCCCCTCGATCAGGCCCCGATGCAGGGAGCACACGAGCTCGCGGTAGTCGTCGGCGAGCTCGCGAAACGGGCAGTCGCGGAGCGTGACCTCGACCGAACCCGCCGTCTTGCGAAACCGGGGATCGAAGCCTGCCTTCGCCATCGCCTCCTGAAGGATCGCGAGGTTCCTTCTCTCGGGAAGCCGGACACCCGGCTTCGGGCCACCCTGCGACGCGAAGTAAGCGCCCCATTCGCGCGCGAGGCCGGTCGCCTTTTCCACCTCCCGGCGCGACGTCAGGAGACCCGAGAGCATCTCCGCGAGGAAGCGGAAGTCCCGGCCCTCATCGCGCTTCTCGTGCAGCGCTCGGTAGAGGGTCTGCGGCCGCCCCACACCGCTTGCTTTCTGAAGCTGGCGCGAGACGAGATCGGCTTCCTCGAGACGACGAAGGTGGGGCCGGAGCGTGTTGGGGTGAAGCGTGAGCCGGCGAGCGAGCTCGCGGATCGAGACGGGTCGGTCGGCAAGGAGCAGGTACCGGTACAGACGGAATCGCGTGTCGTCGGCGAGCGCCTTGTGAACGTCGAGCGCTTTCGTGTTCACGTCAGGGCCTCCCGCCCCGGTCGCCCACCCGGGGGATTTCGAAAATATGCACCGTCAGAAACAGGATAATATGTAGTCGCCTACCACCCGAGGTGAGCAAGAGCATGGCGACTGAGAAACAGATCCGCGAGGCGCTTCACACCGTCCGCGATCCCGAGATCGGCAAGCCGATCGACGACCTCGGGATGCTGAAAGGTGTGGAGATTCAAGACGGTCTCGTCCGCGTACACGTCCTGCTGACGGTGCCCGGCTGTCCGCTGAAGGACCGGATCAACGATGACGTCACGAATGCCCTTGCCGGTCTCGAGGGAATCGAGCGGATCGAGGTCAACCTGACCCCGATGACCGAAGAGCAGCGACAGACGCTCGTAACGGGGCTTCGGGGATCGGTCGCCGCCGAGTCCCCCACCTTCTTCACCGAGGGCGATACGCAGGTGATCGCCGTCGCATCGGGCAAGGGCGGCGTTGGAAAGTCCAGCGTAACCGTCAATCTCGCTGCCGCGCTCGCCTCCGAGGGTCACCGAGTGGGTGTGCTCGACGCCGACGTTTGGGGGTTCTCGGTCCCGCGAATGATGGGCGTCACCGACGGGAAGCCGGTCGCCTTCAACAACATGATCCTGCCTCTGGAATCTCACGGGGTGAAAGTGATCTCGATGGGGTTCTTCGTCTCGGACGAGACGCCGGTCATTTGGCGCGGGCCGATGCTCCACAAGGCGCTCGCCCAGTTCCTGGGCGACGTCTACTGGGGAGACCTCGACTATCTGCTCGTCGATATGCCGCCGGGAACCGGAGACGTCTCGCTCTCGCTGGCGTCGTTCTTGCCCGGCGGCAGCATGGTCGTCGTGACCACCCCGCAGGACGCGGCCCGCAAGGTCGCCGAGCGGGCAGGCCGAATGGCGCAGCACCCGAACGTGAAGATGCGTTTGCTCGGGGTCATCGAGAACATGGCCGGCTACGTCTGCCCGCACTGCGGGGAGATCACGGACCTGTTCGGGACCGGCGGGGGCGAGAAGACGGCCGAGACGCTCGACGTTCCGTTCCTCGGAAAAATCCCCCTACAGCCAACGCTCCGGGAAGCCTCCGACGAGGGTACCCCGATCGTCGTGCGCGAGCCGGACTCACCGGCGGGCGAGGCCCTCCGGGGAGTCGCGGATGCACTCACGAAACAGGTCCAGAGCAAGCTCGGGAAGCCCCTCAGCCTCTCGGTCCAGCCGCGATAACCCGGCCCCAGCCCGTCTAGATTCGCAGGCAGGATACTTCACGGTGCTTGGGGAACAACTATGGAGGCTCATCAAACAGGGGGTAGAACATGAAGATGAAGCGGGCGGGAATCACGCGACGGGGACTCGCGGTCGTCGTGCTCGGCAGCTTGCTGCTCGGGGCTTTCGCGGCCACACCAGCGGACGCGAAAAAGAAAAAGAAGAAGAAGCCGAAGCCCGCCGTCTGCGCCCCCTACGTACCTGGAGAAGCCGGGACCGGCGCCGACACAACCGTCGTGACCGACGCCCAGACGGAGTCCAGCCCGGCGACACTGACGATCGTGACAGAGCCCGGCGTCGGGTTCACCAACACCGGCGACCCCTCGGGCGACATGGGTGTCGTCCCGCACGCCTACACGAACATCCAGGTGGACACGAACGCCAAACAGAAGGGACTGTTCATCGTCGCGACGTTCGCGCCCGCCTTCGACTACGACCTGTTCTTGAGGACGTCATCGGGAACCGCGGTCGCGTACGAGGCCGACTTCAACCAGAACCCCGGTCTGGGTACGAGCTCGGGTGGTCATGCCGAGATGGGCGCGAGCTACATCGACGGCTATCTCGCGCTCGACTGCGCGGGGTTTACCCTGGACGTCGCGACCTCGAGCGGGGCCGGCGGGGACGTCGAGCTCTCGTACTGGCTGGCCTAGCCGGACGGCTCGGTCGGCGGATCGAAAGAGGTCGTCGGACGCTCTGCTGACGACGGCTCGGCCATTCCCTCGATCGGGCCGAACGACTCGCCGGGGATCGTCGCCTGGGCGGGCGGCTGCTCGGGGCGTAGCGCGTACCTGAATAGGAGCCCAACGCTCAAGAGGATCGCGGTTACGGACGCCCACTGGCTCCCGGTGAGGCCGAGCGGCCACGTTTTGTCGATCCTGAGGAAGTCCGTCAGCACGCGGCCGGCACCGTACAGAATCGCGAAGTTCGCGATCAGCACACCCTCTCTCCTCAGCTTGCGGGACAGCCAGTAGAGGAACCCGAAGACGGCGATCGCGATGAAGAAGTCGTAGAGGGCTGTTTGATGCACCGCAGAGCCGGTGGCGAGCGTCGCGCCATCCTGGCCGACCAAGGTCGCCCCTGCTTTGGAGAGGAATTGCGTGTGGCCTTCGGCGAGCCGCGCAACCCACTGTCCTGCGGCCGCCTCCGTCCATGGTCCGGGGAGCGCGCCGCCCTCGTATGTCCATCCGAGGAAGAAGTTCGTCGGCTTCCCCAGGTGGTCACCGATGACGAGATCGCCGATGCGTCCGACGATGATCCCGAACGCCAGGCCGATTGCTGCGGAATCCATCACCTGCAAGAACCGGTAGTTGAACTTCCGCATGAACGGGTACGCGAAGATGATCGCCCCGAGGATGCCTCCCACGAGGCTGATCCCACCCCGCCAGATGGCGAGCATGTCGCCGAAGCTGTCGAACTCGTCGAGGTGGCCCATGACGAAGAAGAATCGAGCGCCGAAGATGGCTCCGACGAGCGCCCAGACGAGGATCGTCCCAATCTGTTCCTGCTTCACTCCCCGTTTCGGGCCTTCGCGCAGCATCCACCACGCACCGGCCAGGTAGCCGGCTGCGATCCCGATCCCGTGCGGCGAGATCGCGAGCGGGCCGATACGGATACGGTCGAGAATCGGCCAGCCGACGGTCGCGAGGAGATCCATGCGGAGACCGAGTCTAGCCCGGACCCTGGGCGTCGCCAGGCCAGGCGTCGGCGATCGCTCGTCCGATGAGGAGTCCGCCGACAACATCGGACGGGTAGTGAACGCCGAGGTACACGCGAGAGGAGGCGACGAGGCCTGCGAGGGCCACCACCCCTGTACGACCTGCGGCCGAAATGCCGAGCTCCCTCGACGCTACCGTCGCAAACGCGAGCAGGACGGCCGGGTGACTGCTCGGCCACGACTGTCCCTGGGGGCGGTCGATGAGGAGGCGCGAACCCTCAGGAGCGTCGTACGGGCGCGGCCGGTTGAAGAGACGCTTGAGTCCCTGCCCGATCGCCCACGTCGCCGCGCCCGCGCCGAGGGCTCGAGCCGCGGCTCGGCGTCTGCCTGAGATCGCGATCACTCCGGCCGCGGAAAGCGACGACCAAAAGGACCCGAGCTCCGTGATGGCCGAGAAGATGCGGTCCCGACCGGGGGTGGCAACTCCGGCATTCGCCCACTTGAAGAAGCGCTCATCCAGCTCGCGACCGTTTTGCCGTCGAGCCGCCACGCCCACCGAGAAGGCCAGCCCGAGGAGAGCCAGGGATCTGCCGAGGCGACGTTGAGACCGATGCGTCATGCAGCGGAGACGATATCCGAGTCAGAACGACTACCGACGTGAATCGCTACGCGGAATAATGGCCTAAGTGGCAGATCACGAGATGCAGCCGTCCCCGCCGGGACCGCCGGAGAGGGAGGCGGAGGAGCCCGGCCTCGGCCAGATTATGGCGGCCGAGCGGGCCAAGTTCGCGAAGGTTGTCCTCGGCCTCGCGGTCCTCGTCATCTTCATCGTGTTCATCGTTCAGAACTCGGACGAGGTCGATGTCGACTTCGTCTTCTTCTCGAGCCGAATCGCGCTCATCTGGGTCTTCCTCGGGTGCGCTCTTATCGGCGCCCTGGCCACCTGGCTCCTCGGCCGCCCACGACGGCGGGCTCTCAAGCGCATGCTCCAGAAAGCCCAGGGCAAGGAAGCACCACGGCGAAATCCGTAACGGGCTCGCTCAGACCGACATCGAGGGGGCGGGAGGCTACCCATCCTCGACTTGCCGTTTCTGCGCGCGGGTCCCCCGCTTGAGAACGGAGCCCGCACCGAGGCGGCTGAGCGCCCGGCCGAGCATCTCGCCGAGCGGACCTCCCTTGAGGCGGTATTCGACCTCGTGCTCGAGAAGGGTTCGCCCCGCACCGACCGGCTTCAAGCGAGTGATCACGACGGCTTCGAGGGGACCGGTGAGCCTGACTTCGGCGGATCTCGGGGGGTCGATATCGACCACTGTCGCTTCGACCCGCGAGGAAAGACCGACTGCCCGAAGTTCGGCCTCGTACTTGCTTCCCTTCTTCAGGGGGTTGTCGGAGACACCCGTGACACGCTGAATGTGTCGATTCCACCGAGGTAGGTTCCGCGGGTCGGCCACGATTCGCCAGACCTCTTGAGGCGGCGCATCAACCATCTCCGATGAGCGGACGACACTCAATGGCGACCGACCGTCCCGCTCGACCATCCCTTCCACCACACCGCCTCCTTGGGACGAAGGCGAAGGACGGCGGGGTCGTCAGGCATCGGCCCGGCTCGCTCCGCTCGAGACAGAAGACCGGCTCGCCGAGAACGAACACGAGACGGGAGAAACACCTCGACTTCCCCTCGAAGGAGGAGCCCCGTCATCTCGGCTGCTCGCCAATGGGATGCTCGATCGATGACGAGCGATCCGACACCTCGGGCCTTTGGGGAGACGAGCGAGAGCTGCCGGCGCGGAAGCACCACGTAGAAGGCTCCCTCGGCTGCCGCTCGAGCCCAGCGGCAGGGAAGCACGGCATGCCCCGCGCTCCCCAACAAGCCGATGACCCCGTCGCCGCTTTCCCCGAGCACCTCGCGCAGATCCCCCGGCGCCTCTCGGTCGGGCATCCTGCGGCGCGGCGTCACCTCGAAGGTCGTTCGCGGGGATATGCGGGATCCCCACGTTCCCCAGCGCTCGACGATCCTTCCTCGATCCAGGTCCAGAACAGCGCCGTGGTCCAGATCGATCGATGCCAGGATCCGGCCTGGAGGCGTCCACGCGAGAGGCACACGCGGGGCGTCGCGTGCATAGCCCGCGAAGTAGAGCACGTTCTTGATCGAGAACCGGGCGGTCGCGCGGAGAAGGAGCGGAGCGCGGAGCGCGGAGACGGGCCACGTGGCCGGGTCCATGGCGTCGTAAACGCTCACGCGCCCCCGGAGCGTGACTGCTCGATCTCCGTGCCTGACGAGGGCGCCGGCCATCGGATCGCGCGCCCACGACCTCGCTTTGACGGATCCCCGCGCGGTCGTCAGCCACAACCGGTGGCCGTCGAGCACGTAGACCACCGGGGTGATGTGAGGCCCCTGTTTGGCGTCGGCCGCGACGTAGCAGAACCGACCGTCGCGAAGGACGGCCTCGGCAGACCCAGAAACCGTCGCCACGTCAGGAGCCCGCAGACGGCCGGGCGGGCGGGAAGGCAACCATCAGCGAGCTCCATGCGGCGTGGCAGACCATGCTGGCGAGAACTCCACCCGTTCCCAGCGCGAGGCCGCCCCAAACAGCGCCTCCGACGAGTGCGGCGAGTGTGACGGGGAGGCTGCCGCTGGCGGCATTGGTCAGGACGTAACCGGCCAGGACCAGCGCGCCGCCACCGACGTCGCCTGCGACGTGGGCAGCGACGCCGTAGGTGAGTCCACGCCAGAACAACTCCTCTCCGGCCGCGACCAGCCCGGTGAGCCCGACAGCGGACGACAACGGGAGAACCGATCGCGCCGCGTACAGCTGCTCGGTTTGTCGACCGACGAGCGGGAGAGAGGCCGCACCCGCCACGAATGCAACGGTGACCGCGTAGAAGACGATCGCCGCACCAAGACCGAGCCCTGCTGCGGCGGGAGCCGAGATATCGCCGCCCGCTCGGAGCCGTTCCGTTCCGAGCGACACAACGCCGAGGATCGCAAACAGCGATGACATGGCGGCCCAAATGGAAAGGCGGCCAGAGCGCACGAGAAGCCAGGCCACCGGGACGGCCGCGGCCCCGGCACTCACGAGGATGACGATCGGGATGCCGAGTGAAGGCTCCATCTAGCCGATGAAGCGAATCTTGGCCGCCGTCTCGGCAGTGAAGGCCAGGATCACGGCGAGGTAGAAGAAGCCGGTAGCGGCCTGCACCGCTCGGGCCCGGTCGCTTCGAAGACTGGCCTGGATCAAGGCGGCGACGAGGCCGGTCGCCGCGACCATCCCGAGGGCCAGCCAGGTGTCGAGGTCGGAGATGCTCAGCAGCGGATTGAAATCGCCGCGCGGCGCGCCTTTCGGCCCAAAGAACGAAAGACTGACGGCGAGGGCCTCAGCCACAACGGTCCCGATCAGAAGGAGGGTGAGGCGACGAATGTGGTCCCGAGGTAACCGGCGGTCGACGAGATACCAGTGCCCGAGGAGCAGACCGTCGACCACAGCCCCCATGAACGCTGCTCCTGCCAGCAGCTGAAGAAGGGACACCGGCAGGGCCGATTCACCGAGTCGGGCGAACGCGACCAGCGACGCGAGGGTTACCGGGACGGCAAGCGTGCCGGCAATCGATCCGCCCGCGTTCCAGCGGAATACAAGCGCGACGAAGGAAAGGCCGATCAGTCCGGCCGATGCCCCCAGCAGGATCCCGACGAGATCGGCCCGTGCGTCTGCGGCCATCGTCGAGACGATCACGGCGGCTAGCAGAGCGCAGGCGAAAACGATCGAGCCCGTCAGGATGAAGAATCCGCGCTTCACGTTGCCCCAGAGACCGGTAAGCCAGAGCACGGCCGAGCCGCCGGCGGCGGTCTCGGCGAGAACCAGGGCGAGCACTCCGGAAGGTCCGTCCATCGCTTCGGGCGAGGCGCGAGGATAGCCTACCGGTCTGTTCCCACGGCTAACCCGAGGAGCGTGCGCCGATGATCGAGCCGGGGCTGGAGGCCTCCGTGGTGGAAGAAGTGACGCCGAAATCCACAGCGGAGGCGATCGGGTCGGGCGACGTGCCGGTCCTCGGCACGCCGGCCCTGCTTGCCCTCATCGAGGGCGCGGCCATCGCGGCCGTCGCGACGTCCCTCGAGAGCGGAAGCACCACCGTCGGCGCTCGGATCAAGCTCGATCACGTCGCCCCGACCCCGGTCGGGGCAACGGTCACCGCTACCGCGCGGCTGGAGGCGGTCGAGGGCCGACGGCTCACGTTCTCTTTCGAGGCCCGCGATGCGGCGGGCCTGATCGCCCGCGGCACCCACCTCCGAGTGATCGTCGATCGGGAAGGGTTTCTCGACGACGCGGCAACCAGAAGCGAAGGCGGCTAGCGAGCCGCCTCGACCCGTCGCGACAGCGTCGAGGCGATCGGAAGACGCAGCGTCACGTCTTGGAGCACGACCGCTCCCGGACGTCTGCTTCCGTTCAGCGCGAACTGCTCGTTCACCGCATCCACGCGGAGAAGAAGCTGATCGCCGGTTTCTAATGTCGTCGCGACTCCGGCGAGCTCGACTTCGAGTCCCCCGTCGAGCCTCCCAACCTTCGTCCGAATCGGCGTGACCTGATCGTCGATGACGTGGAACCCCTGACCCTGAGGTGTAACGAGGGAAACGAAGAAGATGTCATCGAGCTCCGCAGGGACCGTCGCTCGGAGTCTCGGGATCCCCGCGATGACCGTCCTGCCCTTTGCCGTCAGCAGCGGGATCACGTACGAACCCGACGCCTGGGGCGCGGCAAGCGTTGGAATCGCCACCCTGACCGACTTCGTCGAGACCGGCCAGTTCGAGCCGGTGACGCACTGACCCTGTTCCGTCGGAAGGATCACGCGCGGCACGTCGGCCATGTCCCCCCTGGCCTCGCGGTCTCCGTTGAGGAACGCTCGGTAGAACCTCATGGTGAGCGCGACCGGGTCCGCGCACTGGTCGCGCATGCTGCGGCTCGGGGCATCCCAGCCGGTTGGCTGGATCCCCGGGATGAGGTGCCCGGTGTTCATCCCGATCAGCCACGCGGGCGCGCTGTTGCGGCGAATCCCCCGGAAGGTACGGACGGCCTCGTTGATGTCGAAGAGAGTGTCCGGCAATCCCTGTAGGAGCAGCGTTGGGATGTCGATCTTCTTGATCCACGTCGCGGGGCTCGATTCGCGAAAGGCGGTGACGGCGGGCCCGGGTACCCGGTTCGTGGCCATCGTCTCCCCGTACCACTGGTCGAGCCGTTGATCCATGTTCGTGTGGACCTTCCCGACGCCGTACAGATAGGAGAGCCATGCGCTCCGAGGTACGCCTCCCGGAGCCAGGGACCGGTTGAGATCGCTCCACGTCGCTACGGGAACGATCGCGTCGAGGCGGGGGTCGAACGACGCCGTGAGGAGCTGAAACGCCCCACCGTAGGACTCCCCTGCGCCCCCCGCCACGATGTCCTTCTGCCGGGGGTTGCCCTCTCGCTCGACCCACGGCAGGTAGTCGTAGATCCAGTCCAGGACGGCACGGTAGTCCCGAACCTCCTGCTCTGGATGCTGGAAGAACGCTCGCCCGGCCGACTCCCCATGACCTCTGGCGTCGATCGAGACGACCCCGTAGCCCTCCCGGAGCAGGCGCCGGACGGTGATCCCGCCCATTAGTTCCCATTCGAAACCCCACGCACGTGTGCCCGACCAGCCATGGCTGTGGACGATGACCGCCACAGGCCGTTCGCGGCACACGTCTCCCGGCCGGAACCACGTGATCGCGATCTCTTTCGAGTCGAATGAGGGAACACGCGCATAGCCCTTCGTGTGCTTCGACGGGGCTCCGGGTGGGCACTCGCCTCGCGAGGCCGCTTCTGGAGCCGTCGGAAGAAGAAGCCCCAGAACGAGAACGGCAATCGGAACGATGCGAAACCGGTTCAGCGGGACTCCACGCGCTTCGAGAGCTGCGACACGATGGGAAGACTGAACGTGACGTCGGTAAGAAGCACCGCTCCGGGGCGGCGACTTCCGTTCAGCGCGAACTGTTCGTTCAGCGCGTCGACCTTGAGGAGGAGCTGCTCGCCGGGCTCGAGCGTCGTCGCCACTCCCGCAAGATCGACATCGAGTCGACCTCGCAGTCCGGCCAGCTGCGTGCGGATCGGTGTCACCTGATCGTCCACGATGCGAAAGCCGTCGCCCTGCGGCACGACGAGCGAAACGAAGAAGATGTCGTCGAGTTGGGCCGGCACGGTGGCGCGGATGCGGGGAATCCCGGCCACCACGGTGCGCTTCTCGGCCGTCAAGAGGGGGAGCACGTACGAACCCGAGGTCTCCGGCGCCGCGAGAGCCGGGAACGTCACCTCCGTCGACTTCCTCGAGATAGGCCAGTTGGAGCCGGTGACGCAGTCCCCCTGCTCGGTCGGGAGGATGACACGAGGAACGGAGCCGAGGAATGACCTCGCATCGCGATCCTGCTTCAGAAAGGCGTCGTAGAAGGAGAGAGCGAGCGGCACCGGGTCCGCGCAATCCTTCGTTCGCAGCCGGTCCGGAACGGCGCCGAGCCCCGTCGGCTGGAGTCCCGGGAGTATGTGTCCCGTGTTGACTCCCAGGAGCCACACCGGGGCGCCGTTCTCACGGATCCCCCGGAAGTTGTCGACCGCCTGGTTCAGGGTGAAGAGCGTGTCCGGGAGACCCTGGACGAGCAACGTCGGGATGTCGATGCTTTCGATCCACGTCGCGGGGCTCGCCTCTAAGAGCGCGGAGACCGCGGCCGCGGGGGGTCGGTTCATCGCCATCGTCTCCGCGAACCATTGGTCGATCCGCGGGTCCACATCGACCGAAAGCTTTGCCCCCGCATAGAGCAGACTGAGCCAAACACTCCGAGGAACCCAGTTCGGCGCGAGAGCCTGCGCGAGGTTGTTCCACGTGGTGACGGGGACGATGGCGTCCAGCCGATCGTCAAACGCCGCGGTCATCAACTGGAAGCCTCCACCGTACGAAGCTCCGGCGCCGCCGGCCACGATGTCCTTCTCCCGCGGCGATCCCTCGCGCTGGACCCACGTGAGGCGGTCATGAACCCAGTCGAAGACCGCCTGGTAGTCGCGCACTTCCGTCGTCGGATGTTGGAGGAACGCCTGGCCTCCGGACTCCCCGTGGCCTCGAGCATCGATGCCAACGAAGCCGTACCCGTGCTCGAGAATCCGCTGAACCTTGAACCCGCCATTCAGCGTGGCGTCGAAGCCTGTGGGCCGCGACTGCGACCACCCGTGGACGTAGAAGATGACCGGCACAGGGTGATCGGGGCAAACGTTCCCGGGGCGGAACCACGTGATCGCGATGTCGACCGAGTCGAAGGACGAGACGCGCGCGTCTCCCTTGGTGTTCTTGGACGGGGTGCCGGGCGGACACGCTCCATCGGAGGACGCCCCGAACACGGTGGGCGCGAGCAGCCCAAGAATCAGCAGCGCGATGGGAAGGGTGCGGGCGGGCCTCATTTGCCGGGCGTACTCTACCCGAGGTAGGAGGCTCGTTTCATCAAGGCCGGGTCGACGATCACGTTGAGGAGCGCGGGCACCCCGGCATCGAAGGCTCGCTCGAGCGCCGGGCGGAGGTCTCCCGGCTTCTCGACCCGCTCCCCGTAACCGCCGAGACCCTCGACCATCCGCTCATAGCCGGTCTCGGTCGAGAGCACGGCGGCCGGTGCATTCCCTTCCCCATAGAGCGCCTCCTGAGCGACCTTGATCTGGCCCCAGGCGCCGTCGTTACCCATGATCCCGACGAACGGGAGGTTCTGGCGAATGGCGCTCTCGTACTCCATCGCGTTGAACCCGAACGAGCCGTCCCCGTAGATGATGGCCACCTGCGCGTCGGGCTTCGCCAGCCGCGCGGCGATTGCGAACGACGGGCCGACGCCGAGACAGCCGAACGGCCCGGGGTCGAGCCACTGGCCGGGGTAGCGGGCCTGGATGATCGAGGCGCTGATCCCGACGATGTCGCCCCCGTCCCCGACGATCACCGCGTCGGGGTCGAGGAAGTCACGAATCTCCGCGGCGAATCGCTGCGGGTGGATCGGGACGGCGTCGGATTCCATCCCCGCCCGCGCCTCCTCGACGAGGCGGTTCTCCTCACCCCGTACCTCGCCGGTCCAGGCGGGCTCCTTGGCAGCGCCCACGCTTGCCGCAAGGAGCTGATCGGCGACCCTCCCGGGATCGCCCACGATCCCGACGTCGATCGCTCGGTTCCGGCCGATGTGACGTCCGTCGACGTCGACCTGGATCACCCGAACGGTTTCGGAGAAGTTCCGCTTCCCAAACCCGAGTCGGAAGTCCCAGTCGACCCCGAGCGCAAGGACGAGGTCGGCCTTTCCGAGGGCGAACTTCCGCGCGGCGCTGAAGAAGTACGCGTGGTCGGGGGCGAGGCACCCGCGGCCGAGCGAGTTCAGGAACACGGGGACCTTGAGCGCGTCCGCCAGTGCGGTCAGCGCCTCGCTCGCATCCGACCAGCGGACACCGGCGCCCGCGAATACGATCGGATGCTCGGCGTCGGCGATCAGCCGAACGGCTTCCTTCACGTGATCGGGGTCCCCGAGTGGTCTGGATTCGGTCCGGTACTTCTCCGGGACCTCCACACCCGGAGGCCAGGCGTTGAACTGGACCTCCAGCGGGATGTCGAGGAAAACGGGGCCCATCCGTCCCGAGGTGGCGTGACGGAAGGCGTCGGTCACGTAGTCGGCGATCCTGCGAGTCTCCCAGCAAGTCCTCGCCCATTTCGTGACCGGCGTGACGAGGCTCAGGTGGTCCATGTCCTGGAGCGAACCCATCTCGAGCTCGGAAAGCGGCGACTTCCCCCCGAGCACCAGCATCGGCGAGTTCGCGTACATCGCGTTCGTGATTCCGGTCACGGCATCGGTCACGCCCGGCCCGGCGGTGACGGCGGCAACTCCGGGGCGGCCGGTGACCCGAGCCCAGCCGTCCGCCGCGTGCGCTGCCGCCTGCTCGTGCCGAAAGTCGACGATCCTGATTCCCTCGTCGACGCAGCCGTCGTAGATCGGCGCGATGTGGCCACCAGACAGCGTGAAGAGGTTCTCGACCCCTTCCTTCTTCAGGGCAACGGCGGCGAGATGCCCGCCGTGACGTGGCTTCTCCATCTGGTCTCCCTCGGAGCCTAGAGCTCGCCGCCAGGCACGACTCGCGCGTTCGAAATCACGAGAGCGAAGTCCTGATCGGTAACATCGCCGTTCCCCGGAACTCCATCCCCGGCAAGATTCGCAGCCAGGACCTCGATCGCGAGGAGACCCCGGGCCCGCATCAGGTACACGTTCTCGACGTTGTTCTTGAAGTCAGCTCTTCCTCCCGCATGGCTCCATCCGGTGCTCGGCCTCCCGAAGACATTTCCCAGGTACCGATGATCGCCGGTCGAGACCCGCAGGTCGAGATCGTTCACCCACGCCGGGGTCTTGCCGCCGAGCCCGTGGCCGGGCGCGTCGGTCCAGACGAGGGTGATCTTCACGGGCGCTCGGGGATCGACGGGCCGAACCCGGACGTCGACGTTCTCACCCGATTCTCTGAACAGGGTCCCCTGGTCGAGGTAGACCTTCGCGGGGCCGCCAAGGACGTTCTCGAGGTCGAACCTGCCCCATCCCTGCCTGTCGTCCGGGATATGGCCCAGGAGCCCCCCGTTGGCGTCTTTGCCGCCGGCAAGATCGATCGCGCCGTTGATGAACGCCGCCTTGACGAGCGCTGGGCTCGGCGCGCTCCCGGTGCGGCGGCGGAAATACTCCGTGAAGAGCGCCGCGCCACCGCTCACGTGGGGCGAGGCCATCGAGGTGCCGGTGCAGGTCGAATACTGAAGGCCGTCCACATCCGGCGGCGGGCTCGAACAGAGTGCACCTGCGCTGGAGCGCGTCGAGACGACGCTCTCGCCCGGAGCAACGAGGTCCGGAAGGCGCCGACCGTCGAGCGCCGGCCCATGCGCCGTGAACGATCCGAGGTTGCGGATTGACCCGGAACGCGGGCTCTGCGTCCCGCCGACACGAAGCAGATTCTTCCCCTCGTCCGGAGTTCCCTGACTGCTCGTTCCCCCGCCGCCGTTCATGATCGACAGGACGAAGGTGAGCGGCTCGGGCTTCCGGGTCCTCAGGTTTGCGTCCCGAGGGGCGAAGTCGAACTCTCGCGTGTCGGCGTCGTAGCCCTGTGGCGACCCTGAAGGACCCCAGGAGTTCGCGGAGATTGTTGCGCCCCCCAGGACGGAGTCTCGATTGACCGCGATGTACTGCCCCGGGCCGGACGGACCGCTCGCCCCTGTGGCCACGAAGTTCTGGACGAACAGTTTCGCTCCCGGCGCGACGCCGAGCCCATAGAGGAACCCATTCTCGTCACTCCCGCCCGTGGACCCGGTGGCAACGATGATGCCCGCGGTGTGGGTACCGTGGCCGAGCCCGTCGGTCTGCCCGAGGGAGCACATCAGTCCCCCCGCGACGTAGTCGATGCACCCGTGGATCCGGTCGACGAGGTCCGGGTGGTTCATGTCCACCCCGCTGTCGACGTGAGCGACCACCACTCCCTTGCCGGAGACACGGTGAGACTCCAGCCACCGACGGTAGCCGGGCTTGATGGGAGGCCCCACGTTCCCGGCGACGACCTGATCGGACAATTCGTCGCGAAGCTTTGGGGTCCGAATCGGGGAGATCGAATACAGGTTGGGAAGGCTGAGCGCGCCGCGCAGCGCCGCGGCCGTCCCTTCCAAAGCGACCCCGACACCATCCACATCCCCGAAGCGGGACCGTCCCGTGACAACCGGCTTCAGACCCAGCGCCTGCATGAGGTCAAGGGAGTCCGCGAGCCTGCCGTCGTCGAGCAGTATCGCACCGAAGGCCCCCGCCGACGGCTCATACCCGAAGCTATAGAGAGGCGAGAACGCCCCCGTCCACCGCACGAACGGGAGGGCGGAGATTCGATCGGCGTCATCGGGATCGAGGAGCGAGACGTAGGAGAACGGGGCGATGTATTGAACGAGGCGGCCGCCCCTCGCCCGCAGCTGGTCCAGCCACCGATCCTTGGTCGGGCCGCGAAGCTGGACCACCCAGAGCTCCGGCCCACCGCCTGCGGTGGCGGCCCCGGTCGAAAGCTCTTCGAGCGGGTCGAACGTCGCTCCCGGAAGGATCAGCCTCCGGACGTCTCGTCTGACTTCGAACGCAACTTCGGCCGCTCGCAAGCGATCCAGGTCACCCACGTGAAGCTCCGCCCAATCGAATGATCCGTAGTGGGCAACCCACGTGGGGGTGACCCCGGCTCGAGCGAGGCCACCGGCGGGAACTCGTACCGGGACGGTCTCGGGCGACGCCGCGCTGGTCGCTCCCGCGAGCACCGTGGAGACGAACAGCGCAACGACGACGAACAGGGCCATTGGCCGGGGTCCTCCGCGCGCCATTCGCCGCGAGTGTACGCTCCGCGGGTTACCGACGATGTTTCACAGACCGAAGTCATCCCCCGAGACCGAGCACGCCGCCCCCGCGTTCCATGCCGTCGATTGGCGCTCCTACGACCACGTCGCCGAGGACTACGCGCGATTGGTCGCGAGGCGCCACGCGGCGCCGGCCGCAGATCTCCTCACGCTCGTCGCTCCTCCCCCCGGCGGCCGGGTGCTCGATATCGGCACCGGCACCGGCATCGCCCTCACACCCGCAGCCGGGGCGGTCGGTGAGGGGGGCGTCGTGGTCGGCCTCGATCCGTCTCGGGAGATGCTGCGACAAGCAAGGCTCGCACGGGTCCCCGGATCACTCGTGGGAGGCGAAGCGATCGACCTGCCGTTTCGCGATGAGACCTTCGACGCGGCGGTCGGGAACTTCGTCCTCTCGCATTTCACCAAGCACGAGACCGCACTCCATGACATGGTCCGGGTCCTTCGCCGGGGGGGGCGGCTCGGGCTCACCGCATGGGTTGTCGCCGAAGACGAGTTCGGGCGCGTGTGGCGGGAACAGGCGGAAGCCGTCGTCGGGAAGGACCTCTACCAGGACGCCGTCGCTCGGGCGCTTCCTTCAGAACGCCGGGTCTCCGATCCCGATCGAATGACCGAAGCGCTTCGAGGGGCTGGGCTTCGCGACGTCGACATTCAACGTCGCGACTACCGATTCGAGATGACGGTAGACGAGTACCTGGCCGCCCAGAAGGTTCGTCTCGGCGCTCGTGCGCTGCACCGCATCATGGGAGACGCGGTATGGGAGCGCTTCCGGGAACAGGTGTCCGAGGAGTTCCACAGGCGCTTTCGCGACCCGATCGGCGACACCCAGGAAGTGCTCTTCGGGATCGGAACCAAACC
>JBOGWA010000146.1:0-76297 GCA_050693155.1 Actinomycetota bacterium | reverse complement strand
GAACTACCGTTGGCGGCTCCTTGGCCCCGAGCGGGCAGCGCGCGTCGGGATGAGGCGGCTCGGAATCGGGGCGCTCTTCGGTCTATCCGACGACTGGCGGTTCGAGGCGATCGCGACGGCAGCGCATGTGCGGTTTCTGATGCGCCGGTACTGGAAGAGCCAGGTGACGGTCTCGGTTCCGAGAATCCGACCGTCGGCGAGCGGATTCCAGCCCAAGATCGAGTTGACCGATCGCGAGCTCACCCAACTTGTCTGCGCCCTCCGACTGTTTCTTCCCGATGCCGGGCTGGTGCTCTCGACCCGTGAGCCACCGACGCTTCGGGACGGGCTACACCGGATCGGCATCACACACACGAGCGCGGGTTCGCATACCGAGCCCGGTGGTTACACACACCCGGACGAGGCCCAGGTGCAGTTCGAGATCGCCGACGAGCGGTCACCGGAGGAGGTCGTGGAGTCGCTCCGGGCGATGGGCTACGACCCCGTGTGGGAAGACCCGGCAACGCCGGAGGGAGTTGCCAGAGGGCTCCAGCCCGCCGCGGTCAGATGATTCGGGTCACGGCGAACGGGGACGACGTCCCGCTGGACGAGGCGCTGTCCGTAGCGGAGTTCATCCGGTCGCGCAGCCTCGACCCCCGTTTCGTGGTCGTCGAGCGCAACGGCCAACCGCTAGAACGCGCCCGCTACGAGGAGGTAGTCCTCGAAGACGGTGACCGGCTCGAGCTCGTTCGCGCCGTCGCCGGCGGTTCGTGAACCCGTCGAAGCGTCCCGAGCGCCTGCACGAGGCACTGCTGTACCTCGTCACCGGCGCCCGGCGGGATGAGGGTGACCTTCCGGAGTTCCTCGACGCCGTCCTCTCGGCGGGAGTCGACATCGTCCAGATCCGAGAAAAGGAAACGGAGGCCGCCGACGTCATTCGGATGGGGGCGGTGTTCCGGGATGCTGCCGAGCGACACGGCGCCCTTTTTATCGTGAACGACCGTCCGGACGTTGCGTTGGCTCTCGAGGCCGACGGGGTACACGTCGGCCAGAACGACCTGCCGGTGGAGGTCGCGCGAGCTCTCCTCGGCCCGGAGGCAATCATCGGACTCTCGACGCACTCGCCCGAGCAGCTCGATGCAGCTCCGACCGAGGCCGACTACGTCTGCTGCGGGCCGGTCTGGGAGACGCCGACCAAGCCGGGCCGCCCGGCGGCTGGCCTCGAGCTCATCCGCCACGCCGCGGAGCACGAGCGCCGGCCCTGGTTCGCGATCGGCGGCATCAACGAGGCGAACCTGAGCGAGGTGATCGAGGCGGGGGCTCGGAGGATCGTCGTGGTCCGCGCCATCACCGAAGCCCACGAGGCCGGGACGGCCGTTCGACACCTTGCGGAGAAAGTTCGAGGCTTCTAGCGGAGCCAGGTTTGGACGATCGCCTTCGCGAACTGCCAGCCGTACTTGAGCGGTCGCGGCTTCTTGGTTTCGCCGCCGGCGCGCGCCCGGACGGTGATCGGCACCTCGACAATGCGGGCTCGCTGGCGGAGCCCCTCGATCAGGATCTCGGAGGCCCAAAATTGGTCCTGCTCCAGGATGAGCCGCCTCAGTGTCTCGGCGCGTGTGGCGCGATACCCGTTCGAGACGTCGGTGACCCGGACGCCGGTCATGAGCGAGACGAGCCGGGAGAAGAACAGGACACCGAGATGGCGGACGCGGCTTTCCCGTTCAAACGTGCCGAGCATCCGTGAGCCCTGGACCATATCGGCTTCTCCACGAACGACCGGGTCGATCACCTTCGACAGCTCCTCGGGCATGTGCTGGCCGTCCGCGTCCATTGAGGCGACGATGACTGCGCCCAGTTTGAGCGCGATCTCGTAGCCGACCCGAAGCGCGAGCCCCCCGCCCCGACGGATCGGCAAGCGGGCGACGAGTGCGCCGGCCTTGCGGGCAACAGTCGCCGTCTCGTCTTCCGATGCGTCGTCCACCACGAGGGGGATCACCGGGTGGCCTTCGATCTTCTCGGGCATCGCGCCGATCACGGCCGCCACGTTTTCCGCCTCGTTGTAGGCGGGGAGGCAGACAAGGATTCGATCACCGGCCGGCAACCCATCGGCCTGCGACCAGTCGAAGGAGTCACGGCCGAGCCACTCCATGAGAAGCCGGAAGTCACGCGCGGTCCGATCGGTCTCGCTCGTATTGCGGAGGATGAGCAGCAGCAGCACGACGTTCGCGAACAGGAGCACCGCGAGAAGGCGCTGCCCTCCGCCTCGACGGAAGTTGAATAGGTCGAACAGCGGATCGAACAGTCCCGGGGCGGAAGCGATGAGGCCGATCGTGACGGCGAGCGCGCCCGAGATGAGAAGGTTGAGGCGAGTGATCCGCCGCCGGCGGAAACGGAGCACCGCCGCGACGATGAGCGCGAGGGCGAAGGCTCCCCCGAGCGCGCGGAGGGCGAGCACCTAGCGAGGAGACGCCGTCGGGGCGGTCGGCGCCCAGCGCGTCCGCGGCATGATGGCCTCTCGCGCGACGCGGTCCTTGTACCGCTCGATCACGCCGAACATCGACTCGATCAGTGTTTCCGACAGATAGTGCGGTTCGAGCCCCAGGTCGAGCAGCTTCGTGTGGACGGGATTGTAGTAGTGGTCTTCCGCTTCCCGGCGAGGGTTCTCGACCGTTCGGACCTCGACGTCGATCCCTCGCTCGCGCGCCGCGCGCCGCACCGCTTCGGCGACGTCCTGGACCGCGAACCGTTCGGTGAACTGGTTGAAGACTCGGTATTCGCCGGGGTCCGCGGGGTTCTCGGTCGCAAGCTCCACGCACCGGAGTGTGTCGACGATGTTGAGGTACCCGCGCGTCTGGCCACCCTGCCCGTAGATCGTGAGCGGATGACCGATGATGGCCTGAATGCAGAACCGATTGAGCGCGGTCCCGAATGCCTCGTCGTAGTCGAACCTGGTGAGCAGACGCTCGTCGAGCTTGGTTTCGTCGGTCTCGACCCCGTAGACGATCCCCTGATTGAGGTCAGTTGCCCGCAAGCTCCAGAGACGGGACGCGAGCTCGACGTTCGTCGAGTCGTGAACCTTGGAGGCGTGATACAGCGACCCCGGGTTCTTGGGGAACGGCAGGACGTCGGAGCGGCCCTTGTGGTGGATCTCGATGAACCCTTCCTCGATGTCGATGTTCGGGGTTCCGTATTCGCCCATCGTCCCGAGCTTGATGAGATGGGCATCCGGAGCGAGGTCGCGCATCGCGAACAGCACGTTCAGCGTGCTCACGATGTTGTTGTACTGCGTGAAGACGGCGTGCTCCCGGCTCTTCATCGAATACGGCGCGGACGGCATCTCGCCGTAGTGGACGATTGCTTCCGGAGCGAACTCCCGAAAGGAGCGCTCGACGACCTCCCAGTCGCAGAGGTCCCCCTCGGTCACACCGATCTCTCTCCCGCCGACCGCTTTCCATGCTTCGGCGCGGGCCGGCAGTGAGTCGGCGAGGGGGGTCAGGGAGTCGGCTGCTTCCTCCCGGACCGCGCGACGACGCAGATAGCTGTCGACGCAGTGCACGTCGTGACCACGCGCGGAGAAGCGCATGGCCGTTGGCCATCCGAGATAGCCGTCACCTCCGAGGATCAGGATTCGCATGGGGGATCGCCTGGGCGAGTGTTCTCGTTCAAGCGCGCATATTCTAGGGCACCGTTCGGAGCGCTCGACCGAGCGGTTTTCCCATGCGTGAAACGCATCCCCGTTCTCGAACGCGCCCGGGCCGAGTCGGCCCGTTGCTGCTCATCGTCTGCGCGCTCGTCGCGGCGAGCTGCACCACGGCCGTTGGCCGGCGACATGCTCCTGCTGGGGCCCCCACGGTGGAGGAGATGCTTCGCACCGTCGGGCGCGACGTGGTCCTGCACCTCGCTCGGGGATACGTTCCCGATCGCTCGGGAGAGATCTCCTTGGTCCCAAAGCCCTGGAACGTCATCGGCCAGTGGCCGGAGGGTCTAAGAGGACCGGAGGATCCGAGAACGACGCACCCCACCCCGTGGTCGTATCACCAGCGGGTTCCGATCATCCTGTCCGGCCCTGGAACCATCCGGGCCGGAGGGCGGGTGGACTGGCCCGTGACGGTTGCGGACCTCGCCCCGACGTTTGCGGAGATCCTCGATTTCCCATTCAAGGCGCCGGACGGGGAGGTGCTTCGCGAAGCGCTTCTTCCGCGACCCGATCGATCGGTCCCGCGGCTCGTCGTGCTCGTGGTGCAGGACGGGGGCGGGTGGAACGTCCTCGAACGCTGGCCCCGAGCGTGGCCGAACGTGCGGCGGCTGGCCGCGGGAGGAACGACGTACACGAATGCAACCGTTGGCTCGGCGCCCTCGGTCACGGCTCCCGTCCACGCGACGATGGGCACGGGCGCCTATCCCCGCCTCCACGGGATGCCGGAGAACACCGGACGACTCCCGAATGGCGAGCTCGGCGAGCTCTTCTTCAACGAGGCGGACCCCAGGCTTATTCGTCGCGGGAGTCTTGCCGACCACTGGGACAAGGCCAACGGGAACGAACCGTGGGTCGGAATGCTCGGCTTCGAGTCCTGGCATCTCGGCATGATGGGCAAGGGGACCCGATCGCTCGGGGGGGATCGCGACGTCGCCGTCCTCTGGGAGCGCGAGGAGGGCCGACTCTGGACGAACGAGCGTTTCTACCGACTGCCCTCCTATCTTCCCGGGCCCGAGCGCCTCGCCGATGACCTCGCTGCGCTCGATCGGACCGATGGCATTACCGACGGAGCCTGGCGGGGGAACAGCCTCGAGAGCGACTTCATCGTTCCGGGCACGCCCGCGTTCGTCGATTACATGGGGAAGAGCCTGTTCCGGGTGCTCCGACGCGAACCCATCGCCACGGACAACCTCACGGATTTCCTATTTCTCGAGCTGAAGTCGAGCGACTACGCAGGGCACATCTGGAACATGGAAGGCCCTGAGGTTGCCGCGATCCTGCGGGCCCAGGATCGGGTCATCGGTAGGCTCGTCTCGTTCCTCGATCGAAACATCGGAGCGGGGCGGTACGTCCTCGCGGTCTCAGCCGATCACGGGCAGACCCCTCTTCCCGAGACGACGGGCGGCCTGCGGATCGACCGGCTCCAGATCGCCAATGAGGTGAACGACTACTTCGGCGCGTCGGTCATCGAAGCCGTCCACCCCGACGACGTCTACCTCGACATGGACGAGGTTCGCTCGGCCGGCCTGGCCGTGGGCGAGATCGCGCGGTTCCTTGGCGACTACCGGTATCGGGACGCGCTCCCCGAAGGGTCCGACCCGACGCTCATCGACGAGGCCCGGCTGAACGAACGCGTCTTCGCTGCGGCGATCCCGGGGAGCCTCCTCGAGCAGATCGGCGCCGAAGATCTCCTCGCACTCGGAGAGGGACGGTACCCGGAGGGAGACCTGACGTCTCCTCTGAGTGTCCGGGGACTGCTCACCGGCCGGCCTCTGACCTAGACGCACGCAGAATATCTACGCGGCGTCGGGTGGAGGGGGCCTCGCGTAGACTCTCGCCCACGAATCCGAAAGTGACGCAGTGACCCGCACCCGCAACCAGGCTCGCCGCCGGATCGCAGCCGTGCTGATTGCCGGCGCTCTCCTGTCGGGCGGATGCTCGTCTTCTCCTGGGGCGCCGACCGGGTCGAGGACGCTCGATGAGATGGCCGCCGCGGTCGGGGCCGACGTGATCGAGCACCTCCAGCAGGGCTATTTCGAGGGCCGTTCGCCGGACGTCGCGTTCGTGCCGCAACCGTGGAACACGGTCGTTAGGTTCCGCGCGGAGGGGCTCGGAACGTCGGCGGCCGACCCGAGAAGCAGCCACCCGACGCCCTGGGACTACCACCAGCGCGTCCCGATCATGCTGTACGGGCCCGGGTACGTTCGATCGGGCGCGACTTCCACCCTGTCAATCGATGTCGCAGATCTGGCCCCAACGTTTACCGACCTCCTGGGCTTCGGTTTCGACGCCCCGAACGGTGAGGTGCTGCACGAGGCCCTTCTGCCGCCCCGCGATCGAAACGGCGCGCCGCGCGTCGTCGTGGTCGTCGCCTACGACGGTGTCGGGTGGAACCTCCTCGCGCAGTGGCCGGATGCGTGGCCAACGCAACTCCGCCTTGCCCGCGAGGGAACGACGTACACCAACGCGACGATAGGCTCGGCCCCCTCGGTGACCGCTGCGATCCACGCGACGATGGGAACGGGGGCGTACCCGCAGGAGCACGGCCTCTCCGAGAACGTCGCTCGGCTGCCCGACGGGAGGATCGGCGAGATCTACTTCGACGAGGCCAACCCTCGGTTGCTGGAGGCCGAAACGCTCGCCGACGCTTGGGATCGGGAGAACGACAACCGGCCGTGGGTCGGGCTCCTCGGGTACGAGTCGTGGCACCTCGGGATGATGGGGCAGGGATCGCAGTCGCCGGGAGGCGACGCCGACGTGGCGGTGCTCTGGGAGCCCGAAACGTCCACGTTTTTCACGAACGAGGACGTGTACACCCTGCCGGATTACCTTCCAGGAGCCGACGTCCTCGATGAGCATTTGCGGGATCTCGACGCGAGCGACGGGGCACGGGACGGTCTCTGGATGGGCCACGACCTCGGGGACGAGACGATCGTTCCGGGAACCCCGGCCTTCGTGAATTACCAGGGAGACGCGCTCGTGGAGATCTTGAAGCGGGAGCCTGTCGGCCGCGACGGGCTCACGGACTTCCTGTTCGTGGAGCTGAAGCCGGCGGACTTCGGCGGCCACATCTGGAACATGGTCGCTCCGGAGGAAGAGTTCGTCCTCCGCGCACAGGACGAGGTCCTCGGTCGGCTCGTGGAGTTCTTCGACGAGGAGATCGGTCCGAGGAACTACGTGCTCGCCCTGACCGCCGACCACGGCCAAACACCTCTCCCCGAGACCAAGGACGGGGTTCGAATCCACCCGGACGTGCTCGGCCGCCGCGTGCAGGAGCACTTCGGAGACGTCGTGGAGCAGGTGACGCCCTCCGGGATCTATCTGAACTCCGGGGTGATCGGCGACCGGCAGATTCGACTCGAGGACGTCGCCCGCTTCATCGGCGATCTCACGTACCGAGATTGTCTGCCGTCCGATGCGGATTTCGCGGCGCTTCCGGAATCTCTTCTCGACGAACGGATCTTCGCCGGCGCGTTTCCCGGCTCGTTCCTGGCCGGCCTCAGCGATTCCACGGTCCGTTCGTTCGGCGACGGTCGGTATCCCGAGGGAGACCTCCACACCGCGCCACGGCTCGACGTTCTCGGGTACTAACGTCGAGGCGGATGCGCCGGCGACTCAGCCGGAAGCGTGCGCGCCCAGAGTGCGATCAATGCCCCCCATGCAAGAAAGAGCACCCCTCCACCGATCAGAAGGGCGCGGGCGCGCTCGTCACTCCACAGCGCCGAGACGACGAGCGCGGGGAGGATCCATGAGAGGTTGTAGACGAGGTCCTGGAGCCCGAAGCCGCGTCCGCGGAACGAGTCCTCCAACGACTGCTGCATGAGGGTGTCGGCGCCCACCTTGCCCAGGAAGAACCCGACGCCGACGACGAATCCCACGAGGGAGAGCCCGGCGAGGGTGATGATCCCTCCGAAGGCGACGACGCCGGCGCCGGCGAACATGAGCGCGCCGACGACGATCCGAACCGGCGAGACACGTTCTCGCATCGCGTGTGCGGCGAAGAAGCCGACCGCGGCTCCAAGCGCCCCCGCCACGGCCGGGATCGCAGTCGTTACGTCGCTTCGCGCCGCGAGGAATTCTCTAGAGGCGAGCGCAATCGAGATGAGGACGAACGAGAGCAGCGTCCGGATCCCAAGGAACGAGGTGAGTGCGAGGCCCGCGCGGGGCCGTCGGAGCACCTCTTTGATGCCTTCGGCGAGGTCTCGAGCTATGCGGCGGACCTCTTCGCGAAGCGGCGTGCTTCGATCCGCATAGCCGAGCCGTCCGATCGCCCAAGCCGAGGCCGTCGCGACCGCATACCCGAGGGCCCCGATCAGGATGATGGGCTCCGAGGGCACGAACGTCGCCGCCACGAGGGCCGTCCCCGCGCCGCCGAGCTGGAAGATGGCGCTTCCCGCCTGCGAGATCGAGTTCCCCTGGATCAGGTCGCGTTCCCCGAGCACAGCGGGAACCCCGGCGCCCTTGATTGCGAGCATCAGCCGTGTCCCCGCGAGCACGAGGAGGAACGAGCCGAAGAGCACCCCATCGCCCAACGGGGAGTCGGTGAGGCGCTCGATGCCGAGGACGGCGATCGCGATGATCGCAACGGTGCGGATCGCGTTCGCCCCGACGAGCAGTCTCCTGCGGTCGAAGCGGTCGATAAGCACCCCGAAGAACGGGCTCAGCACCGCGTAGGGGAGAAAGGTGAGGAGCGCGATCCGGAGGATGTCCTCCGGACTCCGGGCCTCCTCGAGCGAGAACCCCGCTTGCCCGCCGAAAACGATGTGCTTGGCAAGCGCGACGCCGACGAGCCCGTCGGCCGCCTGCGCGAACCACTGGGTTCCCATGAGGAAGGTGAAGTCCCGCTTGCCGAAGAGGCTGAGCGTGTCGCGCGCCATTTGCGCGACGCGCGACCCGGACGGTCCCGACGACGGGGGAGTGTTCCGACGAGCGTGGGCCCGGAGGGCCACTAGACCACCGACTGCCGAGGCGATCCCCCAGGTGAGCCAGCCGAGCGCCTCGCCGAACGGTTGGCGCACGGCCGCGAGAAGGAAGACGCCGACGGTCGTCAGCATCGTGATCGACAGCAACGGGACGAGGACCAGTCCCTCCAACCATCGTCGTTCGGGGAAGCCACGCCACAGCAGGTATCCAGGGAGACCGAAGAGCGCGACGAGTCGAAAGATCGCGAGAAGCGTGCTTCCGAGACCGTTGGTGAAGCCAGGAGGGCTCGCGACGAAGGATCGTGCGGCCGCAGCGGCTCGCTCGGCAGTCTCCAGCGACGGCTCCGAGACCCCGGCCCCGGGGTCGGTCAGAACGAACAGCCCGCTTTCCCCAACCTGTCGACATTCGGTCGCGGGACAGTCTTCGAGGAACTCGGCGTTCGGTGAGTGCTCGTTGAAGACCGCCGGCACGAACACGACGACGTTCGAGGGGTCCATCAGGAACACGAGTGCTCCCTCGGCGGTCTCTCTGGATATCTCGTCGTAGACCTCGTCCCCCGTGGTCGTCGGCGTGCCGTTCGAGAAGTCCTCGATTCGCCCGAAGAAGAACGTCGTGCGTCCGATCCGCTCGCCGGCGAGGCCCGCGTAGATTCCGTTGACGGCCTCTTTGTACTTCCCGTAGGAAACGACCTCACCCGGCTGCGCATCGACGACGAACACGGCCTGTCGGTTGGCGGGCTCCGCCCCGAGGTAGCCGTCGGCAGCCGCGGTCTGCTCTCGGAGCTCGGGTGTCAGCCAGGAGCCGCTCGAGTTCCAGTCCTGAAGGCCCTGGGACCACCAGCCGAAAAGGATCGCCGCGACCGCGACTACGCCGATCCCGGCGCCGACCTTCGCCACGGCCCGCCGACGAAGCAGCGATGGCCCATACGCGAGCAACCACAGTCCTACGGCGGCCACGACGAGCGGCGCCAGGGTGCCGTTGAAGAACCGGAAGTACGGGTAGGCCGCCCCGATCAGGAATCCGAACATGCCGACGAGCGGCAGCGTCCAGGCGACCGTCACTTCGGCGAAGGAGTCCTTCTTCTTCAGGCTCCGATAGACGAGGTAAACGAAACCGATGGCCGCGATCGGGATGAGGATCTCGGGTTGGAGCCCGCGAAAGACGCCGAGCGAGCGGTTGACGAAGAAATCGACGTCTTCCGGCGGCGGAACCGCGGCGTCGCCGAAGCTCGACGGCTCACCCCAGAGTCCCCCCATCCAGAATGCAGCGGTAAGAACGACCGCAACCGTCCCCGCGAGCAGGAGCCAGCCCTCTGAGTGCAGGACGGCAGCGAGGCTGCGTTCGCGGAGGAGCCGGTAGCCGGCCACGGCGCCGATCGCGAGGAGGAACAACGCAAGCGACGTCGGGTGTGTGAGCCCCCCGATGAACAGGAACCCCGCGACGGCCAGCCACGCGAACCAGTTCCTTCGGAGCGGCTCCAAGAGAAGGAGCACGCCTGTTGTGACTGCAAGCGCAAAGAAATTGTCGAGGAACCCGAAGAACCGCTGGAGAAGGAAGAGCGCCGGAACGGCGAAGAGCGTGATGTAAAAGAGCAGCCAGCTCTTCCGGTGTCGCCATGCGAATGCGGCAAGCCCGAGGGCGCAGATCACGCGGAACAGGACCGAGAGCACGATCGTGGGAGTCGAGGCGCCCAGACCCCCGACCGTGCGCATGAGCGCTCCGAGGACCGGTTCGGCGACGCGGTACCCGCCCGCCAGCGCTCCCCGCGCGCCACGCAGAGCGATCAGCGCCTGCGGTTCCGCTTGCTGGAGGTACTCGGCCCGCCACTGATAGAAGGGCTCGTCGAAGGCGGGAACCCCTCGGGTTGGATCGGTGAGGAACTGCCAACCGAGCAGCAAGGCGACCACGGCCACCGCGGCGACAACCAGCCAGGGTTGCCGAGCGACCGTTTGGAGCCTCCCGGCAATGCCCGAGGACGCTTCCCCGCCGGTCGCTTCGCCTCCCCGCTTCTCGGAGACGTCGCTCATGCGTTCGTCGGCGGGAGGCACGGGAGGTTCTTCTCGAGCACGGGGCCCGGGAAGGCCGCAGCGAACAGCGTCTCACTCCGCTCCTCTTCGGGCAGCAGATTCGGGTCCAAAACGTTCTGCTCCTTCGTGTACTCCATCACGAACGTTGCCACGTCCTCGAGCGAGTACCCGTTTTCGGCGAGCTCGTCCGTGTTCATCCAGAACTGTGTCACGCGAACCGACGAAACGACATTCCGATCATCGCCGTCACCGTCGAAGGCCGCACTGATGTCATTGAGCATCTCCCCGATGTCGATGCGGAATCCTCCCGTCGTGTCCTCGCGGGGAGTCACGCCGTGATCGGCGGTCAGGGCGAGGACCCACTCGCCGCGGCCAACCTCTTGGTTCAACGTCCGAACGAGATCGCCGACCGCTCGATCGAGAGCCCCGACGACCGCTTCCATCTGGACGCTCGGGAAGCTCCACTCGTGGCCGACCTTGTCGATCTGCTTGTAGTTCGTGAAGAGGAGATCCGGGATGTCGTCATCCCCCAATCCCTCACGGCGGATGACCTCGCGGAGCACGCCCGTCTGGTACTCCGTCCACGCCGGTGTGAGCTGGAGCTGGGCGGGGGTGTCCAGCACGCGCAGCCCCAGCCAGGCGTCGTCCTGTCGGCCGTCGCTCACGTCAAGTCGGCGCGCCGCCTCGTTCAGCCCTCCGATCTGGTTGATGTAGGAAGGGAAGTCGTAGAAGCCTTGGTTGGCCTCGCTCAGGCCCCAAGACCCTTCCCGTTGAGCGAGGGCGAAGTCCTGGTCGGCGTCTTCGAGGAAGGAACCGTGACCGATCATCCCCAGCGTGCCTTCCGGCGCAACGAAGGCGATGACCGGCTCGTTGTCCAGCGCCTGGTCGTAGCGGTCGGCGAGCGTCGGTGCGCGAAGGAACTGAGGTCCGGCGGTGTGGGGCCCCACCAACCGGCCGTCGAACAGAAGTCGGAGGTCGATGAGGCCGTGCCGCCGAGGGAAGACTCCGGTCCCGAGCGTGGTGTGGATCGCCGGCGTCACCGAGGGCGACGAGCCGACGGTCGCGTTGTCGAACCAGACCCCACGGCGAATCAGCTCCGCCGTGTTCGGCCATGCATCCGGGTAGGCGGTCAGGACGTTTCGCCCGCCGCCGTCCAACACGAGAACGAAGATGAGACGAGGCGGAGCCTGGTCGGGAAGGATCGCTTGCTCCATTGCCGACCCGTCTGCGGTCTCGAAGTCGAAGTCGAGGAATCGAGCGAGGGTCGGAGCGAGATCGGCCATCGTGACCCCTCGATCGACGGGACCGAGCGCCGGAACATGACCGGGGCCGTAGAAGAGCATCGGGATCCGCTGGAGATAGGGCGCCGGCCCCGAATGCGACCACCCCCCGAAGAAGTTGAAGGGCTTGGCGACGAACTGGAGCTCGCCGGAACGGCCCGGGTAGTAGCCGCGCCAGACGCGCAGGGCCTGAATGGCCGGAAGCCCACAGATGGCGTCGACGAACGGCCCGGACGCCACGGGGCCCGTGCCCCCGGTTCCAGGCGGAGACTCCTCCGGCACGCGCGGCTCTCCGGGCAGCGCTGCCTCGGAGCAAGCGACGGCGATGAGCAGGAGGAGGGCGGGGATGCGCCTCCGGATCACTGGCCGGCTAGTAAACGGCACGCATGCAGGAAGCGCAACTAGCCGCGACGCGTTAGCCCCCCCGTCGGCTGGATTACGATGCCGCCATGGACGAGATGCGGCGGACCCTCGAGCGGGAGGTGTACTGGCTCGAAGGCAAGGAGAGTGAACCTCCCGGCACGGCCCAGGAGATCCGTGCCGCCCTCGACCGTCTCGCTCAGGTCGTGAAGAACGATTTTGAGAACGCCGCCCCATGGACCGATCCCGGCCTCCGGCGGGGGTCACGCTTCCGCCGGGTGAAGATCATCATGCACCGGGTCTTCCGCCCACTGACGAGGCGCTACGACCGCATCACCGCGGAACTCGCCGCGACCGGGGCGGTGCTTGCCGATCTCCTCGGCAGGGCCGAATCGCAGATCAACCGACTGGAAACCGAGCTCGGAGCATTGAGGCGGCGCCTTGATGAGGAGACTCGGCGCTCCGGCAAGCCTCACACAACAGGCGAATGAGGATCGCGATCTGCGATCCACAGGTGCCGTTCGCGCGTGGCGGCGCCGAGATGCACACGGAAAGCTTGGCGCGCGCCCTCCGCGAGGCAGGCCACGAGGTCGAGCTCCTGCGCATCCCCTTCAAGTGGTACCCGCCGTCGGAGCTGGTTCATCACATGGCGCTCTGGCGCAGCCTCGACCTCTCCGAGACCGGGGGTGATCGGATCGACATGACGATCGCGCTGAAGTTCCCGGCCTACCTCGTGCGGCACGAGCGAAAGGTGGTCTGGCTCATCCACCAGCACCGAACGGCGTACGAGCTCTGGGACCACCCCGATTTCGGAGACCTGGCGGCGCATGAAGAGGGGCCGCGGGTTCGGGAGATGATCCACAGCGCCGACCGGATCGCGCTCGGTGAGGCGAAGCGAATCTTCACGAACTCGGCCAACGTCAGGGAGCGTCTCATGCGCAATCTGGAGATGTCCGCAGAGGCTCTCTATCACCCGTCGTCGATCTACGAGGCGCTCCTCGCGCGCGAGCCCGGGCCATACGGAGACTACGTCCTGTTCCCAAGTCGGCTCGAGGGGATCAAACGCCAGTCGCTCGCGATCGATGCGATGCGCCATGTGCGCAGCGGGGCCCGGCTCATCCTGGTCGGGAGCGGCGCCGACGAGTTCGCGCTCCGGAGACAGATCGAGGATGGGGGCTTGTGGAACCGCGTCGAAATGACCGGGGCGGTTTCGGAGGAACGGCTCCTCGATCTCTATGCGGGAGCGGGCGCCGTGTACTACGGCCCCTTCGACGAGGACTACGGATACGTCACGCTCGAAGCGATGGCCGTGCGTCGGCCAGTCGTGACGACGAGCGACAGCGGCGGCCCGCTCGAGTTCGTTGCCGAGGGGGAGACCGGGTTGATCCCCCCTCCAAAGCCTCGTGCGATCGCGCACGCTCTCGACCGCCTCATCGGTGACCACGGTCTTGCGGAGCGCCTCGGCGCAGCCGGGCAACAATTCGTGCGCGATCGGGTTCCCGCGTGGCCCGAGGTTGTGGAACGGCTCCTCGGATGAGACTCCGTCGCCGCCCGAGGGTCCACCGCCTCAAGGTCCGCGTGGTCTTCTTCTCGCCGGAGCTTGAGCGCGGCTCTTCTGGGTGGCGACGCTCGCCGCTCGCCCGGCTCGCTCGATTGGGCCTCGGGCGCCGCCGTCTCGTGGAAGCATCGTGGCCGCCGCCGGCCGACGCGGAGGACCTGCTCGAGACGAGCGACCTCGCCGTGTACGAGCTCGAGAGCAATTTCGCCAGGCATCGCGAAGTCTACCGGCTGGCCACGCGGTACCCCGGGCTGGTGATCCTGCACGAAGTCGACCTCCGGCCGTTGATTCGAGGGCTGATCGCAAACGGTGATCGGCTGGGGGAGCGGAGCCGGAACGAAGCGTCGTCGATCGGACGCGCGCTGGGAGCATCGCCCGAAGCGGCGTCGGCGGCGTTCGTCGCCCGCCGGGCCCGGTGTGTCATCGTCCATTCGGACGAGGATCGGGAATCCATCGAAGCGCTCGATGTGAGAACCGCGGTTGTCGCGCTCTCACGCGACGAGCTGGTACGCCTTCCGCGTCTCCGGCGGTTGCTCCGGATGCACGACGGGGCCACCCGCGCTCTCGAGCGAGTTGTCGAGGACACGCTCCGGCTCCTCGGCGACCCGGCGCGGCGGGCTGCCGCCAGGTGGGCGGAGAGCCTGACGGATTGCGGGGCGACGCTGGACTCGGTCCAGAAGGGCGACGGCGGCCGGTACGCGGAGGCCCTCGCCGAGATGGCGGGGGGTTCGGGGGGATAGCTCGCCAGGGGCGCTCCCGCCCTCTTCGCGCGAGGGCGAGCGGTCCCCCGATCGGAAAGCCCTAGGCGATCTTCGGCGGATCCGGCTCAATACCTTCGAGCCACCCGTCGTAATCCTCGGGGAATTCAAATGCGGTACTCGTGCAGTTCCTGAGCTTCGGCTGGGGGTCGGGCCGCCGGAGGCTCTGCGAAAAGTCGAAGACGTGCTCGAAGTTGTGCGTCGCCCGCACGCGATCGGTGAGGTAGGGGAGGTCCCAGTTGTCGGCGATGAACTTCAGGGGAGAGGAGAACTCTCCGAGCGCGTCGTCGATGTAGCCGTGGCGCGCGTACGGGGAGACGACGAGCATCGGAACGCGAAAGCCGAAACCGACGGGATCGGGTGACGGCGGAGGCACATGGTCGTAGAAGCCGCCCCACTCGTCCCAGGTGATGAAGATCGCGACACTGTCCCACATCGCGCTTCGCATGATGGAGTTCACAATGTCGGTCACCCAATCGTGGGCGTGGCAGGTGCTGAACGGCGGATGGTCGGAGAGCTGGAACCGCGGTGTGATCCACGTCACCGACGGAAGCTCGTTTGCCTGAATGTCGGCGAGGAGGTCGTCCACCGGTCGGATGTGCTGATCCCAGAGATCGGACAAAAAAACGTTGGGGATGGCCGAGTAGGCTGACCAGATGTATCCGGGCTGGTGGGGCTCGGCCGCGTAGTACGCCCAGTCGACCTTTGCCCTCGAGAGCTCCTCTCCATAGGTCGGGACGTCGAAGGCGGTGCTGTGCTTGGTGAGGTTTCCCCGCTCGTCTCTCACGAAGACGTAGACGGCCTCACCGTCGGCGTCGATGCCCCACGATTTCACCTGCCTGCCGTCCGGGTACGCGCGAACCCGGATGTTTTCCGGGTTGTCGATCGCGCCACCGGAGGTGCCCGCGATGAAGAAGAGGTGATTCGGATGCGAGGGGCCGATCGCAGATTGGAAGAAGTTGTCACAGAGGACGTAGTTCTTTCCCCAGTGGTAGTAGTTGGGGATCTGTTGCTCCTCGAACTGCGAGTAGGCGTAGAAGGGTCCGTACTTCCCGTGGGCGAAACCATCTTGCTTCCCGTCGTTCAGCTGGACGTAATACGAGAACGTGTCATGAGGCATGTCGCCCGGCAGCCACTCGGGACAGCGGATCAGAGGGACTTCTTGACCTTCGCGAACTCCCACGGTCGCGCCGTTTGCTCCGGGGAACCGGCCGAAGATGTTGTCGAAGCTGCGGTTCTCGAGCATGAGGTAGACGACGCGCTTGATCGGCCACTGTGTGTCGATCGAATCGGCGTTCGGACCCGAGCCCGGCTGTGCCCGCAGGCCGGAGCGCGGGGAGGACAGAAGGACGCCGGCGGCCGCAGCTGCCGACGTTCCGATGAAGTGGCGACGAGAAACGCGCCTCGGCACGGGGCAACCATCTTATCGGGCTCCCCGGAGGTTATCCTTCCGCGTCGTGACGACCCTCCCTCTGCGGTCCCCGCGATTGCTCACGTATGTGCTTGCGGGAGCGCTTCTGTTTGCCGCTTGCAGCGACGACCCTTCCGAAGGTCCGGCGGCGCCGGGGCCGGGCGCAACCGTGGGGCCGCCGACTCCCAGCTGCGTCGAGGGATGGACGACCCCCGGGGATGAAACGGCGCTCTTTCAGAAGCCGCTTCGAGTAATTCGACGGACGACGGGGGAGCGCGGGAAGTGGATCGTCGACGCGATGCGGTACTTCGAAGGCCCCGAGTCCCCGCCGAGCGACAAGGGGTATCTCCTCCTCGTGAAACGATGGTACGTGAAGGGAGCGCTCGCAAAGAAGCCGTCGTTCCGCGGGCGTTTCCTGGTGGAGGAGCGCGAGTTCGGTTCCGGCCTCTCGGCGGTGGCGCCGTATGGGACGATGGGATACTTCTCCCCGGACTGGCGAGGATTCCAGTACGAGGGCGCAAACCCGAGGCGCCGTGCGTACGAGGGGCTGTCGGGAAAGTGGGCAGGGACGCCGTATGACTTCGTGACCGGAGGCGCGGGCCTCGACTTCCCCGGGCTTCCGGGTGAGGTGATCGGCTGCCTCCTCGGTACCTGATCCAGCGCTTTCCCACCTGGTGGGAGCCGGCGGCGCCGTCGGAGCTCCGCCATCTGAAAGTCGCTCCTCCGGCACACGCCGGCCCCATTGCCCTTCCACCTGGTCGTTCCTCGCCCTTGACAACTGCTGCAGCCGAGGAGTACGTTTAGCGTTCTCGAACATATGTTCGATTCCCTTGAAGGGAGGCCCGGTGGCGAAGCGGTACGACCAGCAGGTCGAGGTCGACCTCGATGGCGGGCTGCCGTCGGCCTTCTCGTGGAACGGCCGTTCGTACCACGTCGTCGACGTGATCGGCCGCTGGCGGATCGAGGGACGTTGGTGGGAGGACGGCCGCGACCGCGAGTACTGGCGGGTCGAGGTGAGGGCCCGGGGGGTCCGGGGGGGTAGCTCGTCCAAAATCGCCAATGCCGAGGGACGTACAGCGAGCGGACCCCCCAGTCAGACGGTGGTCTGTGACCTCTACCGGGACCGCTCGGCCGGCCGCTGGCATCTCGAGCGGCTCTGGGACTAAGGGCGGGCAGGTGTGGCCTTCGTTCACCTCCACTGCCGGTCGTACTTCTCCCTGAAGGATGGGGCGTTCTCCCCCGAATCCCTCGCGGTTCGGGCGGCCGAGCTTGGAATGCCGGCGGTTGCGCTCACCGACAGCGACTCGCTCACCGGCGTCGCCCGCTTCGTCACCGCCTGCCGCGACCTCGGCGTCAAACCCATCCTCGGCGCCCAACTCACCGTCTCGTCCTTTGCCGGCGATGGCCGCCCGTGCCGACGTCGCTCCTCCGGCGCCGGTCGGTCCTCAACGAACTGGATCGTGGTCGTGGCGAAAGACGATCTGGGGTACGCGAATCTGTGCCGGCTGATCACGGCTGCGCATGCCAAAGAGCGGGGGAATCCATGGCTCTGGCCGGGAGAGATCTGGGGGCGGACGGAAGGCCTCGTCTGCCTGCTCGGACCTGAATCGGAGCCCGGGATGCTCGCGGTCGCTGGGCTTGCCGGGGCCGCTCGTGAGGCGGCGCGGTCCTTTCGAGAGGCCTTCGGCGACGATTGCTTCATCGAGGTCAGGAACCACCTCGAGATGGGGAGTCGATCGGAGCTCCGCCGCCTCCTGCGCCTCGCCGAGGAGGGTCGGCTTCCCGCGGTCGCGACGAACGCGGTCCGGTACCTCGTGTCCGGCGACGCCTTCCTCGCCGACGCGCTCGAGTGCATGCGGGAGATCGTTCCGGTCGCCCCGCACCACGTCACCAGAAGGAACGCCGAGGGCTACCTCAAGTCGCCGAGAGAGATGCGGATGCTCTTCGCCGACCGCCCGGACCTCCTTCGGAACACGCTACGGATCGCCGAGGCCTGTGACGTCGACCTCGGTCTCGGGTCCGTCCACTTCCCGGAGTTTCCGACGCCTCGAGGCAGGAGTGCGACCTCGGTTCTCGCCGAGCGGTGTCACGAAGGGATTCGCCGCCGCGGGGTTCACCTGACGCCGGACGTTCGCGGCCGCCTCGATCACGAGCTCGACCAAATCCGGCGAATGGGCTACTCGGGTTACTTCCTCACCGTCGCCGATATCGTCGCCGAGGTAAAGGCGATGGGCATCCGGTGCGCGTGCCGCGGCTCGGCTGCGGGGTCACTCGTTTGTTACGCGATCGAGATCTCCGAGGTCGATCCGATCCGGCACGGGCTGCTCTTCGAGCGATTCCTCAACCCCCTCCGCGACGAGCTTCCGGACATCGACCTCGACGTCGAATCGGCACGCAGGGAAGAGGTCTACGACGCGATCCTGGCCCGCTATGGCGAGGAACGATGTGCGTGTGTCGCGATGATCGATACGTACCGAGCCCGGTCCGCGATCAGAGAGAGCGGGAAGGCGCTTGGGTATCCGGATGGCGAGGTCGACAGGGTCTCGAAGGCATTCCCTCACATCGGGGCAGGCAAGATCCGGGAGGCCATCCGCGACCTCCCCGAGCTTCGCGGCTCGAATCTCGCTGCCGGACAGCTCGAGACGCTCTTTCGGGTCGCGGAACGACTGAACGGGTTTCCCCGGCACATCGCGTTGCACCCTTCCGGGATCGTGCTCTCGGGGAAGGACCTTCCCGACCGGGCGCCGGTGGAACCGTCATTCGGCGGCTATCGGATGGTGCAGGCCGACAAGGACGACGTCGAGGTCCTCGGGCTCCTCAAGCTCGACGTCCTGGGCGTCCGGATGCTCTCGGCTATGCGTCATGCGCTCGATGAGATCGAACGGACGACGGGGGAGCGGGCTGATCTCGATCGGATCCCGAACGACGACCCGGCGACCTATGAGTTGATCCGGGCATCACGAACGATCGGCTGCTTTCAGATCGAAAGCCCCGGGCAGCGAGAGCTTCTCCAGAAGTTCCAGCCGGATCGCTTCGAGGACCTCATCATCGACATCTCGCTCTTCCGTCCGGGCCCGGTGAAGTCCGACATGGTGGCGCCGTTCTTGAACCGCCGGCACGGATTCGAGCGCCCTCGATACGCTCACCCGTCGCTGAAACCGATCCTCCAGGAGACTCACGGCGTGATCGTCTACCACGAGCAGGTCATGCGAGTCCTCGCTGCGTCCGGGTGCTCGCTCGCGGAGGCCGATCGGATCCGGCGACACCTCGATGACGACGGTGAGATCGACTCGCTCCATCGCAATTTTCTGTATCGGGTCACTGCCCGAGGGCTCGGCGCCGACGACGCCGAGAAGGTGTGGCGTGAGCTCGCGTCGTTCGCCTCGTTCGGGTTCTGCAAGGCACACGCCGCCGCGTTCGCCGTCCCGACGTACCAGTCCGCATGGCTGAAGTCGCACTACCCGGCGCACTTCCTTGCCGGCGTTCTTACCCACGAGCCCGGCATGTACCCACGGCGGCTCATCCTCGAGGACGCTCGCGAGCACGGCATAGCGATCCTCCCGCTCGACATCAACGCTAGCCAACGCGACTACACCGTCGAACCCGCTCCCGACCTGGTGAAGGCGAGGCAGACCACCCCTCCTTCCCCCCCTCGGAACGCCACGCTCGCCTCCTCCGCCCATCCAGCGTGGTTGGTGACGCACGGATCACGCCTGTGGACGGGAGAGACTGCGCGGGGTGCGGAGCGAAACATCCCGCAGACGACGCCGGTTTCGGATGGATCATTCGATGTTCCCGGCGTCGTCGAGGACGTTGAGCGGAGCAGCCGCGCAGGCTCACCGGGATGGGTGAGGGCCACGTCGCCTCCACCAGGATGGGAGTGGTCCGCAGGCTCGCCAGGGCGGGAGAGCGGGTGGGGGATTCGGTTGGGGCTCCGGGACGTGTATGGGATCTCGGACGATGAGATCGGGGAGATCCTCGGAAAGCGGCCGTTCGCGAGCGTTGGAGACTTCATCCGGCGAGCACGCGTCTCGCGTCCAGTGACCGAGGCGCTCGCCCACGCGGGGGCGTTTGACGAGCTGAAGAGCGGCACCCGCCGAGATCGGCTGTTCCTCGCGATGACGGCCGAGTCGCCGTGGGAGGGCGAGCAGCTCGCGCTTTCCCTCGCGGGAGAGCCTCTCCCCCCTGGGCTTCGGGAGTACACGGACGGGGAGCGGGTTCGAGCAGAGCTCGAAGTGCTCGGTGTCGACGCTTCGAGACACCTGATCTCGTTCTACGAGCCGCTCCTCGCCGATCTCGGCGCCGTTCGGTCCCGAGATCTCTCCCGCCACCGTGGCGGGGAGCGGGTGACGGTCGCCGGGGTGAAGGTCGCCTCGCAGACCCCCGCGGTCAGGAGCGGACAGCGAATCATCTTCCTCACCCTCGACGACGCGACAGGGCCGGTCGACGTCACCGTCTTCGAGCGGGCGCAGGAGCGGTGTGCCCGGGTCGTGTTCCACTCGTCGCTCCTCGCGATCCGAGGTCGTCTCCGCCGAACGGGTGTGAAGGGGGTGAGTATCGTTGCGGAAGCGGCCTGGGACCTGCCTGTCCTGGACGCGGCCCGGCGAGAGGGAAGGCTCGCCGACGCGCTTCGGGGCGGCAGGCCTGGGCCCGTTGATGTTCACGTCCCCGCCAGAAAGTTCTGGCATGCGAGCGGAGGTTCGTCCGGCTGGTGAGCGAAAAACACAGCTCCCTTGAAGGAGCCGAACCCCTTCCGCACGACATCCCGCCGGCGCTCGACGTGGCCGCGCTTCGTGGCCCGCGACTCGGAGCGCCTTTCTATCGTCTGGCCGTCGGCGAGGGCTTCTCGTTCCTTGCGGGGGAGGTGTTCTTCGTCGCAATCCTCGGGGAGGCGGCGTTTGGGTTTCGGGCCTCGCCTGGGGAGCTTGCAGCACTGGTGGCTTCGTGGTCCGTACCGTTCATCCTGACGGCCGCCCCGTTCGGAATCCCGGCGGATCGATGGAGCCCGAAATGGATGCTCGTCATTGGGAACGTGATGAAGCTGGGGGCGGCGCTCATCGCATTCGCCGCCGCCTCGCTTGGTGGACTGCTCGTTACCTCAGCCCTGATGGGTCTTGCCGCCGGCGTACTCGTCCCGGCCCGCGGCGCATTCGTTCCCCGGCTCATCCCGGAGGACCTTCTGGTTCGGGCCAACGGACTGCTTGGCGTCGTGCGCCACATCCCGCTGCTCATCGGTCCCGTCCTCGGTGGCTTCATCGCGCGGAACGTGGGACAGGACGCCCCGTACCTTCTCATCGGAGCCGCGGCGCTGGTCGCCGCCGCGATCGCCTCGACGCTTCCCGACCCCCGCGCGACATCGATGGAGGAGCGAGTCAGCATCACCGAGTTGGCGGCGGGGGCGCGGGAAGCCTGGGTGGTCCCGGAACTCCGGAGGTTGCTCGGGTACACGCTCACGGCGTGGTTTCTCCTGGGGCTCTTGATCCCGCTGGAGCCGCTGTTCGTCAAGGATGTCCTCGGTCGCGGCCAGGACACCCTCGGGCTGCTGTGGTCCCTGTCCGGAGTCGGAGCCGTGGCCGGCTCGTTCTTTCTCTCCAAGCTGAAACGGGGAGCTGGACGGGAGGAGAACTTCATCGTCCTGGGGATCGGTGGGGGAGGGATGGGGTTCCTCGTCTACGTGGCGCTTGGGACGATGGCGGCGGCCGTCTTCGGCAGCATCGTCCTCGGGCTGGGCTATGCAATCGTCGTCGCCGCCGGGGATGCCCTCATCCAGCGGGTCGCAGAGCAACCCGGGAAGGTGAGTGGGCTGTTCGCGCTCACCCACGAAACGGGTGAGCTGGCGGCGTCGGGGCTCGTCGCGGTGGCGGGTGGGGTCGTCTTGGTTCAGCCGTGGCTGATCGGTGCGGCGGTCGCGATGACGACGGTGGGCATTGCGGGGCTTCGCATGCGCCGTGGGGCGCTCATGACGGAGTGACGATGCGGATGGGTGGCGAAGCGACTTCCCGCCGGGTGGGCGAGCCCATCCTTCACGTGGACATGGATGCGTTCTATGCGTCGGTCGAGGTCTTGAAGAGTCCCTCGCTCGCGGGGAGGCCCATCGCCGTCGGCGGCGCCGGGCCTCGTGGGGTCGTGATGTCGGCCTCATACGAGGCGCGCGGCTTTGGGGTTCACTCGGCGATGCCCTCGGCACGGGCTCGCCGACTCTGCCCGCAGCTCGTCTTCGTCGAGCCCGAATTCTCCTCGTACCGGGCATTCGCGACCCGCCTCCGGGAGGTCCTGCTCTCGATCACTCCGCTCGTCGAGCCACTCTCCCTCGATGAGGCCTTTCTCGACGTCTCTGGCGCGACGCGACTCTTCGGGAAGCCCCCGCAGATCGGCGAGACCGTTCGCGCTCGGGTCCGGAAGGAGCTCGATCTCACATGCTCGGTCGGTGTAGGACCGACGAAGCTCATCGCGAAACTCGCCTCCGAAGACGCGAAGCCCGACGGCCTGTTGGTGATCCCGGCAGACGAGGCGCTCACGTTCCTCCACGCTCTTCCGGCACATGCGCTGTGGGGCGTCGGCGAGCGGACTCAGGAAACGCTTGCGCGCCTTGGTGTTCGGACGGTCGGCGAGTTGGCGGCAACCCCACTCCGGGTGCTCCAACCGCTGCTGGGAGAGCATCAGGCCCGGCGCCTCGCGGACCTCGCGATGGGCCAAGACGATCGAGCGGTCGTTCCTTTCGAGCAGCCGAAGCAGGTGAGTCACGAGGAGACCTTCGATCGGGATCTCGATCGGGAAGAGGACGTCCTCCGCGAGCTGCTTCGGTTGTCGTTCCGTGTCGCCGCCAGACTCCGCCGCGAGGGCTACCGGGCCCGCACCGTTACTTTGAAGGCTCGGCTCGCAAGCTTCACGACGCTCACGAGGTCGCATACGCTCCCGCGCGCGACCGACACCGGGGCCGACCTGTACCGAATGACCTCCGAACTCTACGGACGGCTTCCGGCGTCCAAGCATCGCCGGATTCGGCTTCTCGGCGTCGCCGGGGCGGGGCTCGAGCCTGCGGGCGCGGTTCAGCTCGCGCTCGTCCGCGCCGGACGATGGGACGATGCGGAGCAGGCGCTCGACCGGATCGAATCACGATTCGGTCCCGGAGCCGCGTTTCCGGCGGTCCTCCTCCCTCCCGACTAATGCGCTCGGATCCCCCCTGGCGGGCCTGGTGAGCCTTCCGCACCCGTCCCTATAATGGGGGGACCGAGACACGGGAGCCCACGGGAGCAAGGAAACATGGGCGGCGGCCTGTCTGACCACGAGCAAAGAGTCCTCGAGGAAATCGAGCGACAACTCGAGCTGGAAGACCCGAGGTTGGCCGAGGCCGTCTCCCGCACGTCTCTTCATGCGCATCTGGCGAGACGTGTCCGGCTGGCGACGCTGTCCTTTGTCGCCGGCTTCATCATGCTCATGTTGTTCGCGGTCTCCGTCTGGGTCGCGATCATCGGGTTCGCTGCGATGCTCGCGTCGGCGCTCTTTGCCTACCACCAGCTCCGGCGGATCAGCGGGAGTCACGCGCGCGGCCGCCCGGATCGTGCCTCGCTCTCGCGACTGCTCGCGCGGTTGGCCGAGCGATTCCGCGGTAACCCGCAAGCCCGCGGCTGACCCTCGCCAAACCCCGTTTTGCTCTGACACCGCTTTTGGGCTAGAACAGTGTCCGCTTTTCCTTCCCCCGGGACCGGGTGGACGCGTGCCCGACGGTTTCGGTTCCGGAGACGAACGCGGGCGTGGGGTTGGGGGACTCGGATGGAAGGATTCACCTCGCATCAGGCTTCCCGATTGACCGGCTGTACCCAACGCCAATTGAGGTATTGGGATCAGAGCGGGCTCGTCACGCCGTCCGTGCAACAAACGGGTGGACGTCCCGGGGTTCCGCGTCTGTTTTCGTTTCGCGACCTTGTCGCCCTGAAGGTAATCAAGTCCCTGCTCGATAGCGGGATGTCGCTCCAGCGGGTTCGGCGAGCGCTCGACTATCTCCGGAAAGAGGCAAAGCTGGAGGGCCATCTTGCGGAGCTGAAGCTCGTCACCGACGGAAAGAGCATCTTCAAGATCGCCCGCCGCCAGGGAGAGATCCTGGACGCCTTGCGACAGGGTCAGCTGGCGTTCTTCGTTGCGATCGACCGCATCGTTCGCTCACTCGATACTGAGGTGAGCGAGTTCCGTAGGGACCGGGATCAGTTCCTGAGAACACTGCGGAGCGCGGTGCGCGATGCGAAGTCGGAGCGGGTCGGTCTCAGCCGGTAGGCAGCCAAGACTCGGCGCACCGCCCCCGCGCGGCGACGAAGACCTCGAAGGGTTTCGCGGGTAGCTCGAGCGATCTCGCCAGGACCTCCCTCGTCGGTCCTCCCTGCGTAGAGCGCCTCCGCCGTCACGAGGGTGAGCCGATCAAGGATGGGTTCGGGACTCGATCTTCCTTCGGCCAATCGCCAGCCGTACTCTCTGAGGGTCTCGCCCTCAAGCCGGCCGAAGCCAAGATCCGAGGCTTGCCGCTCGAAGTAGCGGTACCACGCGATCACTCGATCGTGGGGGGTTCGAGCGCTCCTCCGTCGAAAGCGTCGAGACAGCGTCTTGACGATGGGAACGAGCAGGAGCGCTCCCACGACGACGGCGATGACAACCGGGAGGCGGCTCTGCTCCGGTGACGTCCCCCCCGTCCCGCCTCGGCCGATGCCAAAGCGCCGCTCGAGCTCGAGGGCGTCGGTCAGCGCGCCGGGGATCTGGTTCGTCGCGAGGAAACCGCCTTCTCCCAGGAAGAAGCGACCGGCTGCCGCCTCGAGCCCGACGGGATGCGTATAGGGCTGCGCGATCGGGTTGAACCGTGTTGGGGTCGGCTCGAAGGCGAGCCAGCCGAACGACGGAAAATAGACCTCCACCCAGGAGTGTGCATCGTCGGTCGTGACGTGGCGCCATCCGTCCTGGCGAAGCTCCCCGGGCAGGAAGCCAATGGTGACCCGAGCTGGGTACCCAAGCTTTCGGACCATCACCGCCATCGTCCCTGCGAACTGTTCGCAGTAGCCGCGGCGGGATTCGAGGAGGAAATAGGCGAGATCGTCGATTCCGTGGCCCGCGGGCGCCTCCTCGTCGTAGGTGAAAGTCCTCAGGTAGTTTTGGATCGCCAGGATTCGCGCGTAGGGGGAGGTCAGGCTGGCGGAGGCCCGGCGCGCGAACTCGCCGATCACCGGTGGGAGATCGGCGGGGAGACGCGTGTAACGCTCGAGCCCGGACCACCCGGATGCGGCCCACGCCGAGTCGGTGACTTGCTCGAGCTCCTCCGGAGTCGGCTGGACCACCTGTGAATCGACGTCGTACTGGAGGTTCTCCCTCGTGCCGGTCGGGAGTGTGATGACCGCCCGGTCCGAGTCGTAGCGAACCGTCTCTTCTTGGATATCGATCCCGACAGGCTGAAAGGCCGCCGGAAGCCACGGCGTGGACAGGTGGCGGATCAAGATCCGCTGGCGAAGGAGCATGGCGGGGGCTGAAGTTGCGCCCGCGAGCGGTCCTTGCCCCTGGATCTGCTGAATCGGCGCCCCACCCTCGACGCCGATCTTCCATACGCGACCATCGAACTCGTCGAGGGAAAGCAGACGCCAGTAGGCGGGCACATCGGCGGTCACTCGATCCGCGAAAACGCGAAACAGCTCGACCGGATCATCTCGATTGAGGCTCGGCCGGATGTCCACTAGGGCGCGGATGCCGACGCCCCCTCCGCCTCCCTTGACGTCGAGGAGAGGAGCTGCTCCGAACCCTGGCAGGATTCCCGGCAGGAAGACCGCCACCGCCACGGCGCCGACGGCCAACCGGCCGGCTCGCATCCCGCGCAATCGCGCCTCGTGTGACGTAGATGGGCGCGAGCGACCCCAGCGCCCGAGGAGGGTAGAGCCGGAGTCGAGGAGGAGAGCAAACGCGCCCAGCAGAAATCCGGCTGCGTACACGCGAAAGAGTCCCTCGGCGTTGACGAGCCCGGTGAACCCAAGAAGGGTCGCCGGGGGAAGCAATCCGAGGGCGGGAATCCGATATCGCACGACGCTTACGTGTGCAGCCGTTGCTGTGAGCCAGATCGCAATTACCGAGATCGCGACGAGCGAAGGCAGGTGCGGAACCGGAGGCACCTGTTCTGCGGCATCGACACCGAAACGACCGAACGCATCGCGAAACGCCTCGAGCGTGCTGGGTGTAGGCACTCCGACGACCGTTGTGTCCCGGAAGACGAGCAAGCCGATAGCGACGAACGCCCCAACCGCCGAAACGAGGAGAGACAGTGGAAGCGGCCACCGCCGGGTCACGTGTGAAACCAGGAGCGCCACGACACCGACACCCGCGAACGCCACGACGAGACCGGCGCCCTCGAAGATGCGGCCGAACGCAGCCCCCGTCGAGGCGACGAGTAGAAGCAGCCCCGTCAGGAGGAGGCCGCGATGTGGCTTGGAGTTCGGAGCGTCCATAGCTCTCGGAGTGGCTGACCCGGCGGAAGCGGTAAGACGCGCCATCCGGCCCGGGAGAGCTGTGCTCGGGCCAGGGTCACGCGCTCATCCGCTTCCTTCTGCAACGTTGATCGTCTGGAAGCGTCTTCACCGAGTACGAAGACGCCGATGCGGGCTGCGAAACCCGCCCCGGCCCCCAAGAGCGCCTCGACGTCCTGGGGGGAAGGGACGCCGGTTACAACGACGAGGGTCGATGCGGCGGCCCCCTTCGGTCGGAGGACGCGGAGCGTCTCTGCGAGGTTTCGGGTCCTCGACGGGCCGATGGTCGCAAGGGTTTCGAGCAGCAGCTCCCGAGTGACGACCTGGGGTGGGACATCCGGCATGGCGAGTCGCAGGCCGAAGCCGCCCCGCGCGTAGAGAAAGCCGAGCGACGCGGCGGCGGACACCGCTCGCTCGAACGTCTCACCGGGCCCGCCAAACGTGTGGCTTCGGGTGTCGAGCACCACCGTGGCGTTGGCGCCGCGCTCGGATTCGTCCTGTCTGATCATGAGGTGGCCGGTCCGTGCGGTGGACGCCCAGTGCACCCGCCGGAGGTCGTCACCGATCTGGTACTCGCGCATCGTGTAGAAGTCGCCCCGTGCGTGTAGGAGTCGCCCGACAGCCGACTCGCCGGAACCCCCGGCGCCGACGTCCTTGGGAGCCGCCCCGAGCTCCTCGACCGCGGGATACACGAGGAGCTCGTCGCTTCGGTCGGCGACATCGATCCGCTGGCGGGCGAGGAAGAACGGATCGGAAACGGTGACCCGGAGGGGACCGATCTCATATTTTCCTCGACGGCCGCACGTGAGCGTGTATGGAAGGGTGTCCCGGCCTCGGGGGGGAAGGCCTCGAATGACCCCACGTACCCGTCGGCCGAGGGCTGGAGGTAGCCGGTCTTCGAGGAGGAGAGCGGCGGTGCGGGAGCCGAGGCGGTTTCGGACCTCCACCTCGACCGTCACACGAGTGCCTGGGAAGACCCGCCGTTCATCGAGCCGTCGGGTGGCTTCGAGGTCGTACCACCAGCGCCGGGCGACGAGAAGGGCCAGGAGCGGCAGGAGGATGAGTCCGAAGGCGACGGCGTGTAGATCCGTCGAACCCATGATCCGGGCCGCGAGCCACAGAAGACCCCCGGCTCCGAGGACGCTGAATCCTCTGGGAGTGAGCACCCTAGCTCGCGACCGGAACGGGGACCTCGTCGAGGAGGTCGGCGAGGATCGCCCCAGGCGTCCGGCCGCTCATCGCCGCATCCGCTGAGACGAGAATTCGATGCCCGAGCATCGGCGTCGCGAGAAGCTTCACGTCGTCGGGGATGACGAAGTCACGTCCTTCGGTCGCCGCCGCGGCTCGGCTGGCTCGAAGCATCATGATCGATGCACGCGGGCTCGCCCCGAGATGAATGTCGGGATGGCGTCTCGTGGCGTCGGCGAGCTCGACGATGTAGCGGCGGACCGACTCCGAGACGTGCACGATCCTCACCGCCGCGATGAGCTGGGCGACGCCTGCGGCATCGGTGACGGGCCGGAGGTCGCGAAGCTCCTCCCCCGCACGGTGCGTGGCAAGGATCTGCGATTCGGTCTCTGGATCCGGATAGCCGATCGTGAGGCGCATCATGAACCGATCGAGCTGGGCTTCCGGAAGGGGATAGGTTCCCTCGTGCTCGATCGGGTTCTGGGTCGCCATCACCATGAAGGGGACCCCGAGCTCGTACGTTTCCCCGTCGACCGTAACCTGACGCTCTTCCATGCACTCGAGCAGGGCGGATTGTGTCTTCGGGCTCGCGCGATTGATCTCGTCTCCGAGAACGACGTTCGCGAAGATCGCGCCCGGGCGGAATTCGAAATCGCCGCGTTCCTGGCTGTAGATGTTCACCCCGGTCACGTCGGTCGGCAGGAGATCCGGGGTGAACTGAATTCGCCGGAACGAGCAGTCGATGGATCGAGCAATGGCCTTGGCAAGCATCGTCTTGCCGACGCCGGGAACATCCTCGACGAGCAAATGCCCTTCGGCGATCAACGTCACCAGCGCGAGCCGGATTTCCGGATACTTTCCTCGGATGATGTGGGCAACGTTCTCTTGCAGCGCCTCGAAGAGCGTTCCGAAGCGCTCCCACTCTTCGCGATCGCGTCCTGCCGTTGCCATCGCCGATGGAATCGTATGCTGCCTTCGTGGCGAAGGTGAAGGTCGATGAGCGCGGCCCCATCACCATCGTGACGCTCAATCGGCCCGAGGTTCACAACTGCGTCGACGCCGAGACCGCCGACCTGCTTACCGAGGCGTTCGAGGCCTTCTCCTCGAGCTCGGACGCGCGGGTGCTCGTCGTAACCGGGACCGGATCGAGGGCCTTCTGCTCGGGCGCCGACCTGAAAGCGGCCGGTGAGCTCGTGACTCGCCCCGATGCCAGGCGCACGGGGCCCATGGGTTTCGCGCACATTGTGACGGACAAGCCCTCGATCGCCGCGATCGAGGGATACTGCTTTGCCGGCGGATTGGAGCTCGCGGCCTGGGCGGACGTCAGGATCGCAGGCCGAACCGCGGAGTTCGGTGCGCTCAATCGCCGCTGGGGAGTTCCGTTCGTCGACGGCGGCACTCAACGTCTGCCGAGAATCGTCGGGCTCGGGCATGCGCTCTATCTGATCCTCAGCGGAGCGCGGCTCGATGCCGAGCAGGCCTTGCGCATGGGACTGGTCGACGAAATCGTCGACGCGGGCCGCGCGCTCGATCGCGCGCTCGAGCTCGCGGAGGCGATCGAGGCCTATCCCCAGGCGAGCCTTCGGGCCGACCGACGTTCCGCGCTGGAGGCGCTCGGTCGGCCTCTCCTGGAGGGACTCGGGGCCGAGATCGAACGCGGATACGAGTCGCTGGGCGATCCGGCGCTTGCCGAAGGCCTTGCGCGGTTCGGAGCGGGAGAGCGCCCAGAGTCTCCGCGACCGGGAGGGTGAGGATTCAAAAGAGGAATGCGGAAGGCGGCGTGGCCGGCGCCCTTCATCCCTGAGACACCCCGCGCGGCCCCAATCGCTCTCGGGCGCCCTTCATACCTGGAGCGCCGACACTTTCGGGACGCCGCCTTCCTCTGATCATGAATTACACTTCTGTGATCCTTGAGTATCAAGCATCTCCATGTGGTTTCTGTCAGGCGGTTCGAGGAGCGGCAAGGTACCGGATCAGAGCGACGTTCTTATAATGAGCGCCACATTTTCGAAGAAGACGGTTGAACGATGCGATCACTGGTCTTGAATGCGTCGTACGAGCCGCTCGCTGTCGTCGCAGCGAGACGGGCGATTGTCCTCGTCCTCAAAGAGAAGGCCAACGTCGTCGAGTCCAACGGGATGGTCTTTCGGTCGGAACGGCTCACGATCACGGCGCCCTCCGTCGTCCGGTTGACCTATTTCGTTCGCGTCCCCCATCGGGCACGAGCGGCGCTCACGCGCCGGGCGATCTTCGCTCGAGACGACTGGATGTGTCAGTACTGCGGTGATCCGGCGGAGAACGTGGACCACGTCATCCCGCGCTCGCGCGGAGGGACTCACGCTTGGGAGAACGTCGTCGCCGCGTGCCGGCGGTGCAACTCCAGGAAGCAGAACCGTCCCGCACACGAGGCCGGGCTCAAGCTGCGTCGCAAGCCGTACGCTCCCAAGGACGTGTTCCGACTCTCGCTTGGCCGCCTCGACCCCTCGTGGGAGCCATACCTCACTACTTGACCCGAGCATCAAGACGTAACACAGTCACCTCACTCTAGGAACACTTGTTTACAGAGGTCAACTTACATCACTGTAATTCGCCCCTTACCTCTTGACTTGGTGGAGTCCAGGTGGCATAAAGGTGGACCCCTAGTGGAGGAGGGGAGTTCCGGTGGCCGAACTCCTGGGCGAACATCGCTATCAACTGGACGCGAAGGGACGCATCTCCCTTCCGGCCAAATTCCGAGACGCGTTCTCCGAGGGCGTCTTCCTCACGCTGGGCCAGGACGGGTGCCTCTTCGCGTTCCCCCGAGTCGAGTGGGACAGGCGGCGCACCGAGATCCAGGAGCTTGCGATCTCGGATCCCAGGAACCGAGCGTACGCCCGGATGTTCTTCGGCAACGCGGAGCGGGCTGAGCTGGATGTGCAGGGGCGCCTCGTGCTGCCCCGCAAGCTCAGGGAGAACGCCACGCTGGGCAGGGAGGTCACCGTCGTCGGGGTGTCCGATCGGCTCGAGATTTGGGGCCTCGAGGCTTGGGATCGGTACCTGCAGACCCACGAGGGTTCGTATTCGACCGGCGCGCTCGTTCCGGAGCGCGGCTAGGGGAGTGAGGAGCGGATGTGGGTGAGGTGGCGCGAGTCCCGCACGAACCGGTCCTCGTGCGGGAGGTGGTCCGACTGATGGCGGGGACCCGTACGGTTTTCGATTTCACGGTCGGGGCCGGCGGACACGCGCGTGCGCTCCTGCGTGCGGGGACCGAGCGCGTCGTGGGAGTCGACCGAGACCCAGACAGCCTGGCCCTCGCGCGCGCCCAGCTGGCGGACTACGGCGACCGGTTCACGCCGGTTGCAGCCCGGTTCTCGGATGTAAGCCGGATCGCAAGAGAGGCTGCGGTCCGGGCGGTCGACGGTCTCTTCTACGACCTCGGAGTCTCCTCCCTCCACCTCGACCGCCCGGAGCGTGGCTTCTCGTTCCGTGCCGATGGGCCCCTCGACATGCGGATGGACCTGACGGAGAACGGGCCCACGGCCGCGGACGTCGTGAATGGATACTCGGAAGACGAGCTCGTGCGGGTCCTTCGCGACTTCGGGGAGGAACGCCATGCGAGAAGGATCGCGAAGGCGATTCTGCGGGCCCGTTCCCGCCGACCACTGTCCACGACCCGCGAGCTCGCCTCGGTCGTCGCTGCCTCCGTGCCGCGTCGGCGAGGAGGCCCGCATCCGGCACGACGCAGCTTTCAAGCGATTCGGATCGAAGTCAATCGAGAGCTCGAGGAGCTTGCGACGTCCCTTTCACGGGCCCTCGAACTGCTCCTCCCCGGCGGGCGGATCGTCGTGATCGCCTATCACTCGCTCGAAGATCGGATCGTGAAGCGCTTCCTGGTGGGCGAACCCGGGCTCCGCGTACTGACGAAAAAGCCGCTTCGAGCCGGTCGCGCCGAGATCTCACGGAACCCTCGTGCTCGCAGCGCGAAACTCCGGGCCGCCCAAAGGGAGGCCGCCTGATGACGAAGCGTCGGCGAGATCGCGGCGTGCCGTTTCTGCTCTTCTCCCTCGTTGTCGTCGGGATGATGATCGTTGCGCTCGCAAGCACCCAGGTCCTCGTCGCGCAGACATCGCTGCGTGCAAACAAGCTGAACGAGCGAGCCGAGCAACTGAGCTCGGCCTCCGATCGGCTTCGGCTGCGCCTCGCCGAGCTCTCTTCCCCGGACAACATCGTCCGGGCGGCACGGCGGGCCGGGCTCGTCCTCCCGCGGGAAGTGAGGCTGCTCTACGTTCCGATGCCCGGAGCAGAACGGCCCCCCTCGCCGCAAGCTCCAAGCGGCACGCTCGCATTCGAGGAGGCGCCCGGGGGATCGGGATGAGCCGGCCTCCGGTCGCGAGGCTGGGGTCCCTGTTGGTGGTTCTCCTTCTCGCGTTCACCGGCATCGGCGCGCGGCTCGTCACGCTCCAGGTTCGCGATGCCGCCGCCTATGAGGCGCTCGCACGCGAGCAGCGCTTGCGGCGTCTCGCGCTTCCGGCGGATCGTGGGGTGATCTACGACCGGGCCGGACGGGAACTGGCGCTGTCGCTGCCCGCACGAACGGTCTACGCGGATCCGAGGCTCGTTCGGAATCCGGCCCGCGTGGCGCGACGGATCGCCAAGGTGCTCGGCGTCGAGCCGGGGCCGCTTCGGAGTGCGCTCCTTCGCAAGGCGGCCTTCGTGTACCTGGCGCGCAAGGTTGATCTCGGCCTCGCTCGCCGGATCGAAGAGCTGGAGTTGCCGGGGATCGGCTTCCTCGAGGAGAGCAAGCGCTATTACCCGGGCGAGGGGCTGGCGGCGCAGGTCCTTGGGTTCGTCGGCGTCGACGACGCCGGGCTCGCGGGCCTCGAGCTCGAATATCAGCGGCTGCTCGCCGGGCGCCCGGGGTCGATCGTCGTCGAGCAGGATGCGGCCGGAAGGCTAATCCCTCAAGGAGAGCGGCGGGGGCGCGCACCGGTTCCCGGTCGAAGTCTTGCGCTCACCATCGATCGAGATATCCAATTCCACGTCGAGCGGGCTCTGGGTCGAGCCGTTCGCGGGAACGACGCGAAGGGGGGGATGGCCGTCGTCCTCGATCCGGTCACAGGCGACGTCCTCGCGATGGCAACGGCGCCGACGTTCGATCTGAACCGCTTCCAGGAGACTCCGGTTGCGCTCACCCGGAATCGTCCGGTCACCGACATGTACGAGCCGGGATCGGTAAACAAGGTGATCACCGCCACGGGCGTGGTCGAGGAGAATCTCGTCGATCTCGCCGAAGTTCTCGAGGTTCCGGATCGGTATCGCGTTGGGGACAAGTGGTTTCATGACAACGAACAGCACCCGCCGGCCCGGATGACGATCACCGACGTCATCGCCTACTCGAGCAACGTGGGGACGATCCAGCTCGCTGAACGCCTCGGGAAGGGGCGGCTCACCACCTACCTCGACCGGTTCGGTTTCGGTCGCGAGACGGGGATTCGATTTCCCGGAGAAGCCAAGGGGCTCGTGCTGCCAGCCGACCGCTGGTGGGGCACGAGTATGGGAACGATCCCTCTCGGACAGGGAATCGCCGTCACGCTGCTGCAGATGGCCACCGTGTACGCAACGGTTGCGAACGACGGCGTTGCCGTGACTCCGAGGCTCGTCCGTGCGACCATCGATGCGAACGGCCGCTTCGACCTCGCCGCGGAGTCCGAGGAGCGGCGGGTTGTCTCCGGGCGGACCGCGCGGATCGTCACCGGCATGCTCGCGAGGGCCGTTCGGGCCGGAACCGGCCGGCTGGCACAGATTCCGGGGTATTGGGTCGCCGGGAAGACGGGGACGGCTCGCAAGCCCTTGGAGGACGAGCGGGGATACAGCGAGGAGGTGATCGCTTCCTTCATTGGATTCGCTCCGGCTCGGGATCCTCGGGTCGTCGTGGCGGTCATGCTCGACGAGCCGGCGACCGTCTACGGGGGTATCGCCGCCGCGCCACTCTTCCAGGAGATCACGCAGTTCGCACTCGGGTACCTTCATGTACCGACGGAGGGGCGGCCGGCGATTCCTCCGACGGTGACGAGTGGCTGATGCCAACGGGGTCGATGCTAGAATCTCGGTGGCCCGAGGGGACTCGGGCCGTTTTCACGAATCGAGACGATCCGCTGTTGTCTCCTGTCCCCCGTCCACTCTCCGAGTTGCTGGCGCCGATTCCGGCTGCTGAGGTCCGCGGCGACCAGGCTGCCGTCGTTGCCGATCTCGGCTATCGATCGGACGAAGCGAGTCCCGCATCGCTGTTCTTCTGTGTCCGCGGAGCCACCGCCGACGGGCACGATTTCGCGCCCGACGCCGTGGGCCGTGGCGCGTCGGTGGTCGTCGTTGAGCGATGGCTCGAGCTGCCGGACTCGGTTGCGCAGGTCCGCGTGCCGTCAGTTCGGGCGGCTATGGGCCCGATGGCTGCCGCCTTTTTCCAGCGACCTGCGGACACCCTGACGCTGATCGGGGTCACGGGAACGAACGGGAAGACGACGACGACCTACCTGATGGAGGGCGTCTTCGAGAAGGCGGGTCTCACGTCCGGGGTGATCGGGACGACCGGGGTTCGGGTCGCCGGTCGCCCCCGTCCTCAGGCACGGACCACGCCCGAGGCTCCCGATCTGCACCGCCTTCTCATCGAGATGAGCGAACGCGGGGTCCGAGGTGTCGCGATGGAAGTTTCCTCCCATGGGCTCGATCAGCATCGCGTCGGGGGAATTCTGTTCGATTGTGCCGTCTTCACGAACCTCTCGCAGGATCACCTGGACTACCACGGATCCCTGGATGCGTACTTCGATGCCAAGGCCCGGTTGTTCACCCCGGAGATGACCGGCGCTGCGGTAGTCAATCGCGATTCTCCGCACGGGCTGCGCCTGCTAGAGACCGGCGTGCCAACCCTCACGTATGGGACTGAGGCTGGGGCCGACATCGTCGGGCGCGAGATCCGGTTATCGACCGAAGGGATCCAGTTTCGTGTCGACGGCCTCGAGATCCGGTCTCCGCTTCGTGGAGCGTTCAATGTCTACAACTGCCTCGCTGCCTTGACCGCTGCCAGGCAGGTCGGCATCAGCGACGACGCCATCTTGCGTGGCATCGAGGCAGTCGGGGGAGTTCCCGGACGGATGGAACCGATCGATGCGGGACAGCCCTTCGAGGTGCTCGTCGACTACGCGCACACGCCGGATAGCCTCGAGAACGTGCTTCACGCAACGCGAACGCTTGCCGGCGGCCGTGTGATCGCGGTCTTCGGCTGTGGAGGGGATCGTGACCGGGCGAAACGGCCCCGAATGGGGGAGTCGGCAACTCGGCTCGCGGACCTCACCTTCATCACGAGCGACAACCCTCGATCCGAAGATCCGGCCGCGATAATCAGTGAGATCGAAACCGGTGCAGGAGCCGGAGGCGGCGCCTACGAGATACTCCCAGATCGGCGAACAGCGATCCGGTCCGCCATCGCTGAGGCGCGTCCCGGGGACGTCGTCGTGATCGCCGGCAAGGGACACGAGACGGGACAGGAGTTCGCGGATCGAACCGTGCCGTTCGACGATCGCGTAGTCGCGAGAGAGGAGCTCTCCCGTCGTGCGTCGTCCGGAAGCGCCTCCCGCGAGGAGACGGAGCCGTGAAGCGTCCTCTCACCTGGATCGCCGCTGCCTGCGCGGGCAGGCTGGAAGGGCGGGACACCGTGATCACCGGCGTGACCGTGGACAGTCGTCGGGTCACTGCCGGTGACCTCTTCGTCGCGCTCTCGGGTGAGCGAACGGACGGCCATGACCACGTTGAGGATGCACTCTCTCGCGGAGCGGTCGGCGCGCTGGTCGAGCGGCAAACGAACGCTTCCGGTCCACAGGTGGTCGTCGAGAGCACCCGAGATGGACTCCTCTTGCTTGCAGGGGCGGAACGGGCCGATCGTGACGTTGCGGTCGTAGGAATCACCGGGTCCAGCGGGAAGACCTCCACCAAAGATCTGGCGGCCTCCGTCCTGGGCTCGGTCCACCGCGTCCACGCGAGCCCCGAGTCGTACAACACGGAGGTCGGCGTTCCTCTGACCCTTTTGCAGGCTCCAGAGGATACGGACGTGATCGTCTGCGAGATGGGAAGTCGCGGGCCCGGTCAAATCACGGAGCTCGCTCGGGTGGCCCGACCAACGGTGGGGGTAGTGACGAACGTCGGTACTTCACATCTTGAGTACTTCGGGAGCCGCGAAGCGGTCGCAGACGCAAAGGCTGAGCTCGTCGAAGCGCTCCCCCGGGAGGGAACCGCGGTGCTCAACGCCGACGACGCGGTCGTGCGAACGTTCGCGGAACGCACGAAGGCGGAGATCCTGCGCTACGGGTTTGTCCAGGATGCCGAGGTGCGGGGCGAGGAGCTCTCGCTCGATTCGATGGGTCGCGCGTCGTTTCGCGTTCGAGTCGGGGGAGATGGATTCCACCTTCGACTGAGTGTTCCCGGCGAGCATATGGCACAGAACGCGCTTGCGGCGGCGGCGTCCGGCATCGCGCTCGGTGTGCCTCCGGGGGAATGTGCGGAGGCTCTGGCGAACGCTCGAGTCTCGCGCTGGCGGATGGAGATCGCAGAAACGTCGGACGGGGTCCGGGTCGTGAACGACGCCTACAACGCGAATCCCTCGTCGATGGCGGCCGCACTGCGGACGACGAGGTGGATGGCGGAGCCGGGGCGCCTTATCGCCGTCTTGGGAGAAATGGCCGAGCTCGGCCCTGTGGCAGAGGAGGAGCACGAGCGGATCGGTGAGCTCGCGGCTCGGCTCCGGATCGATCGTCTCGTCGTCGTCGGGGCGTGGGGGCGTCGGATCGGGGTGAGCGCGACGCGGGAGGGCTTCGAACCCGATCGGGTGACGATGTGTGCGTCCGTCGCCGAGGCCGAGGAGGCCGTTCGCGAGCTCGTCCGGCCGGGGGATGTGGTGCTCGTCAAAGCCTCTCGGGCCGTTGGTCTCGAGCGGGTTGCTGCGTCCCTCCTTCACCCCGGCCAGGAAACGCAAGGGACCGCCACGGGAGCCCATCGCTCGGAGGGAACTCCGTGAACAGAATCCTGTTGGCGGCGGCCGTCGGGCTCCTCGCGACCTTGCTCGGGACCCCAATCGCGATCCGGCTCTTTCGGTTCCTCGGCTGGGGGCAGCGCGTTCGGGAGCCCGAACCGCACAGTCCCAGCCCGCCACATCAGGAGAAGCGAGGCACACCAACGATGGGCGGGCTCGTCATTCTCGGCGGCATGCTGTTTGCCTACGGGGTCAGCAGCCTCGTATTCGGGGGCGCCACGGTGACGGGCGCCCTCGTCGTCGGCGCCGCGGCGGGACTCGGAGCGGTCGGGTTTCTTGACGACTTCCTGAAGATTCGCAGGGATCACTCGCTTGGGCTCGGCAAGACCGGCAAGGTGATCGGGCAAGCCATCGTGGCGGTTGTGTTCGCACTCGCGCTTGCCCGCTATACCAACGTCTCGACGGAGCTCTCCTTCATTCGAGAGACCGGTCTGGATCTGGGCTTCATCTTCATCTTCTGGGTTTTCCTGATGCTCGCGTCCACGTCGAATGCGGTCAATCTGACGGACGGCTTGGACGGATTGGCTTCTGGTTCGGCCGCGATGGTGATGGGCGCGTACGTGATCATCGCGTTCTGGCAATTCCGGCATACGTGCGCGCAGCTCCCGACGGCCGGCTGCTACCGGATCGATCTGTCCACCTCGCTCGACCTGGCGATCGTTGCCGCGGCTGGGCTCGGTGCGCTCGCGGGGTTTCTCTGGTGGAACGCGGCGCCGGCGAAGATCTTCATGGGGGACACCGGTTCACTTGCCCTCGGGGGACTGATCGCCGCAATGGCGATCACCACGCACACCCAATTGCTCCTTCTGGTTCTGGGCGGGCTGTACGTGCTCGAAACGACGTCGGTGATCCTTCAGGTCGTTTCCTTCCGGATGTTCGGGAAGCGACTCTTTCGAATGGCGCCGATCCATCACCATTTCGAGGTGCTCGGATGGCCTGAGTTCACCGTGATCGTTCGGTTCTGGATCGTGGCCGGGCTCGTCGTGGCTTTTGGGCTGGGACTCTTCTATGCGGACTTCCTCGCGCGCGGGGGGATCCCATGAGCGAGGAGCCCGGCCTCGATGTCGCGGGTCGCCGGGTCGTGGTCGTCGGGCTCGGCGCGAGCGGCCGGGCGGCCGTCCGCGTCCTGGCCGATCTCGGGGCGGTCGTTCGCGTGAGCGAGGCGAAGCCGGAGGAGGAGATCGGCGAGGCCATCGCGGAGGCCGAAGCTGCCGGTGCAGACGTGCGCGCCGGTGGCCACCGCCCGGACCACCTCGAGGGAGCATCTCTGCTCGTCGCTAGCCCGGGAGTCCGAGAGCAGGCTCCCATTCTTTCCTGGGCTCGCGAGCAACGTCTTCCCATCTGGAGCGAGCTCGAGATCGGGGCTCGATTGCTTCGGTGCCCGGTGGTCGCGATCACCGGGACGAACGGAAAGACGACAACCACGGAGTGGGTCGCTGCGACGATGCGCGCGGACGGACTTGGCGCGATCGCGTGCGGCAATGTGGGATACCCGGTGTCTCTTGCCGCTCGCGAGGATCACGACGCGCTCGCGGTGGAGGTTTCTTCATTCCAGCTGCGGTTTCACGAATCGTTCCATCCGCAGGTGTCCGTGCTCCTGAATCTCGCGCCGGACCATCTTGATTGGCATCGTGATGTGGCCGCCTACGGCGCAGCAAAACGACAGATCTACGTCCGTCAGGCGGCAGACGATGTGCACGTTGGCAACCGCGACGATCCCCACGCGGCGGCGCTCTCGCGCGGCGCCCCCTGCCGGCGGATGTGGTTCACGCTCGGAGAGCCCGGACCCGGTGAGGTTGGGTACGTAGGTCAGGAGCTCATCGCGCGTCTCGGCTCCGACGTCTCGCTCGGCCGCCCGCCATTTTCTGGCGCGTCACTTCGCGCGGATGTTGCTGCGGGCGCCGCTGCGGCGCTCGCGTTTGGGATCCGCCCGGAGTCCGTGGGCAAGGCGCTCGAGGGATTCACCCCCCCGCCCCATCGAGGAGAGGTCGTTGCCGAAATCCGCGGGGTTCGCTTCATCGACGATTCCAAGGCCACGAATCCACACGCTGCCTTGGCTGCGATCGAGGGAATGGACGAGGTCGTCCTGATTGCCGGTGGGCGCGCGAAGAGCCTCGACCTCAGCCCATTGATTGCGGCAACCCCGAGACTGACCGCACTCGTGACGATCGGGGAGGCGGCCGAGGATCTCGCCGGAATGTTCGAAGGTCGAGTTCCCGTTTATCGAGCGTCCTCCATCGAAGAGGCCGTCTCACGCGCGTTCGATGCGGCAGACAACCGGGGAGTGGTCCTGCTCGCGCCGGCCTGCTCGAGCCACGACATGTTCCGGGACTACGCGGAGCGAGGGGACCGGTTCTCGGCAGCCGCGCGCCGGCTTGCCGATGCGACGACGAAGACGGGAGCGACGAGTGGCTAGCGCAGCGGCGGTTGCCGGTCGGCGTTTCCCTGGCAGCCTGCGGCTGCTGCTAGATCGGCGTCCGGGTCGCCTCGCTTCCCCATCCGCCGTCATCCTCGTCTCGACCGCTGCGTTGGTCGTTCTCGGCATCGTCATGGTGCTCTCGGCATCGTCGATCTCGGCCTACACGGAGTATGGGTCGAGCTTCCTCTTCTTCCGGCGACAGCTTCTCTACGCGGGAATCGGCATCGTGTGCTTCGCGGTCGCCGGCCGCATGCCGTACGCACGGTGGCGCGACCTTGCGGCGCCTCTGCTGCTGTCGAGCCTGCTGCTGCTCGTGCTGGTGCTCGTCCCCTCGATCGGGGAGCGAGCCGGCGGAGCCGCTCGCTGGATCGAGATGGGCCCCGTGACCGTCCAGCCGTCGGAGTTCGCGAAGCTCGCGGTCATCGTGTTCGCGGCAGCGATGCTCGCCGCCAGGTGGCGACGGATCGACGATCTTCGGGCCCTTGCGCTCCCATTGATGCCCCTCGTCGGCCTCGTTGGAGCACTCATCCTCCTTCAGCCGGATCTGGGAACGGCGGTCACCTTGGTGATTGCGGTGTTCGTGCTGTTGTTTACCGCCGGCGCCCGTCTCAAGCATCTGATCGTCGGTGCGCTCGGGGCCGGCGCCCTCGGCTTTGGTTTGATCTTCGCGGAAGGGTATCGCTGGTCCCGCTTCGTCTCGTTCCTCAATCCCTGGTCCGACCCTCAGGGCAGCGGCTATCAGAGCATTCAGTCCCTGATTGCGCTTACCTCGGGCGGGCCATTCGGCGTCGGTCTCGGGGCGAGCAGGCAGAAGTGGCTCTACGTCCCGAATGCGCACACGGACTTCATCTACTCGATCATCGGGGAGGAGCTTGGGCTTTTCGGCAATCTGTTGGTGCTCGCGCTCTTTGGAGCGTTGATCGTGGCGGGGATTCGCATTGCGACCCGCGCTCCGGATGCATTCGGCCGGCTTCTCGGCGCCGGCATCGTCGGGCTGATCGCGGTGCAAGCGCTCGTGAACTTGGGCGCGGTCACGGGGCTCTTGCCGATCACCGGGGTGCCGCTCCCATTCGTTTCGTTCGGAGGCTCATCGCTCATCGTGTCGATGACCGCGATGGGAATCCTCACCTCGATCGGACGCGGGCGCCGGAGTAACGCCACGCGGAGGTAGCGACGTGCGGGTTCTGATTGCAGCGGGTGGCACGGCCGGGCATGTTTTCCCGGGGATCGCCCTGGCCGAAGAGCTGCGCGACCAACTCGGGGCGAAGGTCCGGTTCGTTGGAACCGCGAGCGGTCAGGAATCCAAGCTCGTGCCGACCGCAGGATTCCCGCTTGCCACGGCCCCGGCTCGACCGTTTCATCGCGGCCTTTCTCTGGCCGCGGTCCGCGCCCCACTGACCGCCCTCCGCGCGGCGAGCATCTGCCGGCCGCTCGTACGCGAGGTTGACGTTGTTGTCGGGATGGGCGGCTTCGTGAGCGTTCCCGCCTCCCTGGCGGCCTGGCGAGCGAAGGTTCCGCTCGTGCTACACGAGCAGAACGCCGTGCCGGGGCTCGCCAATCGGCTATCCGCCCGGTGGGCACAGGCCATCGCGCTCGCGTTCGAGGATGCGCGACCGCGACTTCCGGCTCGGGTCCGAAACGCGGTCACCGGGACGCCGATCCGTGCCTCCGTTCTGCGAGTGCGAGATGAGCGGGCCGCGCTTCGGGACGAAGCGATGGGGCACTTCGAGCTCGATTCGGGGAGACAGACCATCGTGGTCTTCGGCGGCAGTCAGGGCGCGCTCCACCTGGACCGAGATGCCGCAGGCGCGTCGCGGCTTCTCGCATCGCGCCAAGACCTTCAATTCCTCGTCATCACCGGTCCCGCTCACGCCCGTGCGTTCGCCCGGCCATTGACCACCGATGGGCTCCTCTTGCGGACGTTGCCTTTCGTCGAGCGGATGGAACTTGTGTACTCGGTCGCGGATCTCGTCGTGGCCCGAGCCGGGGCCTCGACCGTTGCGGAGGTATCCGCCTGTGGAATACCCGCACTCCTCATCCCGTATCCCTATGCAACGGCACGTCACCAGGAAGCGAACGCGCGCGCGCTGAAGCGGGCCGGAGCCGCGAGCGTTCTCCTGGACGACGAGCTCACGCCCTCCTCGCTCGCCGATCGGATCGGTGCCCTCATCGATCACCCAGAGCGCCTGAAGGCGATGGCTGAGGCAGCCGAGCGATTCGGCAAGCCCGACGCGGCGGCGGAGGTTGCCGACCTCGTGCGATCCGTCAGCCCGAGCTGAGCCGTGTCGCCGTCCAAGCATCCCCCGAAGAGCATCCGCACTCTCGCGATCCCGGATATGCGGACGCTCCGCTCCGCGCATCTGGTCGGGATCGGGGGGGCAGGGATGAGCGGAATCGCCCGCCTGCTGCTCGCCCGCGGCGTCGTGGTCAGCGGGAGCGATTTGAAAGAGGCGGCCGGTCTGGCCGCGCTTCGCGCCGCCGGCGCGCAAATCCGAATCGGTCACCGGGCCGATTACGTGGGCGAGCCGGACGCCGTGGTCGTGTCGACGGCGATTCCGGCACGAAACGTTGAGGTTCGAGCCGCGCAGGCACGTCGCATCCCCATCCTCTCCCGCGCGCAGGTGCTCGCCGCGCTCATGCAGGAGCACCGAGGGATCGCGATTGCCGGGACCCACGGGAAGACGACGACGACGTCGATGCTTGCCGTTGTGCTCGAGCGAGCCGGCGCCGACCCGACCTACGTGATCGGTGGCGATCTGAACGAGAGTGGCAGCAACGCGCGATCGGGCGCGGGTGAATACTTCGTCGCCGAAGCAGACGAATCGGATGGGTCGTTTCTCCTGCTCTCACCGGAGATCGCCGTCGTGACGAACGTTGAGGAAGAGCATCACGACTTCTATGCGAACCGGGAGGAGGTCGAGGACGCATTCGTCGAGTTCTGCACGCGGGCTGAGCTCGCCGTGGCCTCAGGCGACGACGATGGGGCCCGTCGAGTGCTCGCACGAAGCGGAGTTCGAGCCGTCACCTACGGGGAGACGGACGAATGTGATGTGCGCATCAGCGGGATTGACGTTGCTCGCGCCGGCGGGCGGTGCCGGGTCGACGGATTGGGCAAGCAACTCGATCTCTCAATCCGCCTTCCGGGACGCCATTACCTCCACAACGCGGTAGCGGCGATCATTGCTGCTCGCGAGGCGGGCGTCCCGCCGAACGAGGCCGCGCGCATCCTCGAGCAATTTGCCGGCGTGCACCGCCGGTTCGAAGAGCGGGGCACGGCACGGGGCGCGGAGTTCGTCGACGACTACGCCCATCACCCAACCGAGATCGCGGCGACCCTCGCTGCCGCCCGTTCGGATGGGGACCGTCGAGTGTGGGCGGTTTTTCAGCCGCACCGCTATTCGCGGACCGCGGCCCTTTGGCGCGGGCTGGGCGAGAGTCTGGCTGCCGCGGATGTTGTCGTGGTCACGGACGTCTACCCGGCCGGCGAGGCGCCGATCCCAGGCGTAAGCGGGAAGTTGGTTGTCGACGCCCTCGTCGAGCTGGTCCCGGGGCGACGGGTCGTGTATCTCCCGCACCGGATTGACGTCGCCCGCTTCCTGGCCGGATCTGTTCGAGCGGGCGACCTCGTACTCACGCTTGGGGCCGGTGATATCACCATGGTGGGTGAGGAGACGATTGCGCGACTCGACGCGACCGGCCGATAGGGACGGCCTGGCGGCGGAGCGAATCCTTCGCGAGGCTGCCGGCGACCGCGTTCGGCGGAACTTTCCACTCGCTCCGCTGACGAGTTTTCGACTCGGCGGTCCCGCTCAGGTGTATCTGGAGGCCGATTCCCTTGGGGACCTCCATGCGGTCGCGCGGGCGGTGCGCGAGACCAACATCTCGATCACGGTCGTCGGGAAGGGATCGAATCTGCTCATTTCCGATGAGGGCTTCCGGGGGCTGGCGGTTCGTTTGGGCCGTTTCTTCAGGTGGGCGGGTCGTAATGGGAGCCGGCTCTCTGCCGGCGGCGCGATGCCCCTTCCGGCGTTCGCGGGTGTGGCGCTACGGCACCGGCTTTCGGGGCTCGAGTTCGGCGTCGCTATTCCTGCATCGTTCGGTGGGGCGGTCCGCATGAATGCGGGAGCGCACGGCCGCGCCGTCGGAGACGTGCTCGAAACGATCGAAGTGTTCGACCTCGAGACGAGCTCGGTCGAGTTTGTACCCGCCGCGGCTGCGGAGCTCGACTACCGGGCGTCTCATCTGCCGTCCGCGGGCGTCGTCGTCGGGGGGACGGTCCGCCTGACGCCGGCGCCGGAGGAGGCGATTCGAGACGCGATGCAGGAGGCTCGCGAGTGGCGCCGCGCGACCCAGCCGCTCTCCGACCCGAACTGCGGGAGCGTGTTCAAGAATCCACCGGGTGACCACGCGGCGCGTCTCATCGAAGCGATCGGGGGAAAAGACCTTTCCGTCGGCGGGGCTCGCGTATCGGAGAAGCATTCCAACTTCATCATCGCCGGACCGGGAGCGACCGCTCGGGACGTCGGTCGTTTGATCGCGCTGCTCGAGGAACGTGTGGTCGAGCGGTTCGGCGTCAGACTCGAGCGTGAGGTACAGCTCGTTGGGAACATCGGTCCGTAGAGCTCGGCGACTCGTTCCCCGCCGCCTGTTGATCGCCCTGGGGGCGCTCTTCACCGTCGGTGCTATCGGCTGGGCGGCGACGGCGGGCCCGGTGTTTCGCGTTCGGTCGATTCGGATCGAGGGCAACACCCACATCGTCAAGAGTGAAGTCATCGATCTCGCCGGAGACGTGATTGGGAAACATCTCACGACGCTCGACTTCGAGACGATCGAGCAGCGTCTCGAGGCCCATCCTTGGATCCTGCGCTCAGGCGCCGAGTGGTCCCTCTCGGGGGCTCTGCTTCTCTCGATCACGGAGCGTTCGGCCGTGGCGTGGGCGCGGGATCCGGAGGGAATCGTCCTCCTCGCAGCCGACGGCGTGGTTCTCGAGCGAAGCACGAGCGCTCCTCGCGGGATCGAGATTCCCGCGATCACGATCGCTATTGAACCGGGGGATCGGGTCCCGTCGCCCGATCTGCTGGCCGTTGCGGGATCGCTTCCGCCTGAGATCCGAGGCCGCGTCGACACGATCCATCCGGGACCCAGGGGCATCGTTCTCGATCTGCGTCGGGGCGGGCTGGTGCTTTACGGCGATGCCACCGACCGCCCAGAGAAGGCGGCGGCGATCGCTTCGCTTCTCAGGTGGAGCGAGGAGCAGGGGATCGCGGTCGGCTACATCGACGTCCGAGCACCGGGCACGCCGACCCTGAAACCCGCCGATTAATTTCGCCTGGCGCCGCTTGTTGGGGGTTGACAACTTATGAGTGCTCGTATAGATTCTCGTCCTGTAGGTTAGGTTTACATAACAGTAAACCTGAAGTCAAGCCTGAGGCTTGTGCTCAGGCCGTTCGTGGTCAGCGAATTTCAGATCATCCACCGGATTGGTCCAGAGGGAGGAGATGACCAGCCGAAGTGGCCGGGACACGGAGGCAATCATGATGCAACAACCACAGAACTACCTTGCCGTCATAAAGGTCGTAGGGATTGGCGGCGGAGGCGTGAACGCCGTGAATCGGATGATCGAGGCCGGCTTGAAGGGCGTCGAGTTCATCGCGATCAATACGGATGCGCAGGCCCTGCTCATGTCCGAGGCGGACGTGAAGCTGGACATCGGTCGCGAGACGACGCGGGGTCTCGGATCCGGATCCGATCCGGAGATCGGGCGTCGCGCCGCGGAGGAGCACCGATCCGAGATCGAGGAGATCTTGAAGGGCTCCGACATGGTCTTCATCACTGCCGGCGCTGGTGGCGGGACCGGGACCGGAGGAGCGCCGGTCGTATCTCAGATCGCGCGAGAGCTGGGCACGCTGACGATCGGCGTCGTGACCCGACCCTTCTCGTTCGAAGGTCGGCGACGGGCGTCGCAGGCCGATATGGGCATTCAGGAGCTCAAGGAGAGCGTCGACACGCTGATCATCGTGCCGAACGATCGTCTCCTCCAGGTGTCCGACACGCACACGTCGATGCTTGATGCGTTCCGGATGGCCGACCAAGTGCTGTATCAGGGTGTCGAAGGAATTACGAGCCTGATCATGACTCCGGGTCTCATCAACCTGGACTTTGCGGACGTCAAGGCCGTCATGACCGGAGCGGGATCCGCGCTAATGGGGATCGGGCACGGTACCGGAGACGATCGTGCGGAGGCAGCGGCGCGCGCCGCGTTCTCCTCACCGTTGCTCGAGGCGTCCATCGAGGGAGCAAAGGGTCTCCTTCTCTCGATCGCGGGACCGTCCGATCTCGGCTTGCACGAGGTGAACGCCGCAGCCGAGGCCGTGACGCGCGCAGCTCACCCGGACGCGACGATCATCTTCGGCGCGGTCATCGACGACTCGCTCGGAGAAGAGGTTCGGGTGACCGTCATCGCGGCCGGATTCGATCGGCTGCTCGGCGACACTCTGGGGCTGCGCGTTCCCGCCTTCCGGGCCGAGCCTGCTCGTGACGACGAGGGGGAGATCGAAGTGCCTTCGATTCTTCAGGAAGAGGAGGAAGAAGAGCTGTTCCAGCCCGCGTCTGCCTCGGTTCGGATCGACGCGAACGGGGACCTGGATATCCCGGACTTTCTAAAGGAGTGAGTCCGGGGCCTGAACGTGGGGGCGGGGAGCGCCCTCCAAGGCGCCCTTCCCCCGCCTTGACGGTAGGTGGCTTCCCCGCCCCCACTTACTCTTTGAAGCAGGAGCTCCAACGCATGGACCGGGTTCGCCTTGCGGGGCGCATGCATGCCCTCGTGTCGCGAGATCTTGAGACGAGGGGATTCATGGCAGCCTTCACCGAACGAGTCGGCGGCGTGAGCCGCGGGAGGTTCGAGAGCCTGAACCTCGCCTTCGACACGGGCGACACGTCCTCTCGCGTCGCGGAGAATCGCCGGCGCACGGTACAGGCTCTCGGATGCGCACCGTTCGCGACCGCGCGTCAAGTCCACGGCACGCGGGTGCTCCCCGTCGGCCGAGGCCGCGCCGGCCGAGGGTTCGCTCGAGCGGACCGAGAGCTCGAATCGGCCGATGCGCTCGCCGTGACGCGCCCATCGGCGCCTGTCGCCATTCTCGTCGCGGACTGCGTCCCACTCGCACTTGGGTCGCCTACCGAGGAGCGTCTCGTCGTGGTCCACGCGGGCTGGCGAGGGATCGCAGGTGGACTCGTTGAACGGTCGGCGGGAGTCTTCGAACGCCCCGCGGAGGTGTGGGCGGCGATCGGGCCTGCGATCGGCTCGTGCCACTACGAAGTGGGACCGGACGTCGTGGGCGCGCTCTCGGGTGGTTCCTCGCGGCCGACGCTGGCGAGGCGCCGGGGGCGTCTGTACGTGGACCTCGCGGCCACTGTGGCACGCCGGCTGCGGACGGCGGGCGTCAAGCGGATCGAGGAGAGCGGCGTCTGCACCGCCTGTCTGAACGACCGGTTCTTCTCCTACCGCCGAGACGGGGGGACGGGGCGGCAGGCGCTCATTGGGGTGCGCCTGTGATGGATGTCGCAAATGGAGCCTAGGGTCAAGTGTTGTCAGTGACTGTTAACTCTAGTGCTAGAATCGCTGATATCGGCGAGGCCATTGGCGCCGTCAGATCGCGGATCGCCGAAGCCTGCGCCCGCGTCAATCGCGACCCGCGCGATGTGCGCCTGATCGCCGCCACGAAGTTGGTAGCTTCGGAGCGGGTTGCGGCTGCCGCGGCCGCCGGGCTGACGGATTTCGGGGAGAACTACGTGCAGGAACTTGAGGAGAAAAGGGGAGCGGCCCCGGACGCGACGTGGCACTTCATCGGGCGTCTCCAGAGGAACAAGGTTGCGCGGTTGCTCGAGTCGGCAGACGTCGTGCAGACGCTCGAGCCCGGCGCGGCAACCGATCTTCTGGAACGACTTGCGGCAGAGAAGCCCTCGCCCACCTTCTGCCTGGTCGAGGTGGACTTCACCGGCCGACGAGTCGGGGTCGCGCCCGACTCGCTCCGGTGGTTTCTGGAGGAGATTGCTCATCGACCGGGTCTTCGGGTCACCGGGCTCATGACGCTGCCGCCTCTCGGAGAGGACCCGCGACCGTACTTTGCGCGCTTGCGCGAGCTCCGTGAGGATGCCGCGGAAGTCGCTCCCGACGTGCGCGAGCTTTCGATGGGAATGACGAGTGACTACGAAGTCGCGATCGAGGAAGGGGCTACGATGATACGTGTCGGGACGGCCATCTTCGGCCCTCGACCCTGAGGAGGATCTCCCATGGCAGGCCTTTGGCGAAAGACATTGATGTATCTGGGTCTTGTCGAAGACGACGAGTTCGACGAGGTGGAGCAGAACGTTCCGGTTGAAGAACCGGTCGGCGTGCGGACGTTTGCGGGAGATCGGCCCACGCGGCGGGTCGCTCGCACTCCCAGGGTGCAGCCGGCGCCTACCTTCGAGAACGAAGGGATCGTTCGCACGGTTCCTCCGCCAACCCAGGCATCGGCCATTCACCGAGCCGAGCCCCGCCGGTTCAACGAGGCCCGAGAGCTGGGAGAGAAGTTCAAAGAAGGTGTCCCCGTGATCATGAACCTTCAGGAAACCGAGGACCCCACTGCCCGCCGCCTCGTGGATTTCGCGTCGGGGTTGGTGTTTGCGCTGGATGGGAAGATCGAGCTTGTCGCGAATCGCGTGTATCTCCTCACGCCGAGAAACGTGGAAGTCTCGGCCGAGGAGCGCGAGCGGCTCCGCGAAGGCGACTTCTTCAATCAGTTCTAGAGGGGGGTGAGGGGCCGTCGAGGTCATCTGCATCCTCCTGAGCGTCTACTGGTTCGTACTGTTCGCGCGGATCATCCTGACGTGGTTGCCTCCACCCCGTTCGGGGATCGCACGCACGATCGTCGAGGTCATCCATGACGTTACCGACCCCGTTCTTCGCATCGTCCGTGGGCTCATTCCCCCCATTAGGATGGGAGCGATGGGACTCGACCTGTCCCCGATCGTGGTCTTCATCGCCCTGGGTGTCGTTCAGAGCGCACTTGGATGCGGCTTTGGTGGGTTTTAAGGTGGCTTGATGGCACGGCGTCGGCGAGACAAGAGGCACGCGGGAGCTTCGGTGGAACAGCGTCAGCCCACCTCCGGGACCGAGTACGTGAAAGACGAGGACTCACGGCCGCGGTTGATCACACCCGTTGACGTGCAGCAGATGGTTTTCCGCCTGGCCTTCCGCGGCTACAACGAACACGACGTCGATGACTTCCTCGACCACATCACCGAGGACCTCGCGGGGCTCCATGAGGAAAACAAGCGCCTGCGCGAAGCGCTCACCGATGCACAGGCGGCCGCGACCCCCGTGCCGTTGACGGCCCATCAGCAGGCGGAGGAGACGGTTCGAAGGGCGCGGGAGCATGCGGCGCGGCTCCTCGAGGAAGCGGAGGGCCGGGCTGCGGCGCAGGCGGCCAAGGCGCCCTCCTGGTTCCTGATCCGCGAGCGGGAGTTTCTGCGGCGGCTCGCCTCGCTCATCCAAGAACATGCCGATTCGCTGAAACGCCAGGCGAAGGGCGAACCGGAGAAACCAGAGGAGCAACCGTCCGAAGGGCAGCCACCGGCTCCGTCCGAGGAAGCGCTCGAGGCTGCCATGCTTGCCGGCGGGCAGGGCGAAACGACCCTCGAGCAGGCCCAGCCGCCTCTCGAAGAGCCCGAACCGGTGTACTCGGATGCTCCAGAGCCGAGCCCCCCGGTGCTCCCACAGGCGGTCGTGCAGCCTCCAGCCCGACCGCCGGTCGAGGGTCCCCAGCCCCCTGCGCCGGAGGAGGGATCAGCCCGCGCGCTGACGCCCTCGGAGGAATTCGCGGCGCCGATCTCGCGAGGGCCGACGGGGCCACCCCACCCATGGGACCTTAGCCACTCGTCCGAGGGGCCTCAGGACCAGGAAGGACCGGGCGGCGAGGAAGGCTGGGGCTCGCCGCTTCCGGAGGCGGCGTTGCCTGAGATCGAGGAAGAGGTGGAGCCCCGTGACTTCGAGATGAGACCTGAGGACCGGCCGGTCTCTGGCTCTGCGTTGGGAAGCGGCGTGGAGCAGATCGACGAAACGAGCCGGCGGGCCGTCCGCGATGAGGGGGAGGACCACGAGGAGGGCGAGAGCGACGACGAGCCCTCCTTGCGCGAGCTCTTCTGGGGAGAGGAGTAGGGGCGCCGGGGGCGAAATAGGGTGAATCGTCCGGTTCTCATAGGGTAGGATTCCGCGGAGCGAGGGGTTCCGCGGCAAGGAACCCGGAGGGAGTCTGTGTACGGAACCGCACTCGTGCTGCTCCTGGCAGCGATCACGACACTCGGCATCGGATTCTTTCAAGACGGCCTCGGGCTGATCTTCGTTTCCATTGCGGCAAGCGTCCTGGCCGCAGGCTTCCTTGCGGGAGGCGTCCTTCGCGCCGAGCAGGAGGCCTCGCCGGCAGGGGCGTCGATCGGCCGTGCGGGTGTTTCCGCTACCGGCGCGGCAGTAACGACGGTCGCCTCGGCGGTCGGCGCCGCAAGGTCGCGAGCGAAACCGGCCCGGGGGAAGACAGCCGCCAAGAAGGCTCCGGCCCGGAAGAAGGCTGCACCACGTAAGAAGGCCGCCGCCAAGACCACGAGGAAGAAATCCACCGCGCGCAAGAAGACCGTGGCGAAGAAGACGACGACCAAGAAAACGGCTCGCAAGAAGACAACCCGAAAACGGCCCGCGACCAGGAGTACGCGGAGCTAAGGCCTCGGCGATCGGCCGTGTACATCACTTCCCTGCTCTTCCTCTTGGGAGCCGTCGCGGCGCTTGCGATCGGCTTCTTTCAGAGCGGGGTACTCCTCATCTTCATCTCCATCGGCGCCAGCCTGATTGCCGCTCTGTTTCTGTTCGTCGGGATGATCAGGGCGAGGGCCATCCGCGGCGCGACCGCCGGGGCGCCATTCGAACCTCCTCCCCCGATTGAGCGTCTTCCTCCGATGCCGATCCCGGGAGGAACCGAGCCGGCTCCGGCGGCGAGCGGGGGGGCGGAGCCGGTCGGCGCCGCCGGGGGTGTTCCGATCGCTCGACCGGGCGAAGCAGCGCAAGCCGTTCCGGACGAGGTCCCCGAGGAAGTCGAGGTCGAGGTAGCGGCGGTGGCCGCGCGCGCTGCGCAGGAAGGCGCCTCGGCTGCGGCCGGCAGCAAGGCCCCTCCGACCGGTCGTCCTCGGCCGCGCGCCAGGAAGTCCTCGGCGAGAGCTCCGGCGAAGAAGCTCACCACAGAACGCGTCGTCGTGACGGAGACGGGAAAGTATCACCGCGCTTCGTGCCGCTTCGTCAAGGGCAAGGGACTCGAGACCATGGCGCGCGCCGCCGCGCAATCGGACGGCTACGCGGCCTGCGGCGTCTGCAAACCCGGCTAGCTCCCTGAGAAGGACGCCACCTTTCTGATGGCGATTCCGACGTTCACGCCGTCGAGATCGATGCGATCCGTATGAACCACGGTTCCGTCGTCCAATGAGGCGAGACCCAGGGCCAGCTGGGTTGCAAGCACCTCCGCCGAGATCAAGTCCCGGTGCTCTTTCACCGCCTCCGCAGCCTCGCCCTCGGCATCGATGGAGAGTTCGATGCGATCGGCAACGGCAAGGCCCGCGGTTTTTCTCGCTCCCTGGACGGCGTGCACGATCTCGCGCGCGAGTCCTTCACGCTTGAGCTCGGGGGATATCTCGACGTCGAGCGCAACCGTGAGCCCGCCCTCGGCCGCAACGCCCCAGCTCGCCCCTGGCTCGTGGAGCACCTCGACGTCATCGGGCGCCAGTTCGACCGCTTCCCCGGAGCCGAGTGGAACCATGACGGAGCGACCGGCCGCGAGGTCGGCGGCGAGGCGGCCGTCATCGTCGGCGAGCACGCGGCCGACTTCCTGAGCCCGGGCGCCGAGCCTGGGTCCGAGGACCCGGAAATTCGGTCTCACCCGCACGGTCGTGAGCTCCCCTGCGGTCTCCGCGAACTGGACCGTGCGCACGTTCAGCTCTTCGGCGATCAGATCGATGAGGGGGTCCAGTCGGCGTGGATCGCCGGGAACGTGGATGAGCGCTCGAGCGAGCGGCTGGCGAACGCGCGCACCCGCTTGGGTGCGAGCTGCGCGGCCCAGCGTGACCAGTTTGCGCGAGACGTCCATGGCTGCCTCGAGTTCGGGGTCCCGATGAGCGTCGTCGGGTGAAGGGTAATCCGAAAGATGCACGGACTCTGGCGATCCTGCCGGAGCGAGATTCCCGTAGATCTCCTCTGCGACGAACGGGGTGAAGGGCGCGAGCAGCCCGGCAAGGGTCGCCAGACACTCGTACAGGGTTTGGTAGGCAGCCCCTTTCGTCGCCGCGTCCGTAGTTCGGGCCGGATCCCAGAAGCGGCGCCGGCTCCGGCGCACGTACCAGTTCGATAGATCGTCGACGAAGGTGTCGATCTCTCGCGCCGCCCCGGTTGCGTCATAGCTCTCGAGCGCGTCTCGAACGTGCGCGACCACCCCGTGGAGTCGCGAGAGGGCCCATCGATCGATCGGTGGGCGATCTGCGAGCGGAACGGCCGGGCCCCCGGGATCGGCGTCGTCCAGGTTGGCGTAGGTCACGAAGAAGGCGTAGGTGTTCCAGAGGGTGAGCAGGAACCGCCTGACGACGTCTTCGACGGCCTCGGGGTAAACGCGACGCTCGGTCCATGGAGAGCCGGCCGCGACCAGGAACCACCGCAACGCGTCGGCGCCGTAGCGGTCTAGAACCGTCCACGGATCGAGGGCGTTGCCCACCCTGGTCGACATCTTTCGTCCGTCCTTGTCGACGATGAGACCGAGGACCACGCAGTTCCGATAGGCCGACTGGTCGAAGAGCAGGACCCCCTCCGCCATGAGCGAGTAGAACCAGCCGCGCGTCTGGTCCACGGCCTCACAAATGAAGTCCGCCGGGAAACGACGTTCGAACTCGGCGGCTCCTCGCCCGAGGTCGGGGTGATAGCCCCATTGGGCGAAGGGCATCGCTCCCGAGTCGTACCAAGCGTCGATGACCTCGGGAACCCGTCGAGCGTCGGCGCCGCACTCGGGACAGGAGAGCATGACCTCGTCGATATCCGGGCGGTGGGGATCGACCCGGGTGACGTCACGACCGGCGAGGTCTGAGAGCTCGGTCAGCGATCCGACCACGGTGTCGTGACGGTTCTCGCAGCGCCAGATCGGAAGGGGAGTCCCCCAGAACCGTTCGCGGGAGAGGGCCCAGTCGACGTTGTTCCGGAGCCAGTCTCCGTACCGGCCGTGCTTGATGTGTTCCGGGTACCAGCCGACATCCTCATTCGCATCGAGGAGCTGCTGTTTACGTTCCCTCGTGCCCACGTACCAGGACTGCCGAGCCCAGTAGATGAGCGGCGTGTCACATCGCCAGCACAACGGATAGGTGTGCTCGTAAGGAGAGGAGGCCCAGAGCTTTCCGCTGCCCTCGAGATCCCGGGTGATGTGCGGATCGGCCTCTTTCACCGGCATACCTGTGTACGGTCCGGCGAGATCCGTCAGCCGGCCCCGCTCGTCCATCGGGTTCACCATGGCGAGCCCAAACCGCCTGCCCGTGTCAAGGTCGTCCTGGCCGAACGCCGGCGCGATGTGAACGACGCCTGTCCCCTCCGCGGTCGTGACGAAGTCCCCGGTCACCACGATGTGAGCGTTGCCGTCCCCCCCGATGAAGTCGAACGGTGGCTCGTACGAGAGCCCGGCGAGGTCGTTCGCCGGCAGACGTTCTTCGATGACCACGTCGTCTCCGAAGAGCTTCGGGGCGAGCGCTTCGGCGACCACGAGCGGCTCGCCGTTCGACCGGACGACCGCGTAGGTGATCTCCGGGTGAACGGCGAGGGCGACGTTCGCCGTCAGCGTATAGGGAGTGGTCGTCCACGCGAGGATCGACGCCCCTCGCTCGGCGAGGGGCCCACTCGTGACGGGGAAGCGAACGGTCACGCTCGGATCGGTCACCGTTGTGTACCCGAGGGCCACTTCATGATCCGACAGCCCCGTCCCGCACCTCGGACAGTATGCGGCCGACCGATCGTCCTCGAAGAGGAGTCCCAGCTCGTGGAGCCGCTTGAGCGACCACCACACGCTCTCGATGTAGTCGGGGGTCATCGTCCAATAGGCCTCGGAGAGGTCCAGCCAAAAGCCGATCCGCTCAGTCAGGCGCTCCCAATCTTTCACGTATCGGGTGACGGATTCGCGGCAGCGCGCGTTGAACTCGCGGATGCCGAACTCCTCGATGTCTCGCTTCGTCTGCGTTCCGATCTCCTTTTCGATCTCGAGCTCGACGGGAAGACCGTGGCAGTCCCATCCGGCCTTCCGATGGACGTAGTGACCCGTCATGGCCCGATATCGAGGGAAGACGTCTTTGAACGTGCGCGAGACAACGTGATGGATGCCCGGCTTCCCGTTCGCCGTGGGGGGTCCTTCATAGAAGACCCACTCAGGAGCTCCGCGCCGCGACTCGAGGCTCTTCTCGAAGATGCGCGCTTTGCGCCAGAACTCGAGGATGCGTCCCTCGAGCGCGGGGAAGTCGACGCGTGAATCGACCGGACGGTATCTCGGCACCAGTTCCTCTCGGAAGGTAGTCGCGGTCGACGGCCGCCGCGAGCCGGACGCCTGCGTGCTCGGCCGGCCATTCTAGAGCCGTTCGAAGAGCCCGGATTGTGCTACCGTCCCGCGGCGCTGATGCCGCCCGCCAAGCGCCCCTTCACGAAGCGACAGCTGCAGACGATTCGCAAGCAGCTCGAGCAGGAGCGCGAGCAGCTGGAGGCCCAGTTCGCCGAGATCGAGGAGACCTCTCTTGGGACTTCCCAGTCAGAGCTCTCGGGCGAGGCAGCCTTCGACGAGGAGTACGCGGACTCCGGCACCTTCACCTTCGAGCGCGAACGCGACCTCTCCCTGGCCGAGAACCTGAAGGATCTGATCGAACAGATCGACCGTGCCGTCGTACGGATCGACGACGGGACGTACGGGATCTGCGAACGATGCGGTAGGACGATCGAGAAGGCGAGGATCAAGGCGCTCCCCTACGCCCGACTCTGCATCAAGGACAAGCAGGCGGAGGAGCGCACCCGCTGAGGATCGCGTGAGGGCGCGCCGGGCGCTACTGCTCTACGCGGCGGCGGCCGCGATATACGGCCTCGATCAGATAACGAAGTCGCTCGCGGAGGAGCATCTCCGTGGGCGACCACCCATCGAGCTCATCTCCGGCGTTGTCGAGTTGCGATACGTCACGAACGCGGGTGGGGCGTTCGGGCTCTTCGGTGGCGTGACGTGGCTCTTCGTTGCGGCCAGCTTGGTCGTGATCGCGCTCATTGCATTCGCCTCTCGCGATCTCCCCGGCCGGCAGGTTGCTGTCGCGCTCGGACTCCTGCTGGGCGGGGCGGTGGGCAATCTCACCGACCGAGCCCTGCGCGGCCCGGGATTCTCAGGGCGGGTGGTGGACTTCGTCGACCTTCAGATTTGGCCCGTGTTCAACCTCGCCGATTCCGCGATCGTGATCGGCGCCGCGCTGCTTCTCGTTGCGGGCGTCGGGCGATCACGTCGCAATCAGCACGGCGAGGATGGTGCGACGTAGGGGCTGTGGTGGCGATGTTCCGGGCCACCGCGACGCCGGGCCGGCTCGACGCCGTGTTGGCGGCCGCGGCGAGCATCCCTCGCGCGGACGTGCAGCGCGCGATCGGGGAAGGGCGAGTGCGCGTTGATGGTGTGCCGCGACCGAAGTCCTTCCGCCTCCAGGGAGGCGAGCGGATCGAGGCGGACCTCGAGTCCATTGTTCCGCTGGCGCCGGAGCCAGGCGGTGTTCGTGTTCGCTATGAGGACGAGCGTCTGCTCGTCGTCGTGAAGCCGGCCGGGGTGCTCACGCATCCAACCGCTCGTCGCCGGGAGGGGACCTTGGTGAATCGGCTGCTCGGTATGGGTCTTCCCCTCGCTTCGGCTGCGGGGGCCGAACGTCCGGGGATCGTTCATCGTCTGGACGCGGGAACGTCCGGCCTTCTTGTGGTGGCGAAGGATGACGCGGCGTACCGGGCGCTCGTCCGGATGTTTGGCGAGCGGCTCGTCCATCGCGAATACCTTGCTCTTGTCCGAGGCGTCATGGCGAATGACGCATTTGAGGTCGAGGCTCCGCTCGGGAAACGAGGGGCTCGAGTCGTGGTCACCCCCGTGACGGGAGCCGAATCGGCAACCGAGTTCGAGACCCTCGAGCGCTTCGCGCGATCAACGCTGGTTCTGGCTCGACCGCGGACCGGGAGGACGCACCAGATTCGCGTTCACCTCGCTTCGATCGGGCATCCGATCCTCGGGGATCGCCCGTACGGTGGTTGGGGGGAGGACGCGCGCGCCCTGGGCCTTGAGCGACCGTTCCTGCACGCGTGTAGGCTGAAGTTCGAGCACCCGATGTCTCGGCGGCCGATCGACGTTCTCGAGCCGCTCCCTCAAGACCTCGAACGTGTGCTGAATCGGCTCAGAGGAGCCAACCAACAAGGATGAGCGAAACGAAATCGGAAGGAACGGGCGCCGACCAAGGCGTGACGGCGGCGGGCGAGGAACCCGGCGTCGCAGACGCCCCTGCTACGGAACCTCGGGGAGGTCGGAGGCACGGGCGGCGCCGTTCGTTGGCGGCGCCCCTGCTCGTCGCGGGCATCTTGGCCCTGGCGGGAATCGCGATCGGCCTCTCGGTTTGGCTCACCGGTGACGAAGCCTCCTTGCTCGGGGGACTCGAAAAACGGTACGTCAACGAGACGTTCGGCTACGCGTTCCGGTACCCGCCGCAGTGGACGCTCGAGGAGAAGGGGACGGCCGTCAAGCTCACGAACCCGACGAACGACATCATCATCTCGTTCGGCCTGGGACCCGAGGGACCGCTTCGCTTCGCCGGCTTCCGCCTCGCGGAGGCGACGCGGTCGACCTACGAGAGCGGAGAGGTTCTTGCCGTCGAGGACGAGAAGATCGGGGGCCGCCGCGCGTATGTCGCCAGCGGGCATGGGGTGAACGCGCGCGACGTGGAGATCCGCTTCCTCGCGATCATCGTTCAGGGGCCGGAACGGAACTTCGGCATCACCGTATTCGTGGAGGCTTCTGCCTCGCCTGAGGACGTCTTGCCCGTGACGCAGGACATCGTCGGCTCCTTCCGCGCTTTCCGGCAGAACACTCCCGACTGAGCCGCGACCCCCGGGTTGCAACACGCGCGGTCGGGGGATAGAGTCGGACTGGAATCACAGGCATGTGATTTTCCACACCTTCTCCACACCTCAGGGGGGTGTCGCAACCGGTTATGGGATCCGGTTTCGTTCATCTGCACACGCACAGCGAGTTCTCACTCCTGGACGGCTTCTCCCGCGTCGATGATCTCTTCGAAACGGTGGCCCGTCTGGGGATGCCTGCACTCGGGCTGACGGACCACGGGGCCATGTTCGGCGCACTCGACTTCTACAAGGCCGGCCGCGAGCGTGGGGTCAGGCCGATCGTCGGCATGGAGGCCTACGTTGCTCCGGGGTCCCGGTTCGACCGTGCGCCCGGCGAGAACGAGGAGAAGTACCGCCACCTCACCCTCCTCGCCCGAAACAATGAGGGCTATCGGAATCTGCTTCGTCTAACGAGCGCCGCGCATATCGAAGGCTTCTACCACCGGCCGAGAATCGACCGTGACCTCCTCTCGGAGCACTCCCGGGGCCTGATCGGCCTGTCGGGATGCCTGGCCGGCGAGGTCTGCCGGCTGCTCATCGCCGGTCAGGAGAAGAAGGCGGTCGAGGCCGCCTCCGCCTTCCGAGACATCTTCGAGCCCGACGCGTTCTTCGTCGAGATTCAGGACCACGGGCTGCCAGACCAGCGAACGGTGCTTCCGGGTCTCACGCGTCTCGCGCAGGGCTTGGGCCTCAGGCTCGTGGCCACGAACGACACGCACTACACGCGAAAACAGGACGCGCGTGCCCACGACGTGCTCCTGTGCATCCAGCAGCCCGGCAAGGTTCTGGCGGATACGGATCGGCTCAAATTCGATACCGAGGAGTTCTACGTGAAGTCGGCCGAGGAGATGCGGACGGTCTTCGCGGAGTTCCCCGAGGCTTGCGACGCCACGCTCGAGATCGCGGAGCGATGCGACCTCGAGATCACGCTGGGCGAATCGCACCTGCCGCGATTCGTTCCGCCCGAGGGCTTCGACCTCGACTCCTACCTGAGGGAACTGGCGCTGCGGGGAGCGGAGGAGCGGTACGGCGAGTTGAGCGCAGAGCTGCGAACACGGCTCGAGCGGGAGCTCGACGTGATCCGATCGATGGGGTTCTCCGCCTACTTCCTCATCGTGTGGGATCTCATTCGATTCGCAAGGGAGCGAGGGATCCGTGTCGGACCGGGGCGGGGATCGGCCGCGGGGTCCGTGGCGGCGTACTGCCTCAGGATCACCGATATCGATCCGCTTCGCTACGGATTGATCTTCGAGCGCTTCCTCAATCCGGAGCGAAAGAAGCCGCCGGACATCGACATGGACTTCGACGAGCGTCGCCGTGACGAGGTCATCGAGTACGTTCGCGACCGGTACGGCGAGGACCACGTGGCCCAGATCGTCACGTTCCAGACGATCAAGGGAAAGCAAGGCATCCGGGATGCGGCTCGGGTGCTTGGGTATCCGGCGTCGGTCGGAGACCGGCTCGCAAAGATGTTCCCGCCGGCGATTCTCGGGCGGGAGCATCCCATCAGCCGGGCCCTGGAACACTCCCGCGAGCTGAAGGACGCCTACGAAAAGGAGCCCGAGGGAAAGGAGATCATCGACACCGCTCGAGCCCTGGAGGGGCTGCGGCGAGAGGACTCCGTCCATGCGGCCGGCGTCGTGATCGGCGATGCGCCGCTGGTGACCTACCTCCCCCTCAAGCTTGGAAAAGACTCACGAGACGACTCCCGGCGCATCGTGACGCAGTTCGACATGCACCACGTCGAGGAGCTCGGACTTCTCAAGATGGATTTCCTCGGCCTTCGGACTCTCTCGGTCATCGAGGATACGGTTCGGCTTCTTCGCGAACGCGGGGAGACGGTCGACATCGACCGGGTCCCGCTCGACGACGAGCCGACGTACGACATGCTCCGCCGAGGCGATACGACCGGCGTGTTCCAGCTCGAAGGCTCGGGGATGCGTTCGCTCATTCGGGAGCTTGCCCCGACCCGGTTTGAAGACCTGATGGCGCTCGTTGCGCTCTACCGGCCCGGGCCGCTCAGCGCGGGCATGCACACCGAGTACGCCGAGCGAAAGCACGGACGCCGACCCGTAGTGTTCCCTCACTCCGATCTGGAACCGATCCTGAAGGACACCTACGGCGTCATCGTCTATCAGGAACAGGTGATGGAGATCGCCGTGAGGATGGGCGGGTACACGATGGGGCAGGCCGACCTCCTTCGCGAGGCGATGGGGAAGAAGATTCGGGAAAAGCTCATCCCGCATCGGGAGACCTTCGTGGCCGGCGCCAAGGATCGCGGCTACGACGAACGGCTCGCGCAGGACGTCTTCGACCTGATCGTCCCCTTTGCCGACTACGGATTCAATGCCTCCCACGCGTGCGGGTATGCGCTCGTCGCCTATCAGACCGCATACCTGAAACGTCACGCCCCCCTCGAGTACATGGCTGCGCTCCTCACGAGCGTCAAGGACGCCAAGGACCGCAAGCCCTTCTATCTGAATCAGTGTCGGGTGATGGGCATCGAGGTCCTTCCCCCGGACGTGAACCGCTCCGACGTCGATTTCACTCCAGCGGAGGGATCGATCCGGTTCGGCCTTTCAGCGGTTCGGAACGTGGGAGAGGGCGCCGTCGCGCAGATCATCGATGCCCGCCGCACGAAGGGCGCCTTCTCCTCGTTCACGGATTTCTGCCGAAAGGTGGATGCGGGCGTGCTGCACAAGAAGGTGCTCGAGAGCCTCATCCTCGCGGGGGCGTTTGATTCGCTCGGCTACTCGAGGCGCGGTCTTTTCGAGGCGTATGAGAAAGTCGCGCAGCCCATCCTGGCCGACCGCAGAGCGGAGGCCGCCGGACAGTTCTCGCTCTTCGGGAGGGCGGGCGCCTTCGCCGGGCATGAGATCGACGAATCGGTGCTTGGCGGCGAGGAGTTCGAGAAGTCGGCGCTTCTTTCGCGCGAGAAGGCGATGCTCGGTCAGTACGTTACCGATCATCCACTCCTCGGTGTGAGGGAACGGCTCGAAGAACAGACAGACCTCGAGATCATCGAGCTCGCGGCCCGTGGCGATGGCGATGTCGTCACGGTCGGCGGGATCATCACTGCCGCCGCCCGCCGCTACACGCGGAAGGGAGATCCGTACGCGCTCTTTCAACTCGAGGATCTCGCCGGTAGCGTGCAGGTTGTCGCCTTTCCGTCGGTGCTGGAGCGGTCGCCCGAGCTCATCGAGGCCGACCGGATCGTGCTCGTAACGGGGCGGGTGGACCTGCGCGGACGGGAGCTCCAGATCGTCGCGAACCAGGTTCGCCCGCTCTCCGAGAACGAGGACCCAGGAGTGGCCGAGTTTCGCGCCGAAGCCCTCGTCTTGGAGATGTCGACCTCCCGGTGCACGAACGGGTTCCTCGCACGGCTGAAGGAGGTCTTGGCGGGCCATCCCGGATCACGCGAAGTTCTGCTTCGGCTCGTCTCGGAAGCGCCCACGACGCTCCGGCTGGGTCAGGGCTACCGCGTGGACGGCTCCGGCGCCCTCATGTCGGAGCTCCGAATGCTTCTCGGGAGAGGGGCCACCGTCACGGGCGACGGTCCGGCCAACAGCGGAGAGGGAGGCGCCGGAGAAGCGTCGCCGGTGGTGGGAGGGGTTACCCCTACGGTAGGGTAGGAACGCGGCCCAACAGGGGGGAGAGATGTCGGCGACGCCCCGGAGTCTTGACCGAAAGCAGATGTCGGTGGTCACCACGCTCGGCGCCCTCGCCGCCGGAGGGCTGCTTCTCGTCGTGGGGTCAATCCTCACGTTCGCGACCGCGGACATCACGGGATTCGGCTCGATCGGGATCAACGGGCTCGACACCGACGATGGAAAGCTGTTTCTCGTCGGCGGAATCGTTCTTTTGATCATCGCGGCGATCGTCTGGATCGGCCACTCCCCAACGATGCGTCGAATCTTTGGAGGGATCGCCACGCTTGCGGCCGCCTTGATGGTGGTTGCCGTCGTGTTCGACCTCACCACGCTGGAAGACGACATCCCCGAGACCCTGGCCTCGGACGTCTCCGTGACGGCCGGAATCGGGCTCTACATCGTGCTCGTCGGAGCAGGGGTGGCAACGATCGGGGCGATACAAATCCTCTTCGGGCGGCTTCCGGCGCGGGACCGAATGGAACCACCGCCCCCACCTCCTCCTGCGAGTTCGGCGGCGACGGCGCCACTTGTGCCCGACGCGGGGCAGAGTGCGGAGGCAGCCAGGTCCGTCGCTTCGGAAGAGACCGCACCCCCCATCGTCGATCCGTGGCCCTAGGGGCCGGGAGGTTTGGGCGTCGAGGAAATCGGGGAGCGAAGAGAAATGGCTGAGGCGCTAACGACGAAGAAACCCACGTTCGCGTTCGTGTTGGCTTTGATCGGAGGCCTGGTCGCGGCTGCGGGGTCGGTGCTGCGTTGGGCAACGGTGGACGTTGAGCTTGCCGAGGCCGGACTTCCCGCTCAGCGTGAGGTGGTGAGCGGGCTGGACACGAGCGATGGGAAGGTTTTTCTCATCATCGGAGTCGTGGTGGCAGGCCTCGCGGTGATGAGCTGGCTCCTCCGATCGATGGTGGCCCGGCGGGTCCTGGGCGTGCTGATGGTGGTGGCGGCCGGATTCACCGTGTGGGGAGCCGCGGTGGATCTCGTCGACATCGAGGACCAAGGACTGCGCGGGATCGCCGAGCAGTTCGCGTCGCAGAACGCATCGGTCAATTTGGAGGTCGTGCTCGAGCAGCTACGCGCCTTCGTCAGCATCAGCCCCGGGATCGGGCTCTACCTGGTGATCGGCGGGGCCGCCGTTGCGCTTGCCGGGGGCGCGTGGACGCTCATCTCCCCTGGGGGCGAGCGGTCGGCGCCGGCTCCGCTACCCCCGCCGCTGCCATCTCTCGACGAACCACCGTCGGCGGGAAAAGAGGAGCCTCCTAAAGAGGACCCTCTTACGGAGCAGCCGGGTTCATCGCCACCCACCGGAGAGGATCGCTCCCTGAGTTAGCCGCGAGGCGGGTGGGGAACTCCCACCGGGGGGTATTTATTTGCCGGCTCGCGGACCAATATCGAACGGACCACTCGACGCTCGATCGGAGCGATCACCGGCCTGAGGCACGCGCTCCACGCCCGCGCGGCCCCACCCTGACGGCGTGGGAGAAGCCGATTCTCGAGGGCCGGCCCCGTGCCGAGTGAGGTTGCGAGCAAACCTCGTGCCAGGAACGGAATCAGGTCGTGGACCGAACCCAGGCGAGCGGAGAGGTCACGGGGCCCGGTTCGGTCGCCGACCGCAGCCTTCTCGGCCTGATCGGCCCATCGGGATCTCCCGTACCGGATCGTGGCCGTCGTGGGGAACGGGTGGGTGAGGGGAGGAGGCGGAGACGAGACGGCCGCCCGGACGGCTTCCCTCAACTCCTCACGCGCGTCGTCCGGCGCACGGAGGATCACCGATGTGCGGGACACGCCGGCCTTTACGGCTACATGTCGGACGCCGGGAAGCAGCCCTGCGGCCTCTTCGCCGGCTCGCTGATCTCCCGCGAGAACCCCGAGAGCGACGCCGCCGCCGCCCACCGCAAGGCCGCGGAAGACTCCCTCTGAGAGGGGAACGTCGTTCAGAAGGAGCGACATCCCTGCCCAGAAGCTATGGGAGAGGAACCCCCGAGGGTTCCCGGCGCCGGCGTGAACGCCCACGAAGATCGCAAGATCCACCCCCTCCAGGCCCGCGGCGCCGCCGAGTGGCCGGCCGGTATCCCAAAGACGCCGGATGGGGAGGTCGGGGAAAGCGTCGCTCGGGATGTTCCGCCCGAGGTAGTGCCAATCGGCGATCAGGGCGTCGCTCGCTCCGGCTTCGAGCGCGGCTTCAACCGCCGCACGGACGTCCTCCACGAGCATCCGTACACCGTGGCGGTAGTGGTCACGCCAGGCAGGGAAGCACTGCTCGTGTCGGCCGATCCCGGTGAGCCCCTCCATGTCCGCACAGACCGCTACACGCATGCTTCAGATGCGTACCACATCGGAGAGGGCCCGCAAAGTGCGACGTAGACTGACGAAGGCCGGGGTGGCGGAATGGGAGACGCGATGGATTCAAAATCCATTGGGCTTTGGCCCGTGCGAGTTCGACTCTCGCCCCCGGCACTGTTGCGGCTGTGAAGTGCGCACCATAGACTCCCTCTCCCGCTCCAAACCGAGATGACCAGCCACTTCACCCGCCGCCTCGCCTCCGTCGACCGAGAGGTTTGCGCGCTCGCAACGGAGCTCACGCAGCTCCGCGAGCAACTCGCGGTCCACGAGGAGGCGCTCGAAGAGTCCAGGCTTCGCCTGCTCGTGGCCGAGACGCCCGTGGCCGACCGCGACCACCAGCGGACCTTCGATGCCTATCGCGGCGTCGAGGAGGGGGTGCTGCGACTCGAGCAGAAGCTCGGCGAGCTTCGTGACGAGCGTCGCCGTCTCGAGCGCGCCATCTCGAGCCGGCCAACCGTTGCTTCTTGAGATGGCGCCGCGCAAGAAGCTCCGGGTCCTCCTGGCGGAAGACGAGGCCCTCATCCGCCTGGATCTGAAGGAGATGCTGGAGGAGGAGGGGTACGAAGTCGTCGGGGAGGCGGGCGACGGCCAATCCGCTGTTCGGATGGCCGAAGAGCTGGCGCCGGACCTCGTCGTCCTGGACATCAAGATGCCGGGCCTCGACGGGCTGACCGCGGCAGAGCGGATCGCCGAGAGACGAATCGCTCCCGTTCTCGTGCTGACTGCGTTCAGCCAGCGCGAGCTCGTGGAGCGGGCGAAACAGGCCGGCGCGATGGGCTATCTCGTGAAGCCCTTTCAGAAGGGGGACGTCGTCCCGGCAATCGAGCTGGCCGTCGCGAGGCACCAGGAGACGGTCGCGCTCGAGCAGGAGGTTGCCGACCTCGAGGAGCGGCTGGAAACGCGCAAGCTCGTGGATCGTGCGAAAGGCATGCTGATGGACAAGCACGGTATGAAGGAGGCCGACGCCTTTCGCTTCATCCAGAAGACCGCGATGGACGAGCGATTGCCCATGAGCGACGTTGCTCGGCGGGTCATCGGCGGCAATCTCGATGCTTGACAGTGCGGGGGAGCCGGGTTGTCACTCTGGCGTGTTCTGTGTTTATCTGATGCAGAAGTTGCTTGGAGGCAGCTTTCCTGAGGTAGAGGAAAGGGGGGGTGTCGCAGGGATCGACCCTGTCTCGAAATCGAGATAGGTACTCATCGAAGGACCCAAGGAGGTTGGATGAAGAAGCCAAGGTGGCTGATACTGGTCGCCGCGGTAGCCGGTCTGGCGCTGGTTGCCGCGGCTTGCGGCGGCGACGGCGAAGGTGGAGGCGGCGGCGCCGCCGAAGCCTGTGCCGCGGACGAGTTCGGTTGTGCCGAGTACGGGCCGGGAGAGCCGATCAAGCTCGGTACGCTCCTGGCGATCTCGGGTGACACGGCCACGCTCGGCCAGGACAGCGTCAACGGCGCCACGCTCGCGATCGACAACCGAGACGGGACGCTCGACGCAACCGGCGGACTTGTCGCGGGCCGCGAGGTCGAGCAGGTCAACGAGGACGACGGCTGCTCCGCCGAAGGCGGACAGGCCGGCGCAACGAAGCTGGCTGCCGACCCGGACATCGTCGCGGTCATCGGAACGAGCTGCTCGAGCGCCGCGCTCGGTGTCGCCGACCGGATCCTGTCGGACCAGGGGATCATCCTCATCTCGCCGTCGAACACGAATCCGAACCTGACGTCGGAGGGGACCCACCAGCCGTTCTATCTGCGGACGGCGCACAACGACAAGATCCAGGGCGCGGTGGTGGCGAACTTTGCCTACGACGAGCTCGGTGTGACGACGGCCGCAACGATCAACGACGAGAGCCCCTACGCCGACGCGCTTGCGGCGGTGTTCCGTCAGGTGTTCGAGGCCAAGGGTGGCACGATCACCACGTTCGAGCAGATCCAGAGCACGGACACCGACTTCAAGCCATTGCTCACGAGCATAGGTGAGGGGTCGCCGGAGTTCCTCTACTACCCGGACTTCAACCCCGCCTGTGGGCTCCTCGCCGCGCAGGCGGCTGACATTCCGGGACTGGCGGACACGACGCTCGCCGGATCTGACGGCTGCTTCGCTCCCGATTACCTCGAGGTCGCCGGGGACGCGGCCAACGGCACCTTCATCTCGGGGCCGGACCTGACCGTGTTCCAGGGAGGGGACTTCTACAAGAACGACTTCCTCCCGGCGTACTCGGATCAGTTCGGGACGGCCCCAACGGCGTCCTTCCACGCGCACTCCTTCGACGCAGCGAGCATCCTGTTCGACGCGATCGAGGCGGTTGCAATCGAGGAAGGCGACACCCTGTTCATCCCGCGGTCGGCGCTTAGCGACGCGCTCTACGCGGTGAGCGGGTACGAGGGAATTACGGGGATCATCACCTGCACTCCCCTCGGTGACTGCGCCACGGACGTCACGATCGGCGTGTTCGAGGTGCCCGGCCTTCCGGTTGAGGGCGGGGACGAGAACGCGAAGCCCGTGTACAGCGAGACCCTGACCCTGCCCGAGGCCGAAGCGCTGGCCGCGGGCGGAGCGTAGGAGCTCGGGCGTAGTAGGAAGCGGCAGGTTTGCGGGTGGGCGGCGAAACCGCCCACCCGCAGCTTGTCTGCCGAGTTCCACATAGACGATCGACAAGCGCACGGAGGGTTCAGGCGACGTGGCCGAGCCGGATCGGGTTGGGGCCCTGAGCACACCGCGCACGCGGACCGTCTTCCTCGAACGGTTCCCGCTCCGGAAGGTCATTCAGGGCACGCTCGCGGTCGTGCTGGTTCTGGGCGTCGGCTACGGAGCGTGGAAGACCCTCAGCCTCCCGGCTGGTGAGGCGATCAGCGGGGCGGGCTGGCGCGACTTCGTCGTGCAGGGGCTGTCCCGTGGAAGCATCTACGCGATGATCGCCATCGGGTATTCGCTCGTCTACGGAATCCTGCTCATGATCAACTTCGCTCACGGCGAGGTCTTCATGGCCGGAGCCTTTGCGTCGTTCTTCGTTGCGAGAACGTTCGAGGAGAGCGGGTTCCTGAACTCGAACGCGATCGCCGCGATTCTCGTTCTCATGGCCGTCGCGATGGCGGTCTCGATGCTCATAGCGGTTCTGCTCGAACGCGTCGCATACCGTCCGCTGCGCGGCGCCCCGAGGCTCGTGCCGCTCATCACGGCGATCGGCGCCTCGCTCTTCCTCCAGAACGCCTTCAGAGGATTCTTCAGCCCACGGACCCGGGGGTACCCGACGCCGGAGGTGCTGAGCGGTCAGTGGAACATCCTGGGGATCCAGGTGGATCGACCCGCAGCGCTGGTCATTCTCACAGCCGCCCTGTCGATGGTCGCCCTCTCTCTGTTCGTTGCCCGCACGAAAACCGGGAAGTCGATGCGCGCGGTATCCGAGGACAAAGAGATCGCGAGTCTCATGGGAATCAATGTCGACCACGTGATCGTGACCACGTTCGCCGTCGGTGGTCTTCTCGCTGGTGTTGCCGGCGTTCTTTTCGCGTTTACCTTCGGCCAGGTCGGGCCGTTCATGGGATTCGTGCCCGGCATCAAGGCGTTCACCGCGGCGGTTCTCGGTGGGATCGGGAGCATTTCCGGCGCCGCGCTCGGCGGCCTGACCCTCGGGCTCATGGAGGCGGTGGCGCCGCCGCTCCTGCTCAAGGGCGTGGGGGTTCCTTCCTTCTTCCAGCTTCAAGATGTCGTGGCATTCATGGTCCTGGTGTTCGTTCTCATCTTCCGGCCGGGCGGAATCCTCGGCACGGCGGAGGAACAGAAGGTCTGACGATGCGCGGCCGGGAGCTTCTTCAAAAGGTCGTGAAGGTGGGTCTCATCGGGGGCGCCGTGCTTGTGTTCCTCGCTGCCGTGGGGCTCATCGAGAAATTCGGCGTTCGCGAGCTCATCGGCGCCGAGATCACGCTCGGACGGGTCATGCTCGCGCTCCCGGCGTTCGCTGCCGCCTACCTGGTGCTTCGTCCCAGGATGCGAGCCGGGGAGTGGGAGCACACGCCGGCGCGGGAAGCGCTCGCCGCGGGGGCGGAGACGGGAGCGATCGTCGGTGGCGTCATGATCCTGTTCGTTTCGTTCGTGAAGCTGATTGGCGAGGAGGCCGTCCGCAATATCTTCATCTCGATCTCGCCGACGCTGCTTTCGACGGTCACCTTCGATCAAGGCCTCGGAGCCGCGGCGATCATTCTGGTCGTCGGTGGCGCGGGGCTCGGGGCCGCCGCGGCGGGGTTTCGGCTGCTGCCGCAGCCATACCGACGCCCCGTGTTCGTGGGGCTCGCGGTCCTTCTGCTGGTGGCGCTCCTACAGCGAATCGTCCCGACAATTCTCTTTGAGCTCGGCGCCCCCACGGGCTGGTTGTACCTGCCGGCGGCGGGCCTCACCTACGGCGGGGCGATCATCGTCCTGGCAGTCGGAATGGGCGCATCTTGGCTCTGGGCCGCACGCCGGAGCGCCGTCCGCCAGTGGCTGGGGGAGCGATCCTCATCGCAGGCGCGATCCGGCATCCTTGCGATCGGAGGGCTGGGCCTCCTCGCGGTTCTTGTGGGGCTTCCGTTTCTGATCGGCTCGATCCTGTCAAATATCCTCGGGCAGGTCGGGCTGTTCCTGCTCATGGCCCTGGGGCTGAACATCGTGGTGGGATACGCGGGACTCCTCGACCTCGGCTACGTCGCCTTCTTTGCCGTTGGAGCGTACTCGATCGCCCTGCTCACCGGAGCCAATCTCGTCACGTCGCTTGGAGAAACCGCCGCCCCGGCGGCCTCCCTGAACCTCTCGTTCTGGGCTGCGCTCCCGATCGTGATCGTCATCGCGATGTTCGTCGGGGTTCTGATCGGCGCGCCGGTCCTTCGGCTTCGCGGTGACTACCTAGCGATCGTCACCCTCGGGTTCGGTGAGATCGCCCGGGTGCTCTCCGAGTCGCAGGTGCTTCGCAACTTCATCGGGGGCGCCCAAGGAGTACGAGACGTCACCGACGCCGCGATCGCGGGGTATGAATTCCGGACGCCGGAACACTTCTATTACCTCGCTCTCGGGCTCGTGATCCTCGCCGTCTACGTGTCCTGGCGCCTGGCGAACTCTCGGGTGGGACGGGCATGGAATGCCATGCGCGAAGACGAACAGGTGGCCGAGGCGATGGGAATCAGCACGACGAGGTACAAGCTGCTTGCGTTCGCCATGGGTGGGGCCGTGGGCTCCCTGGGCGGCGCGATCTTCGCGGTGCAGCTCAACACCGTCCAGCCCGGGAGCTTCATCATTCTGGTCTCGATCACGGTGCTCGCGGTCGTCATCCTGGGGGGCATGGGAAGCATCCCCGGCGTCATCGTCGGGGGCCTCGTGCTTATTGGGCTTCCCGGGCTGCTGTCGGAGTTCGAGGAGTTTCGACCCCTGATCTACGGCGCCGTCATCATCGCGATCATGATTCTCCGGCCTCAAGGCTTGATCCCGAACGTCCGGAGGGCGCGGGAGCTGACCGAGGAAGAACGCACCCAGGACCAGTGGCTCCGGCAGCAGGAGGCCGATGCTGGAGGGACGACCGCAACGATGGCGACGGGCGGAGCCGAGGGAGAGCACAAGTGAGCGAGGCCCTCTTTGATGTCCGGAACCTGACGAAGGCGTTCGGAGGGCTGGCTGCCGTGCAGGAGCTGGACCTGACCGTCAATGCGGGGGAGATCGTCAGCGTCATCGGGCCGAACGGCGCGGGGAAGACAACCCTGTTCAACCTCATCACCGGCCTCTACGAGCCCGATGACGGCGAGATCCGGTTCGACGGCCACCACCTCGTGGGCCTCCGGCCGAACCAGATCACTCGGCTCGGAATCGCCCGCACGTTTCAGACGGTGCACCTGTTTCCTGCGATGTCCGTCCTCGAAAACGCCATGGTCGGCCAGCACTGCCGGAGCCGCTCGGGAGTGATCGGCGCGATCCTGCAGCTTCCGACCCAGCGGCAAGAGGAGGACCGGATCCGCGATCGCGCCAGGGACGCCCTATCTTTCTTTGGGAGCAGGCTCGTCGGGTATCGCCACGACATGCCCGCCATATCGCTCTCGTACGCGAACCGGCGCCGTTTGGAGATCGCCCGCGGGCTCGCCACCGAACCGAAGCTGATGCTCCTCGATGAGCCGACGGCGGGCATGAACCCGGTCGAGACCCAAGAGATGGTCGGGCTCATAGGGCGGCTGCGCGACGAGCGAGGACTCACCGTGATGGTGATCGAGCACGACATGCGAGTGGTCAAGGGCGTCTCGAACCGAGTGGTTGCGCTCGACTACGGGCGGAAGATCGCGGAGGGGAGCTACGAAGAGGTGGCCACGAACGAGCGGGTGATCGAGGCGTATCTCGGGCGAAAAGAGGCGGCAGAGGCGTGAGCGCCAAGGAGACAACGAATGGGCAGACCATCCTCGAACTCCAGGGGGTGAGCACCTACTACGGGCCGGTTCAGGTGTTGCGAGGCGTGAGTCTCGAGATTCGCGCCGGTGAGATCGTCTGTCTGCTCGGAGGAAATGCGAGTGGCAAGACGACCACCCTGAGAACGATCCTCGGCTACGTCGCGCCCAGCGAGGGTGACGTCCTTCTGGACGGCGAACGAGTGAACGGTCTTCCGACTCCCGAGCTGGTGAAACGGGGGATCTCCATGGTTCCCGAGAATCGGCGGCTCTTCTCGAAAATGACGGTGATGGAGAACCTCCAGTTGGGAGCGTACCTACGGGATGACCGGGAAGGGATCGTGGAGGACATGGAGCGGATTCTCACCCTCTTCCCTCGCCTGAAGGAGCGACCGACGCAGAAGGCCGGCACCCTCTCGGGTGGGGAGCAGCAGATGGTTGCGATGGGGCGAGCACTCATGGCTCGTCCGAAGGTGCTCCTCATGGACGAGCCCTCGATGGGACTGGCGCCCGCGCTGGTCGCGAAGAACTTCGAGATCATCGAGCAGATCAACGAGCAGGGAACGACGGTGTTCGTCGTCGAGCAGAACGCGAACATGGCGCTGTCCGTCGCGGATCGCGGGTACGTGCTTCAAACCGGCGAGATCGTCCTCTCCGACTCGGCCGAAGCGCTGATGGCCAACCCGCAAATGCGGGAGGCCTATCTCGGCGAGCTATAGCTCGACCTTGCCCGGTGCGGGACCCTCGTTTCGTCGGCGGAGACGAGCTGCGAGCCCGCCTTCCGATGCGATCGGCGATCGACATCCTGGAGGGTGCATTTCGCGGGACCTTGCCGAGCGCGCCACAGCGGACGCGAATTCAGGTCGGTGCGGGGCACCTCCTTCTCATGGCGGCCGAGGACGGGGGAGTCGGCGTGAAGCTCGTCACCGTGAATCCGCCGAATTCGAAGCACGGGGCGCCAATCGTTCAGGCGGTCTACGTGCTCTTTTCCCAGGACACCCTCTCACCCGTCGCGACGTTCGATGGCGCGGCACTCACCGCTCTTCGGACGGCCTCGGTCTCGGGCCTCGCGACGCGCTACCTCGCGAGGGAAGATGCCGGCGATCTGGTCATCTTCGGAGCAGGCGTTCAGGCGACGGCGCATCTCGAAGCGATGAGGGAGGTTCGAACCATCCGGCGCCTGACGGTTGTTTCTCGGACGCAGGAACGGGCGGAGTCGCTGGCGGCTATGGCCCGTGCGGAAGGCATCGAGGCTTCCCTGGGAACGGCAGACGCGATCGAGGGGGCGGACATCGTGTGCACCTGTACCACGAGCGCCGAGCCCGTGTTCGACGGATCGCTCCTGCGGCCGGGCGTGCATGTCAATGCGATCGGGGCATATACGCCGGACACGCGCGAGCTGGACGATGAGACGGTGCGTCGCGGGAAGATCGTCGTCGAGACTCGCGCTGCCGCACTGGAAGAAGCGGGGGACCTCCTGATCCCGCTTCGGGCCGGCGTGATCGATGGCGCGGCCATCCTCGCCGAGCTTCCGGAAATCGTTCGGGCGGAGGGATTTCGGCGCGACCCGGAAGACATCACGGTGTTCAAGTCCGTAGGAGTTGCCTTCGAGGATCTCGTCGTCGCGCGTGCCGCGTGGGAAGCCGCCTAGCATTGCGCAAATGATGACCGTGGACGTTGCCGTCCTCGGAGTCGGAGTCATGGGCGCCGCAGTCGCCCGGGCGTTAGCTCGCGCGGGGCGTGACGTGCTGATGCTCGAGCAGTTTGAGGTGGGCCACACGCGCGGTTCGAGTCACGGCCGCTCCCGTGTCTTTCGCTTCTCCTACGACGACCCGATCTACGTCCGGATGGCGAGGGAGGCGCTTCCCCTCTGGCGGGAGCTCGAGGATGAGGCCGGGGACTCGTTGCTCTCGGTGACCGGCGGGCTCGATCACGGTCCTATGGTCGACACGATCGTCGAGGCCCTTCGAGCAGATGCCGTCGACTTCGAAATCATCGACGGCGCCGAGGCGATGCGTCGCTACCCGGTTGTATCCCTTCCTCGAGATGAGCGGGTGGTGTTTCAAAAGGACGCTGGCTTTCTTGCTGCCGATGAAGCATGGAAGGCCTTGGCCGAGTCGGCGGTCCGCCATGGTGCCGATCTCCGTGAAGCGGTGATGGTCGAGGCGGTGCGCCCATCCGGGGAAAGAGTGGAGATCGCGACGAGCTCGGGGACGCACCTGGCACGAATTGCGGTCGTCACGGCGGGGGGTTGGGCTCGCTCCCTTCTGGCAGGCGCCGGGATCGAGCTTCCCGTCACTCCAACCCGGGAGACCGTCGCGTACTGCCAGATCGAGGAAGGTGTGGAGGTCCCGATCGTCCTCGACTGGAGAGATCCGGTCGCCTACGCCCTGCCAAGCCCGGGGCAGGGGATCAAAACCGCAGAGCACCACGCGGGGCCACCGACCGATCCCGAGAACGAAGGCACGCCGAGTGAGGAGTCGCTTGCGCGGCTGAAGTCCTGGGTTGCCGAGCGGTTCCCGAGCGCCGCGCCCACTCCTCACCATGTGGAAACATGCATCTACACAAACACGACGGACGATTCATTCGTGCTCGAGCGACACGGGCCGATCGTGGTCGGATCGCCGTGCAGCGGACACGGGTTCAAGTTCGCCCCTCTCATCGGGGAGCGCCTCGCGGCGCTCGTTTCGGCCGCGGCATCGTGAGGTTGAGCCCGGCAAGGTCGACAAACTAGGATTTCTCTGCTCTCCGGAAGCGTAGAGAGGGATCAACAGTGTCGATAGTGGGAGGAGGCAGCGAATGAGAAGAAGCAGATTCGTCTGGTTGCTTGCCGGGGTGGTGGCTCTGTCGCTGATCGCGGCGGCCTGTGGCGGAGGCGACGAGCCGGCGGTCGATGCGGGTCAGGAGCCGAGCATCGCCACGATCGAGCCCGGTGTCCTGACGGTCGGGTCGGACATTCCGTACCCGCCCTTCGAGTTCCGGCAGAGCGGAACGCTCGTTGGGCTCGATATCGATCTCATCAACGAGATCGCTTCCAGGCTGGGTCTGACCACCGACATCATCGACACGGACTTCGACACGATCTTCAGTCAGCTCGCGACCGGGACGTACGACGTGGTCATTGCGGCCTCGACGATCACACCGGAGCGCGAGGAGCAGGTCGACTTCTCCGATCCCTACTACGCTTCCCAGCAGTCGCTGACCGTTGCTTCGGACTCTGCGATTACGAGCACCGACGACCTTACGGCCGAGCATCGGGTGGGAGTTCAGGACGGAACCACGGGAGAGCAGTGGGCGGAGGAGAACCTCGATGGACCTGAAATCGTCGCCTACCCAGAAGGGCCGGACGGCTATACGGCGCTCGAGGCGGGGCAGGTCGATGCCGTGATCAACGACGAGCCCACCGCGATCGCTGAGGTCGCCAATCGCGAAGGCCTCGAGCTGGTCGAAGCGATCGACACGGGCGAGTTCTATGGGATCGCGGTTGACCCGAACAACCCGGACTTGCTCGCTGCCGTGAATGAAGCACTCGCGGCGATCATTGCCGACGGGACGTACGAAGCGATCTACGCGAAGTACACGGACCTGCCGCCCGGCGGGAACATCGCCGCGGCGTAGGCCGGACGAACATGCCGCGAAGACCCGCCCCGATTCGGGGCGGGTCTTCGGCTTAGGAGGGGTCATGAAGTCACGATGGGAGCGAATCCGGGATTGGATCGCCGGTCAGACACGGACGTCCATCGGCATTGCGGGTCTCGGCGTGGCCGCGTTTGGCGTGACCGTCGCTGGATCGCTCGTCTTCATCTCCATCCGCGGATGGTCCCCGTTCGATGATTTCGTCGCGACGATCACCAGCGACGCGCAGGGGCTGCTGCTATGGATTGGGATCGCGCTCGGCGTGGCGGCAGTCGCCACAGGCACGCTCGCGTATCGTCGGATGCCGACCCGCCCCGCGCGGGTCGCCGCGATCACCGGGGCCGTCCTCGGGGTGCAGGCGATCGGGTTCTCGGCGCTTTACCTCTGGTTCCGAGCGGGAGACCCAGAAGTCTTTGTCCGGAACTTCCTCAAGTTCGACGAGTTGGAAGGCCTGAGCGGGGCGTTCGCCGATGGAGCCAAGAACACGGTGATCCTTGCGCTGGCGGCGGAGGGCCTGGGGATCGGAATCGGGCTCGTCCTGGCGCTCTTCGCTCTCTCGAAGCGTGCCGCCGTTCGAGCTCCCGCGCGCGCGTACATCAACTTCATCCGGGGAACGCCGCTCGTGTGGCAGCTCTCGTTTCTCTCGATCGTCATGATCGTGGGGTTCGGACTCTTTCGGCGGAACCCGTACCCGATCGCGATCATCATTCTGGGGCTAAACGCAGGGGGGTATTCGGCGGAGATCTTTCGCGCCGGGATCCAATCGATCGAGCGAGGGCAACTCGAAGCTGCTCGCTCGCTCGGGATGTCCTACCTCCAAGCGATGCGGTACGCAGTCATTCCGCAGGCGATCCGTCGCGTGATCCCGCCGCTCACGAACGAGTTCGTCATTCTGATCAAGGACACGTCACTCGTCTTCGTCCTCGGTCTCAGTCTCGGACAGCGTGAGCTTTTGGCCGTTGGCCGCGACGCGTACTCGGAGACCTTCAACGCCACGCCGTTTCTCGGGACTGCCCTCGGGTACCTGGTGGTGACGCTGCCGATGATTCGCGCCGTGAACTGGCTCGAACGGAGACTCCGGAGCGGCCTCGCCGGGATCGCGGGATGAACCCCGACGGCTCGCTCATCCGGCTCGAGGGAGTCCACAAGTGGTTCGGTGCGAACCACGTCCTTCGCGGCGTGGATCTCTCGGTGATGCCCGGTGAGGTCCTCGTGCTCATTGGTCCGTCGGGATCGGGGAAATCGACACTTCTGCGGACGATCAACCTTCTGGAGGAGCCGACGGAAGGCCGAGTGCTCTTCGAGGGTACCGAGATTACCGACGTCCGCGTGAACCTCGACAAGGTTCGAACGGATATCGGGATTGTGTTCCAAGCCTTCAATCTGTTCCCGCAGATGACGGCGCTCCGGAACATCACGATCGCGCTTCGGAAGGTCCTGAAGCTCCCCGACGATGAGGCGACCGAACGGGCTATGAAAGAGCTCGGGCACGTCGGCCTCGAGGAGAAGGCAACGGCGCATCCCTCGCAGCTCTCCGGCGGTCAGCAGCAGCGAGTAGCGGTCGCTCGCGCGCTTGCCATGCGACCAAAGCTGATGCTGTTCGATGAGGTCACCTCGGCGCTCGACCCCGAGTTAGTGCAGGAAGTGCTCGACGTGATGAAACGACTCGCGTCGGAAGGCATGACGATGGTCGTCGTTACCCACGAGATGGGATTCGCCCGAGAGGTGGGGAGTCGGATGATCTTCATGGACGAGGGCCTGATCCTCGAAGAAGGGGATCCGCGGGAGATGTTCGCGAACCCGCAGGAGGCGCGTACCCAGACGTTCCTATCGCGGATTCTCTAGAAAGATCGGCGGGCCCGAGTTGCCTTTGGAGCCGCTCGCGCCTTCCCCATACGCGAGCGTTATCTACTCGGCATCTCGAGCCCGCCAAAGATTGGTCCCGAGTGACTTCCGGCGCCTCCGAAGCCGGTAGCTCCGGCTCCTCGCATCCGTCGATCCGACGGGGCTTGCGCCCTGCGGAGTCTCCGACTGCGTTCTTCCGGGGACGACCGGCGGTTCGTCGGCGCCCTCGGCCGCTCGGGACCGGCGGGAAAATTAGCAGGGGGCAAACGCGCGTGTCAACACGCCAGGAACCGTTGCGTCGCAACAGCTTTGCTGCATCATTGCAGGTAAGGGCCGCAACACATCACCGGGAAAAAAGCGGGAAGCGACACAAAACGAGTGACAAATCAGCTCAGTCGCCCGAAGATGCCGTTCGAGGACGGGGCCCCGGCACCGGGGATCTGATCCCGGATCGCCAGTGTCAGACGCGAGACCGCGACCAGTCGACCATCGTCGTCCTCCACCCGCATGTCCCAGACCGCGGTCGTGCGCCCTGCGTGCACGGGGACACCGGTCGCCGTGACATGACCTGCCGTGACCGGGCGGAGGTGATTGATCGTGAGATTCAGGCCAACAGCGGCCTTGTCGAGCCCGGCTACGAGGACGGCCCCAAAAGACCCGATCGTCTCGCAGAGCGACGCGGTCGCACCTCCGTGGAGGATTCCGTAGGGCTGGGTGTTCCCCTCGACCGGGATACGGGCGACGAGGCGTTTCGTTCCGACCTCGAGCCACTCCAGACCCAGCCGGTCCATGAGCGTGCCCTCCGTGATGCGTCGGGCGCCCTCGAGCGCCTCCTCTTTGGAGACGCCAGGAGGCAACGTGTTGTCCACGGCGCAGAAGCATAGGGGTCTAGGGGCTCAAGAAGCGGAGCCAGGAAGTTCCAGAGAAGGTTCCGAGGCCAAAGCGGAGCGTTAGCCCCCGGTCGGATGGTCAGGCGCCGGCCGGAGCGGTGCCTTCGAGCGCCGCTTCGATGAGCGCGACCTCTGCCTTCGCAACGATCCGGACGAACGACGGGGACCGCTCGTCCCAATCGTCGAGAATCGCTCGCGCGCGCACCGAGCCGGTCGCTCGCTCGTGGCGCTCGACGAGGCGGCGAAGCGAGGGAAGTTGCGCAGCTGAAGGTTCTTGGAGCTCGACGAGCTGGGGATTCACGCGGACCGGCAGGAGTCCGGCATCGTCGTAGACGTACGCCTCGCCCCCGGTCATTCCCGCACCCAGGTTGTGGCCGATCGGTCCAAGGACGACGACCGCGCCGCCGGTCATGTACTCGAGGGCGTGATCTCCAACTCCCTCGACGACGGCCACGGCCCCGCTGTTTCTCACGGCGAACCGTTCACCTGCCGCTCCTGCGCAGAAGAGTTGGCCGCCCGTGGCTCCGTAGAGCACTGTGTTGCCGATCAGAACCGGCTCACCGGCATCCGCTTCGCCCGGCCGAATGACGATGCGCCCGCCCCCCATGCCCTTCCCGACATAGTCGTTGGCCTCGCCGGTCAGGTCGAACTCGACGCCGTCGGAGAGGAACGCGGCGAAGGATTGGCCGGCGGCGCCTTGGAACCGGACGCGAACCCGCCCCGGCGGGCGGCGGTCGCCGAACGACCGGGCGATCTCACCACCGAGGAGCGCCCCGACCGTCCGGTCGCTGTTCGTAATGGGGTACGAGAGTTCCAGGATGCGGCCCTCCGAGATTGCGGGGAAGGCGTCGGTGAGGAGGCGGTCGCCGAGCGAGGAACGAGCCTTCTGGAGCGGAACCGCCTCGACGAACTTCGAGGGCTCGTCGCTTCGCCAGAGCAAGGGAGAAAGGTCGAGTCGGTCGGCCCGGTCGTCCCCGACGGGCTTGCGCGAAAGCAGCTCGGTTCGGCCGATGGCCTCGCCCAGGCTCCGGAGCCCGAGACCGGCGAGGAGCCGTCGTGTCTCCTCGGCGACGAACAGGAGATAGGCGGCGACCATCTCCGGGGTCCCGGCAAACTTCGCCCGTAGGTCGGGGCGCTGCGTGGCAATGCCCACGGGGCAGGTATCCCGGTGGCAGGTCCGCAC
>JBOGWA010000145.1:0-23129 GCA_050693155.1 Actinomycetota bacterium | reverse complement strand
GCCGGCATCCTCGCGCATAACTATCAGGTGCCCTGGATCCAGGCCGTGGCCGATTTCGTCGGCGATTCACGCGAGCTCTCGCGGCAGGCTGCCGAGACCGACGCTTCCACGATCGTGTTCTGCGGCGTTCACTTCATGGCGGAAACGGCCAAGATTCTGTCTCCGCAAAAGACCGTGTTGATCCCCGATCTCGAGGCCGGGTGCTCCCTCTCTGCGTCGATGGACGTCGGGCAGCTCCGCCGGTGGAAGGCGGAGCATCCCGGCGCAATCGTCGTTTCCTACGTGAACACCTCGGCAGACGTGAAGGCCGAGACCGACATCTGCTGCACGTCGACGAACGCGGTCGATGTCGTGCGGTCCATTCCGGATGACCAGGAGATCCTTTTCGGGCCCGACATGTTCCTCGGGGCCTACGTCGAGGAGGTCACGGGCAGAAAGATGCACGTCTGGATGGGGGAGTGCCACGTCCATGCAGGAATTGGGCCGGCGGAGATCCGTGAGGCGGTTGCCGCGAACGGCGAGGCGGAGTTTCTCGTGCATCCGGAGTGTGGCTGCTCGACCGCCTGCATGTATCTGGCGGCCGCCGGCGAGATTCCAGAGACGAAGATCCTCTCGACGGGCGGAATGATCCGCGAGGCGAAGGCCTCGAAGGCAGACCGTTTCGTGGTAGCGACGGAGACCGGAATTCTCCACCGCCTCAGGAAGGAAAACCCCGAAAAGGAGTTCGTCGCCCTCAAGGAAGACGCGGTCTGCGAGTACATGAAAACGATCACGCCGGCGAAGCTCGTTCGATCCTTGACGGACGGCGTCTTCGAGGTCGACGTAGCTCCCGAGATCGCGCGGCGCGCGCGCCGCTCGATCGAGCGGATGCTCGAGATCGTCCCCAGCGTCGCGCCTTCTGTCTGAGAGCGCGGCCCGAGCCGACGTCGCTCCACCGTCGGAGAAGTCGTTCCTCCGGCTCGGCCCCTGCCCTCTATTGACGGTTGACGGCGGGCGGGTACCGGACGAGGGCGACCGACATGTCCTCTCCGTGGATGCCCCTGGCCATTCCGAGCGCCTCTTCGACTGTCGCGGCCGGCTCGAAGCCCGCGTGTCGCACGACCGAATGATCTTCGGCCCCGGCGATGATGATCCGCCCGGCGTGGCGGAGACGCTTCAACGGAAAGAGCGCCATGATCGCGTGAACCGGGTGAAACGCGTTCGCGCGCCGGTACCGCTCGATGTAGTCCTCCCGCACCGCGAATTCCCCCTCGAATCGCGCACGCGCTTCATACGGATCATTCGTCTCAGGCAGAACCCGTTCCCACACCTCCGGGTAGGAAGCGTGGTGTTCGGTGTCCCAGCGGTTCGGACACGGCGTGGCGAGGATCGCCGTGCATCCCGGCTTCCCAAGCGCCTCGATCATCCCGCCGAGATAGCCCAGTCCCGTCGAGATGAGCGTCAGGATCGGATTCATGAAGGAATACGCGGCGTACGGGCTCCAATCCGGGACGCCGTAGAGCACCACGTCCACCTTCTCGTCGACGAGCGAGCGCCGCGCAGGCTGATGCTTCCTGAGGAGATCGAGCACCGCCGCACGAGTCGCGCCGACCGAGCCACCGAAGACCCGGTGGACCTGGAGCGGGTTTGCGAGCACCGTTTCGAGCTTGAAGATCCGATTTGCCCCGAGCTCCCGCTCCACGACCGCACCCATCCGGTCGAGCACCGCGTGCATCCGGTTCTTCTCGAGGGTCATGCTCATCGTGTCGGGGTTGTGGTGGTGCCGGATCGATCGATAGGTCGAGAGGCCCACGCAGACCGACTTCCATCCGCCGGAGAATCCCCGCGTGGTCGAGGTGTTCAGATAGACCGTGAGGTCCGACTCGACGACGAGGCGGTTGACCTCAACATCCTCTCCCGCGTTCGTGGCGCCCAGGTGGACGTTTCCTTCTGGATCCTCGGCGTCGTGGCACGTGAGCCGATGCTCGAATCGTCGAACGATGTCGTCGCCGAGGATTCCAGCCAGCTCGTCGTGGTTGAATTTCCGATGCAGCGCGTTCGCGTTGACCAACGTGATGTTTTCGGCGTCGACCCCCCCGCGTTCGAGTGCGTTCAGGATCACCGGCACCGCTTCCGCCCAGGCCGGGGCGAAGCACGGCACGGTGGGATCGTCGAAGGCGACGGTTACGCGCGTCGCGCCCCGGGCGAGCTCCGCGAGTGGTGGCCGGTCGATGGGCGCCTGGACGGCTTCCTCGTAGACGGCGCGGAGGTTGGATGCAGGCTCGAGAGGGAGCGACACGCCGGGTGAGACGATCCTGGTGAAATCGGGCAGATCGACCGTGATCCAGTCGTTGCCAAAGACGATCTGCTCGCGCACTTCCCAAGAGTCTATTCGCGAGAGGGTTCGACCCGGGCGCCGTCGAATGTGAACGACCCGGGAACTGGCGGGAGATCCACGGTGAACGAGAGAGCCTCGGGTACAGTTGACGGCGTGAGGAGGGGACCCCTCGGGGGGGCGAACGGCCTGGCCGTCGTTCGCACCCGCGTCCAGTCGCTTCCCGAACGCTTCCGGCCCGAAGCTTCCGACGGTTTCGCCGGCCGCATCGGTCTTACCGTCGATGACGCCCCCTTTCAGCTCGCTTTGGGGCGCGGCTATTGCGGAGTCACCGAAGGCGAAGCCATTCGGCCGGCCGCCCGAGTCGTAACCGACGCGAAAACCTGGCTGGCCATCGATGACGGGCATGAGGTGAGCAGCGATGCGCTTCTCGCCGGCCGGCTGTCGGTTCGCGGAAACATCGACCTTGCAAACAGGCTCCAGTCCCTGTTCGTTCCGAGTGGACGCGATCGGCTTCCGGCAGACCTCGAGCAAGTCACGATCCCCGTGGACGGGGTGCGCCTGTCCGCGTACTCCTTCGGGGAAGGCCCTCCTCTCGTGCTGCTCCACGGCCTCGCCGCTTCGAAGCTGTCCTGGCTTCCGATCCTTCGTCCGCTGGCCGAGCGCTATCGCGTGATCGTCCCCGACCTCCCGGGACACGGGGAGTCCTCGAAGCCTCGCGCCCGGTACACCCCGGCGTACTACGCCGGCGTCGTGACCGGTCTTCTCGATACGGTCGGCGCGGAGAATCCCGTGCTCATTGGCAACTCGATGGGTGGGCGTGTCGCCCTCGAGGTCGCGCGCCGGTCGCCCGATCGTGTTGCCGGGCTCGTGCTCTTGGATCCGGCCGCCCCCGGCGGTCGCTGGGCCTGGATGCTCCAGTTCGTGCGGGTCGTCCCGACGGGAGTCGCGGCAATCCCCGTTCCCTTCCAGCACGAGATGATCAAGACCGCGATCCGCCAGCTCTTCGCCGTTCCGGACCGTCTTCCCGATGCCGCGTACGCGGCGGGCGCCGACGAGTTCGTCCGGGTGCACCGATCGATGCGCGCTCGAATGGCCGTTCTCGCGTCCTTCCGCGGGCTCATGGCCGATCCGCGGCAGGAGTTCTGGCAGTTCGTCCGCCGCATCCGGTTGCCGTCGCTGATCATCTGGGGCGCCGAGGACCACCTCGTGTCCGTCCGAGCCGGCCGCCGCATGGCGTCGCTCATGCCGGCATCCGAGCTGCATGTCCTGCCTTCGGTTGGACACGTCCCCCAGTACGAAGTGCCGGAGCGAACGATCGACCTCGTGTTGCGGTTCTTGGATCAAGCAGTCGCGCCGGCCGCCTAGTCAGAGTCGGTTTTTGCCTGCGGCAGAGTGAGGCAGAAGCAGGCGCCCTGGGGGTCGTTCGGCTCGTAGGTGATCCGCCCGCCGTGCGCCTCCGCGAGAGCCCTCACGATGGCGAGTCCGAAGCCGACGGATCCCGCGCCCGCGTTGACCCGGAAGGGGTCGAAGAGCGAAAGGCGGTCATCTCGAGGAACCCCGGGCCCGTGATCGCGGACGCGGATCTCCACGTCGCCGTCGGCGATCGCGGCCTCCACTCGGACCGGAGGGCCACCGTAGCGAACGGCGTTGCCGACGAGGTTGACGACCATCTGTTCCAGCCGCCCGGGATCGGCCCGCACGCGAATGAGCGTGTCGACCTCGATCTCGACTCCTCCGTTCGGCGCCGCGTAGCGAACCGCGCCTTCGACAGCATCCCTCAGGGCGATGTCTGCGAGCGCAAGCTCGAGGCGCCCCGACTCGAGGCGCGCCAGGTCGAGGAGGTCGATTGCGAGGTGCTCGAGCCTCGCTGCTTGCGTGTCCGCGGTGCGGACGAGATCTTCGATCGTGTCATCGTCGGGCCGATCCTTCGAGAGCAGTACCTTCAGCGTCCCCCGGATGGTCGTGAGGGGACTTCGGACGTCGTGGGCGAGGGTCGAGATCAGCCGGGAGCGAAGTCGATCGACCTGACTCAGCTGCTCGAGCGCCCCGGCGAGCTGGGTCCGCTGCCGAATCAGGTCCCGCGCCATGAAGCCTCCGACGAGGGCGACCAGCAATGCGATCCCCATGCGAAACGTGATACTGCCCCACTCGAGCTCGTACCCGTACCAATCGGAGCCCCAGAGCTCGCGGCTCAGGTACAGGCTCGTCACGGCGAGCCAGACGGCGAGCGCGCCGCGCAACCGGAATCGGATCGCCCCCTCGAGCGGAAGGATGAGGAGGATCGCCCAGAGAGCCGATTCGGCATCGAACGCATGGAGCCAGACGAACGTCGAGGCAACCAGAACGTCGACGGTGAGAGTCGCAACCGCGAGCGCCTTCGCCTGCTGGAAGCGCTGCGCTCGTCGATGCAGCAGCCAGATCGCCAGATTGATGATCGGGATCGAGAGGGCCACCCCGAGTGTCGCTTCCTCGATGCCTGACGGGGAGATCCGATCGGCGTCGGCCAGGAGCTGTCCGAGGGCGAACGCGATCGCGAAGGCGGCGGCGACCCACCGCACGGCGATGATCGTCCGCTCCGATTGGCGAAGATCCTCGAGGGTGGTTTCCACCCCAAGAGCGGGCGTTGTCTCCACAGGTTCTTCTGAATCCTCGTAAGGCGCGGTCACCGCTGAGATGGTAGCAGCGACTCGTGATGCCCCAGGGTTGCATTTTCACGCATTGTGATGCATACTCATGCGCTCCAATGAACACACAACGAAAAGCTCGAGTCGCGATCGCGGGCGCCTCTGGGTATACGGGCGCCGAGATTCTGCGGCTCGTGGCGGGCCACGAGGACCTCACCGTGACGGTGCTCGCAGGTCAGCAGACCGTCGGGATGGCCCTCGGCGACATCTATCCGCACCTCGAACCGTTCGCGGAGATGACGATCGGCGCGCTCGACATCGACGAGATCGCTGCTCGTGCGGAGGTGGTGCTGCTGGCGCTGCCGCATGGGTCGAGCATGCGCCTAGCCCCGGGCCTCTTGGAGGCGGGCTGCCGCGTTGTCGACCTCGCCGGCGATTTCCGTCTTGCGGCGGCGCAGTATCCCGATTGGTACGGATTCGAGCACTCCGCTCCGGAATGGCTCGAGAAGGCTGTCTACGGTCTGCCGGAGCTGTTCGCCGAGGAGATTCCAGGCGCTGCGCTCGTCGCGAACCCCGGGTGCTATCCAACGCCGGTCGCTCTTGCGCTCGCCCCGTTGGTCCGGGCCGAGCTCATCGATTCTGCGGGTCTCATCATCGACGGGAAATCGGGCATCTCCGGCGCCGGACACAGTCCGACGGAGATCACCCACTTCGCCCAGCGCGACGGGAGCGTCCAGCCGTACAAGGCTGGAGGTGCTCACCAGCACACTCCCGAGATCGAGCGGGTGCTGGAGGCCGCGACGGGGACCGCTACGAAGGTGTCGTTCGTTCCCCACCTGGTTCCGGCGATCCGAGGCGTGCTCGTCACCTGCTATGCGCGCCGCCGAGGCGACGCGGGGGTGACCGATCTGCTCGCCGCGTGGGAGTCCGCGTACGCGACGGCTCCCTTCGTGCGTGTCCTTTCCGAAGGAACGCTGCCGGACACGAAGCGAGTGATGGGCTCGAACACCGTGGAGCTCGGCGCGGCGGTCGACGAGCGAACGGAGACGGCGATTCTCGTTGGCTGTCTCGATAACCTCGTGAAGGGTGCGGCCGGCCAGGCCCTCCAAAACCTGAATCTGATGCTCGGGTTTCCGGAAACGGCGGGTCTCGAGGCGCTGGCGGTGTATCCATGAGCGTGACCGAAGCGGCGGGCTTCCGCGCAGCCGGCGTCGACGCGGGGCTCATCACAGGTGCACGTGCCGACCTCGCGTTGCTGGTCGCCGATCAACCCGCCGTGGCGTCGGGAGTGTTCACGCGGAACGCCTTCCCCGCGGCCCCGGTGGCTCTCTCGCGCCGCCACCTTGCCGACGGGCGAGCTCGCGCCGTCGTTGTGAATGCGGGTCAAGCCAACGCGGGAACGGGGGAGGACGGTCTCGGCGACGCGGCTGCGGTGGCTGAAGCTGCGGCCCACCTCCTGGGGGCGTCGGCGGACGAGATCCTCGTGTGCTCGACGGGACTCATCGGTCCCCGGATTCCCGTTGATCGGATTCGAGGCGCCCTCCCTCGAGCGGTGGAAGCCCTTTCGGGGGACGGGGGTGGTGAGTTCGCGCGAGCCATCCTCACAACCGATGCCGGCCCCAAGGAGTGTGTCGTCGAGCGGGGGGGCCTCGTCGTGGGCGGTTGCGTCAAAGGGGCGGGCATGGTGGCGCCCGATCTCGCGACGATGCTCGCGTTTCTCACGATCGACGCTCGGGTGGATGCGAAGGTCCTCGACGACGTGGTCCGACGCTCGGTGGCGCCCGTCTTCAACGGACTGACGATCGATGCCTGCACGAGCACCAACGACACCGTCCTCGTGTTCGCGAGTGGGGCAGGTGAGGTCACTGCCGGCCCGGGCACTCCGGGGCTCGATGCCCTTGAGAGCGCCCTCGCGGAGGCGGCGGAGAATCTCGCCCACAAGGTTGCCGAGGGCGCCGAGGGAGCCACGCGATCGCTCGTCGTCCGGGTGGAGGGGGCCGCATCCGACGACGACGCGAGGCGTCTCGGTCGGGCGGTTGCGGGTTCCCTGCTCGTAAAGACGGCGATCTTCGGCGGAGATCCGAACATCGGTCGGCTCCTTCAGGCGATCGGGGCCTCGGGGGCAGCGTTCGATGGTCGGGACGTCACCGTCTGGCTCGGACGCGAGGCGGTGATCGCGGGCGGACGAATCGCCGCCCTCGATGAAGACGCCGCTCGCGCTGCGCTGAAGGAGCGGCAGGTGGTGGTTCGCGTCTCCGCTGGAAATGGGACCGGGCGAGCGACGAGCTTGGGCTGTGACCTCGGGTACGACTACGTGCGCCTGAATTCGGAGTACTCGACGTGAACGACGCGACCTCCCCGCCGGACGCGCGAGAGTCGATCGCCGATCAGTCCCAGATGGCGGAGGCATCCGGACCGGTGGTGACCCGCCCGCCGGAGGTGCGGCAACGAACCGTCGCCAAGGCCCGCGTCCTGCTGGAAGCCCTGCCCTACATGAAGGAGCACTCGGGAAAGGTCGTCGTGGTGAAGCTCGGGGGCGCCGCCATGGAAGATTCGCGCCTGGCCGAAACCTTTGCTGAGGACATCGCCCTCCTTCGACTCGCCGGGATCCGCCCGATTGTCGTCCACGGGGGCGGGCCTCAAATCAGCGCTCTCTCGAAGCGCCTTGGGATCGAGCCCCGCTTCGTCGACGGTCTCCGAGTCACCGACGCGGAGACGCTCGACCTCGCGAGGATGGTCCTTGTGGGCAAGCTCAACAAGGAAATCGTGAGCCGGATCAACCGGCAAGGGATTCCGGCGTCCGGCGTCTCCGGCGAGGACGGCAACCTCCTCGTCGCGGCGCCGAAGCAGGGCCCGGTCGGTCTCGGCTTCGTCGGGGAAATTACGCGCGTGGATTCTCGCCTGCTTCACTTGCTCATGGAAGAGTTCGTGCCGGTCGTCGCCTCGACGGCGACGGACGGAGGTGGGCAGACGTACAACGTGAACGCCGATGAGGTGGCCTCGGCGATCGCGGTCGCTCTTGGCGCGGAGAAGCTCATCTTCCTCACCGACGTCCCGGGACTCTACGACGATACGAGCCCGGAGGCGTCGCTCCTCTCCGAGCTCTCACTCGTCGAGTGCGAGCACCTTCTCGAGACCGGGGGGCTGGTCGCGGGGATGATCCCGAAGGTGCGAGCGCTCGCCCACGCGATGCGGGACGGGGTTCCGAAAGCGCACATCCTCGACGGCCGGGTGGAGCACGCGCTGATCCTCGAGCTGTTCACGCCGGAGGGCCTCGGGACCATGGTCGTCCACGACGTCCTGCCGCCGGAGGAAGCGCCGTGAGTGTCGCCCTCGATCTCGCAACCCGTGAGGCGCGTGCGCTCATGCCCACGTACTCCCGGTATCCGGTGACGTTCGTGCGCGGCGAGGGAGTGCGGCTCTTCGATGACGAGGGCACGGAGTACCTCGACTTCGCTGCCGGAATCGCCGTTGCCCAGATCGGCCACTCTCATCCCCGTTGGGTTGCCGCGGTGACAGATCAGGCGGCGCGGCTCGCGCACGTGAGCAACCTCTTCTACACGGAACCACAGGTCGAGCTTGCAGAACGGCTCGTCGAGCTCGCCGGCTGGGGGCGAGTGTTCCTTGCGAACTCGGGCGCGGAAGCGAACGAAGCCGCGCTCAAGATCGCGAAGAAGAGTACCGGCAGGGCCAAGATCGTTTCGGCGTTGGGAGGCTTTCACGGCCGCACGATCGCGACGCTCGCCGCAACCGGGTATCCCGAAAAACACGCGCCGTTCGAACCGCTTCCCTCCGAGTTCGTCCACGTGCCCTTCGGCGACACCGAGGCGCTCGGGGCGGCGGTCGACGAAGAAACAGCGGCCGTGATCCTCGAGCCGGTCCTCGGCGAGGGCGGCGTCGTTCCCGCCCCGGAGGGATATCTCGAGGCGGCGCGGGCGGCCTGCGACGCCGCAGGGTCCCTGCTCATCCTCGACGAGGTCCAGACGGGAATCGGCCGATGCGGCGATTGGTTCGCGCATACAGAGTCTGGCGTCCGGCCGGACGTCATGACTCTCGCAAAGGGGCTCGCCGGGGGGCTTCCGATCGGAGTATGCATCGCGCGAGACGCGATTGGCTTCGGCCCCGGCGACCATGCATCGACGTTCGGGGGTGGGCCGGTTCCGTGTGCCGCGGCGCTGGCGGTCCTCGAGGTAATCGAGCAAGAGGATCTGCTGGCGAACGCACGAGCTCGGGGAGAGCAACTCCTGAGGGGTCTCGGCGAGGCAGTCGCCGGCTCGAAGGACGTTCAGGACATCCGCGGGCGCGGCATGCTTGTTGGCGTCGAACTGTCGAAGGGCGCTATCCCTCGACCGGTCGTACAGCGCGCGCTTCGCGGCGGGCTCGTCCTGACCGAGTCGGCTCGTCACGTCGTTCGCTTCTCGCCTCCGCTCACCGTCACCGAGGCCGATGTCGCGCTCGCGATTGAACGGTTCGCCGAGGCGCTTCATACGGTAGAGGACGCCGATGAAGGGGCCGAACGGTGAAGCAGCGACGCCAGCAGGCGATCCTCGAGCTTGTTCGCCGAGAGTCGCTTCCCACGCAACGCGCGATCCTCGATCGGCTCCGCGATCGCGGATTCGATGTCACCCAGCCAACCGTCTCCCGGGACCTGGAAGACCTGGGCCTCGCGCGTGTCCGCGGCACGAACGGCGAGCTTCGGTATGCACCGCCCGAGCAGGCGGGACGTCCCCGACGGATGGCCCAGCTCAAACGGCTGTTGGAGGAGTTCGCCCTCGGCATGGAACCCTCGGGCAATCTTGTCTTGATCAGGACTCCGCCGGGCGCAGCCAACGCGGTCGCCGAGGTGCTCGACGAGGTCGCCTTCGAGGACATCGCCGGAACGGTCGCCGGCGACGACACGATTCTCCTCGTGGCCCGGGAAGGCGTCCGGGGGCGAACGCTCGTCCGCAGGCTCGAGCGCCTCGTGGAGAGTCGCCCATGAAGGGTCGCTGCGTCCTCGCCTACTCGGGTGGGCTCGACACCTCCGTCGCCATCCGCCATCTCAGCGACCAGGGCTATGAGGTGATCGCGGTTACCGTCGATGTTGGTCAGGGCGGAGACCCCGACGAGCTCGTGCGGAGAGGAAAGGCAGCGGGCGCGGTCGAGGTCAGGCTCGTCGACGCAGTCGAGACGTTCGCGACGTCCTTCGTGTGGCCGGCGGTGAGGGCGAACGGCTTGTACGAGGGCCGCTATCCGCTCGTCTCCGCGCTGGCGCGCCCGCTGATCGCCACGAAGATCGTGGACGTTGCCCGAGAGGTGGACGCCACAACGGCGGCGCACGGGTGCACCGGAAAGGGCAACGATCAGGTTCGTTTCGAGGTGTCGCTCGCGGCGCTCGCGCCCGATCTCGCAGTGCTCGCGCCGGTGCGGGACGGCAAGCTGTCCCGCACCGAGGCTGTCGATATCGCACGCCGCTTCGACATTCCCGTGGAAGCGACCTCGAAGGTCTACTCGGTTGACGAGAACCTGTGGGGCCGCACGATCGAGTGCGGCCCACTCGAGGATCCATGGGGAGAGCCTCCCGCCGACGCCTTCGAGCGCACGGTCGATCCGACGACCGCTCCGGACGAGGCGACCGAGCTGGTTGTGCGTTTCGAGGCTGGGGTCCCAACCGCGATCGACAGAACCTTGTTGGATCCCGTTTCGCTGATCCACCGGGTAGGCGAGGCCGCCGGCTCGAACGGTTTCGGACGCGTCGACATGGTCGAGAACCGCCTCGTCGGTATCAAGTCACGCGAGCTCTATGAGGTCCCGGCGGCGCTCGCGATCATTTCGGCTCATCGGGATCTCGAGGGGCTCACCCTTGAACGCGACCTTGCTCACCACAAGAGCTCGGCCGTCGAGCCGCGCTGGTCCGAGCTCGTCTACAACGGGTTGTGGTACTCGCCCCTGCGGGAGGCGCTCGACGCCTTTGTCGAGTCGACTCAAGGAGACGTCGAGGGGGAGGTCCGGCTCCGGTTCCACCGCGGGTCGTGCTCGATTCTCGGTCGTCGCTCCGATCGATCCCTCTACGACCGAGGGCTCGCGACTTATGGCGAAGGAGACTGTTTCGACCAGGAGGACGCCCGCGGTTTCGTCAGGCTTTTCGGTCTTCCTGTCCGGCTTTGGGGCGAGCGTGGCTAGGGGAGGCCGTTTCGCCCGGCCACCCGCCGATGCCGCGTGGCGGCTCGTCCGGTCCCTGGATTTCGACGTCCGGCTGGCCCCACACGATGTCCGCGTCTCGAAGGCTCATGCCGCTGCGCTCGCAGCAGCCGGGCTGATCTCTTTCGAGGAGCGAGACCTACTCGATCGCGCACTCGATGAGATCGGGGGTGCCATCAGCGAGGGCAGGTTCGAATTCGTCAAGGCTGATGAAGACATCCACATGGCGATCGAGCGCGGGCTCACCGATCGACTCGGGCCGGTGGGCGCGAAGATTCATGCGGGCCGCAGCCGAAACGATCAGGTCGTCGCCGACCTCCGCCTGTTCGTCAAGGACGCTTGCGCCGACGTGGGGGCGGCCGTCCGACGGCTCGTGGGCGCCCTGGTCGACCAGGCGGAATCACACAAGGACGTTCTTCTGCCCGGATATACGCATTTGCAGCGTGCACAACCCGTTCTGCTGGCGCATCACCTCCTTGCACATGCCTGGGCGCTCGTTCGTGACGAGTCCCGCTTCTCGCTGGTCTTCGAATCGGCGGATATCTCGCCGCTTGGAGCAGCGGCGCTCGCGGGAACGACCCTACCTCTGGGGTCTGACAAGATCGCGCGCAACCTCGGCTTCGCGCGCGTGTTCGAGAACTCGATGGACGCGGTCGCCGATCGGGATTTCGCCCTCGAGTTCCTCGCCGCGGGCGTGATCCTCGGCGTTCATCTTTCGTGGCTGGCGGAGGAAATCGTGCTCTGGTCCACGGCCGAGTTCGGCTACGCAGAGGTCGACGAGGCCTACGCCACGGGGTCGAGCATCATGCCGCAGAAGCGGAACCCCGACGCCGCGGAACTCTCTCGAGCAAAGGCCGGGCGGCTGCTCGGCAACTTCGTGACGCTCGCTGCCGCCCTCAAGGCATTGCCGTTTGCGTACAACCGCGACCTGCAAGAGGACAAGGAGCCGGTCTTCGATACCGCCGACACGCTGCGGGCGACACTCCCGGCTCTTGCCGGAGTCGTGGAGACCCTGCACTTCAACGACGATCGGCTGGCGGCGGCGGCGTCGGACCCGGGCATGTTCGCCACCGACATCGCCGAACACCTCACCACGAGAGGGATGCCGTTTCGGGAGGCCCACGCTCTCGTCGGGCGGATGGTCAAGGATGCCGAGGCCGGGGAGAAAACGCTGGCCGAGCTGATATCCGAGGAGGGGATAGAACAGTCGGCGCTCCTTGCCGATCTCCCGAAACTCGATGCGCGCGAGGCGGTATCCCGCCGAACCGGCCCGGGAGCCACCTCCCCCGGATCGGTGGAAGGCCAGATTGCCCAGCTTCGGGATTGGCTCTCGACCCGATCCGCGCACTAGACAAGACCGCCCTCCTAGCGGCGGTTCCTCGCTACGGAACGACAGGGGTCGGCCCTGTGCAGGCGCTAGCCGCAGACGGCGCCGTTGGAGGCGCTTCCTACCAGGCGCGCGTACTTCGCGAGCGCGCCCGTCTTGTAGCGGGGGGGTGGTGGCGTCCAGTCGCGACGTCGTCGATCGAGTTCCTCCTCCGGAATCTCGAGATCGATCCTGCGCGAGGCGATGTTGATCGAGATCGTGTCGCCGTTTTGAACGAGGGCAATCGGACCCGCGTCGGCCGTCTCCGGCGCGACGTGGCCGATCATCAGTCCTCGTGTCGCGCCAGAGAAGCGCCCGTCGGTGACGAGCGCGACCTGTTCGCCGAGCCCGGCGCCGGCCACGGCCGCCGTGACCGCAAGCATCTCGCGCATGCCGGGGCCGCCGCGCGGGCCTTCGCCACGAATCACGAGGACCTCTCCCGGTTGCACTCGGCCGCTCGTCACGGCCTCGAAGCACTCCTCCTCGGACTCGAACACTCGAGCAGGGCCTCGGTGATCTGCGCGTGCCGTTGCAGCTACTTTCACCACGCAGCCCTCGGGCGCGAGCGATCCCCGAAGGACCGCAAGCCCGCCGACGTCGTGGATCGGATCGCCCAGACCGCGGACGACGTCCTGCCCCTCGGGAACGGCGACGCCCTCGAGATTCTCGGCCACGCTCGCGCCGGTCACCGTGCGCGCGTCGCCGTGAAGCAGGCCCGCGTCAAGGAGCTCTCGCATGAGCACCGGAACGCCGCCGATCCTGTCCAGGTCGGCCATCACGTACCGTCCGCCCGGTCGAAGGTCACCGATGTGAGGAGTTCTGCGAGACACTCGATCGAAGTCGTCGATCTCGAGGTCGACTCCCGCCTCCGCCGCGATCGCAAGAAGATGCAGGACGGCGTTCGTCGACCCGCCGACCGACACCACGACCGCAATGGCATTCTCGAGCGCCTCCTTCGTGATGATGTCGCGCGGTGTGACTCCCGCCTCGAGGAGCCGCACGACCGCCTCGCCGGCGGCCGAGGCGGTCTCGTCACGGCGAGGATCGACGGCCGGAGGGGAGGCCGAACCGGGGAGGGACATCCCGAGCGCTTCGACCGCGCACGCCATCGTGTTTGCCGTGTACATCCCGGCGCAGGAGCCGGCGCCCGGGCACGCGACCTTCTCGAGCTCGCGCAGCTCCTCGACCGTCATCCTCCCCGCCTCTGCGGCCCCGACGGCCTCGAACACGTCCTGGATCGTTACGTCCCTGCCTCTGTACTTCCCAGGGAGGATCGTTCCCCCGTAGACGAACACGGTTGGCAGGTTTAGCCGAGCGGCCGCCATCACCATTCCCGGTAACGACTTGTCGCACCCGGCGATGGTGACGAGGGCATCGAAGCGCTCGGCGTGCGCGACGAGCTCGACCGAATCGGCGATCAGCTCGCGCGAGACGAGCGAGGCCCGCATGCCTTCGTGGCCCATGGCGATGCCGTCGGAGACCGCGATCGTGGTGAACTCCATCGGCACGCCCCCGCCCTGCCTCACCCCTGCCTTGGCGGCATCCGCGAGACGGTCGAGATGGAAGTTGCACGGAGTGACCTCGTTCCACGATGAGGCGACGCCGACCTGAGGCTTGGAGAAGTCGTCGTCCGAAAAGCCGACGGCCCGAAGCATCGCGCGAGCGGGTGCTCGCTCGACACCTTCCGTCACGTCGGCGCTTCGTCTTCGGACGCGGGTTCGCTGGTTCACGTTCGCTTCCGGCGCGATCGACAGCCGGCTTCGAAACCATACTCGCCGGACCCGTGTACGGAGGTCCCGTCGGGTGAGAAAGGAATCTAGAGCGTTTGGTCGAATCGCTACGCAGGAACTACGCTTCCTCGAGCCCGGACTCCGGAGGTGACCTTGATGCGACGTAGCCACATCGCGTTTGCCGCTGTGTTTGTTCTCGCTGCGGTCGGAACGTCGCTTCCGGTCTCCGCGGGGCACAAGAAGGACCCCCGTAGCGAGAACCTCATTCCGGTCGCCGACAGCCCTCGGCCAGCATCGCTCGGCGACGGAACTGCGAACAGCGACCTGGCCTTTTGGAAGAACCTCGCGTTCCAGGGAAGCTACGAGGGTTTTCGAATCATCGACATCAAGAACCCGAGGAAGCCAAAGGAGCTCGCGGATATCACGTGTCCGGGCTCGCAGGGCGACATGTCCGTGTGGGGCACGCTGCTGTTCCGGTCAGTGGATTCCGCGCGAATGACCGCTGATTGCGTGGGGGAGCCCTCGCAGATCCCGTTCCCGGTCGGCTACGAGGGGGTTCAGATCTTCGATGTCAGCGATCCCAAGAACACGGGACCGGACGACCTGATTACGGCGATTGCCACGTGCGGGGGCTCGCACACCCACACCCTCGTGCCCGATGTGGAGAACGATCGCGTCTTCATCTATGTTGCGACCTCGGGCTGCCCGGGCCTCATGTCCATCATTGAAGTCCCGCTTGACGATCCGGCGAGCGCAACGGTGTCGCTTCGACCGCTCCTCCCCGATGAGATCGCGACCTGCCACGACATCAACGTGCACCTCGGGGCCGGCCTTGCCGCCGGGGCTTGCAACCCTAACGTGATCGTGTGGGACATCTCCGATCCGGCCGCGCCACAGGCCCTCTTCTCCTTCACCCAGGTAGGGGTGACCAGCTGGCACTCCGCAGCCTTCACGTGGGACGGCGAGGTCATCGTCACGGGGTGGGAGCCCGGCGGTGGTACGCAGCCAGCGTGCCAGGAGCAAAACACCCCGACGGAAAAGAGCGTCTTCTTCTGGAGCGCCACGGACGGCTCCTTCCTCGGCTCCTTCGAGTTCCCGCAGGACCAATCGGCCACCGAGAACTGCACCGTTCACAACTACAACGTCGTACCGCTCCGCAACCGGTACCTCCTCGTTTCCTCGTACTACCAGGGCGGGACGAATGTCGTCGATTTCACCGATCCCGCGGACGCGTTTCAGGTCGCCTGGTCGGATCCGCAGCCGATCGAACCGGAAGCAGACGGCGGGGCCTGGTCGAGCTACTGGTACAACGGCTTCATCTACGAGTCCGACATCACCGAAGGTCTGAACGTCTTCTATCTCAAGGATCCGTCCACGAAGAAGGCGCTGAAGCTCGATCACCTGAACCCACAGACGCAGGAGACCCTGATCCCCTCTCGGTAAGGCAGAGCCGAAAGAGGCGTGAACCGCAACGCCTCGGCACGCGACTGTTCTGTTGAAGCCTCGCACTGAGGAGGGAGAGCCTATGCGTCGAGACGTCACGATTCTGGGGGCGGGCGCCATCGTACTCAGGCGGCGGTAAGCGGTTGTCGGGGTTCCGCCGCGCCGTCACACTTGCGCTCGGGCGGGGGTCCGGGCGGGGAGGCCACGCGATTGCGAGAGCCGGAACCGGAGATCGTCCGCCGGGCGCGAGAAGGCGACCTCGGGGCGTTCGAGGAGCTCGTCCGTCTGTATCAGGGAGAGGTCTATCGGCTCGCGCTTCATCTCGTGCGCGACCGAGAGTTGGCCGAGGACGTCGCACAGGACGCCTTCATCGCGGCGTTCCGCTCGCTCCGGTCTTTTCGAGGGCGCTCCAAGTTCTCGACGTGGCTCTTCCGCATCACCCGGAATTGTTCGGTGGACGCGATCCGCAAGGCCTCCCGCCAGCGGCGGCTCGTCGAACAGGTGGAGGTGGAGCCTCCCGCGCCGGATGCCGCGCTTCGCGCGGCGCTGCGCGAGGCGATCGACGGGCTTCCGGCAGAGCTGCGGGAGGCCTTCGTGCTGATCGAGGTCTTCGGCTTTTCATATCGAGAAGCATCGGACGTCCTTGGGGTTCCCGGCGGCACCGTGAAGAGCCGCATGCACCGGGCGCGCAGGCTGTTGGTCGACGAGTTGGGAGAGGCGGAGGGCGCAGATGAAGTGTGAGATCGCCGAGCGCGAGCTCTCGGCCCGCCTCGACGGCGATCCGAATGCGCGCCTCGACCGAGACCTCTCCGCGCACCTCGCGACGTGCCACCGGTGCCGTGCGTTTGCCGAAGGCGCGGATCGACTTCGACAACAGGTTCGTCGGGAGGCCGCGGAGCACGTGCCGGACCTGGTTCCGAGGATCATGGCCGAGGTCAGGCGGGAGCCCAGCCTGCGGCGCGCCCCGGCCGTGTTGCGGTTGCGGAGACCGGTCTTCGCTCCCGAATGGAGTCGCGCCGCGGTCGCGTTCGCCGCGGCGGCGGTGGTTGCCGCACTCGTCGTGGTTGGCGTTCCAGGCCTGCGGCGCGGTCCGACGCCCGCCCTGGCAACCGAGATCCCGCAGCAGGTGGCGGACGCCTCCTTGGAGATCGGAAGCTACCGCGCGATCTTCGACATCGTCGAGCGAAACTTCCATGCCCGCGTGCCGGTCAGGCGCTTCGAGGCGCGCGTTGCCTTCGAGTCTCCGGAGCGGTTCCGGGCTCAGGTCATCGACCGGACCGACTACCCCGAGGGCGCCTGGCCCCGAAACGATCTCGCCCTCGCCGTCGATGGGACCCGCTGGCAGATCGAGGGCCCACTCTCGTGCCCGCGCGAGGGACTGCCGAACTGCGCGGTCGCCGGGGAGGATCTCCGGGCGGTCACTGGACGTGAGCCCTTCGACGGGGATGCACCGCTCCCGACCGACATCGTGCTCCCGGTGCGAACGCTGGCCGGAACGAGCCGCGTCCAGGTCGTCGGCGAGGGAGAGCTCGACGATCGCTCGATTGTGACGCTCACCCTCGCCGCTCGGGACGCACAGCCGCTTTTCGCCTTTCTCCAGACCGCCGGTCTGTGGCGTCCCTTCTTCCCGCTCGACGAGGTGCTCGTTTCGCTCGATGGGGAGACCCTGTTCCCCCTCGCCTACGAGGTCTTCCCGGCCTCGAGTCCTGAGCGAGAGGTGTGGGCGGTCCGGAATGGCCTGCCGTTGGAAGGCGATGGACGCGCCATCTTCCAGGCAACGGCTCGCTCGTTCAGCGTCGAACCCCAGCCCGGGACGTTGCGCGCGATTCGGCGACCCCTGGTCGGGGCGCGGGACGAAGGCTTTCGGGACGCCTCGCTCGAGGACGTCGCCGACGAGGTCGGCTACGAGCTCCTCGTGCCGACGGAGACCGCCGGGTTAGCCATCTACCGGACGGGCACTTTTGTTGGGGGAGCAAGGCCGCGGGACGAGGCGCTGATCTCGTACGCGCGTGGCCTCGCGTGGCTGAAGATTCGCCAGACTCGTACGTGGTCCGAGCCCGCGTTGTTCGGCGATGTTGGGTCCCTTGCCATGCCCGTTTCAGTCCCCGGTGGTGGAGTCGCGTACTACGAACCGGCGTCCGGCAGGCTCGGGCGTCGGCTCTCCATTCACGCCGATGGCGTGGATGTGTACGTGGAGTCAAACCTTCCGCAGTCAGAGCTCCTCGAGATCGCAGGCTCCCTTCCGATCGTCGGGGAGCAGATCCCGGCGTCGTGGAGGGTTCGCCGCTTTCCCGGAGGGATCGTCCGGGAGCATGTCTCCTTGCGCCGGGTGGCCGAGGCGGCCCCATATCTCCTGATGCCGGCGTTCCTGCCGCCCGACTACCGGCGCTGGGCCATCCATCTCGTCCGAGCGGAAGGCGAGGAAGGCGTCACGGTGTACTTCCGGCGTCCGGGTGCGGAGTTCGACGGTGTCGGGATCCGCCTTCACCAGTCGCGCGGGACCGGCCTGCCGCCCCCCATGGACCCCGACGTGCTGTCGGTTCGAGTCCGGGGGGAGGTCGGACGCTATGTCCCAACCCGCAGCGAGCTTGAGTGGGTGGAGGACGGCGTCTACCACTCCATCCGGGCGTCCGGCTTCGACCTCAAAGGCCTGCTTCAGATCGCCGAATCCCTCGCGCCAAGCCCGAAGCAATGAGGCGAGGAATTCGAACCGGCGCAGCGGCCGTCGTCGGCGCGGTGGTTGGTCTGGTCGTTGCTCTGGCTATTCCCGTTCCTGGTGGGGCCCCGGACCCGGCATTGTCGCCGCCGGCGGTTGACACCGATGAAGCGGTTCTCGGGGATGCAGAGATTCCGACGCTCCTCGCGTGGACGCCGTCCCAACTTCCAGTGGGATACGCCGCAGCGGTTCGAGATCTGAACGAGGTGGAGGCGGCCGCGGTCGTGCACAGCGGGGTGGCCTGGCTGACGTCCTGGCGAGATCGGGATGGGCGGGTTCGCACGCCCTCAGACGGGTTGATGGCGCCGGTCGAGCTGGCCGGGGTCGATCCCGCGGAGTACCTCCGATTCGTTCCACCGTCGGAGTGGGCCGCGTTCGGGCAGCTCGCCCGCGGTGGTGCGCTGCTCGGGGCGAGCGGGGCGAAGCTCCGAGGTATCGGCCCGGGGGGAACGCTGGAATTCGGCGGCACGTCTCTCCGTGTTCGGGCGGTCGTCGACGACGAGCTGGTCGGTGCGCATGAGGTGGTCGTGTCGGAGGAGGTCGGGCGAAGGCTCGGCGCAGGTCGCGCCCGTTACCTCCTCGTTGCACCGAAGCGGTCTGCATCGAGGCAGGAAGTCGAGCGTGCTCTTCGCCGGGCTCTCCCGGCCGGGGTCCGCATGCAGATTCGCGGTCCGGGAGAGACGCCGATCTTCCGTCATGGCGATGCGGTCCTCCCGATCGTTCGGCTCAAGGAGCTGTTCGGGGAATTCGCCGCCGTTCCCGCGTCCGGCGGTTCCCTGCGCATCGACCCTCGGTGGGTAGCCGACAGCATCGTGACGGCGGAGGCGCCAATCCTCGGTAGGATCCAGTGTCACCGCGGGGTCATCTCCCAACTCGATGGAGCGCTCGGCGAGCTCGTCGACCGGGGGCTCGGGGATCTCGTTGATCCGGCGGATTACGGTGGGTGTTACTCGCCCCGGTTCATAAGGCACGACCCCGGAGCGGGCATCTCCCACCATGCGTGGGGGGTGGCCATCGATCTGAATGTCTCCGGGAATACGTTCGGCGCGAAGCCGACGATGGACCCACGCATCGTGGAGGTCTTCGAGCGCTGGGGATTCACCTGGGGCGGCAGGTGGCTGATCCCTGACGGGAACCACTTCGAGTTCCTCCGCTTCCCGCTTTCACCTCAGGACTAGTTGAGAGGACTAGCCGAGAACCATTCGGCCCCCGCAAGCGACTGTTCTTTCGGAACCAATGAGAACGAATGCCAGGGCTGGTCGTGTCTTCAGAGCCCTCCTGATTGGGGCCATCCTCTCGGCGGGAGTGCTGGTGACTTCGCCCGCTGCGAGTGGAGGCGGCTCGGTCTTCGAGTTCAACCGCTCATATTTCGTCCCCGGCGATGAGGCCGTGGGTCGGACGTCGTTCACGGCCCGAATCAAAGGCCAGCCACGCATCGAGGACGGGCCCTGGTATGCGTATCTCGTTCCCGGAGACATGTGGCTCCGCCCTCCTCGGATCCCACCGGCAGCCATCCCACTCGGACTGATCACGATCGTCGATCGCACCGGCGACGTGAACGCCCTCGCTCGGATTCGTTTCGTCGTTCCGGACGTTGATCCCGGCGGGTACTCCGTCGGGATTTGCGACGACCCCTGTCGCGATGCGTATGTCGGTGACCTGATCGGCGGCTGGTTCAACATCGCGGCGACCCGCGAGGAAGCCCAACTGATGCACGCGCGAGACCGGCTTATCGAACGACTGCGGACCGTGCGGTTCCGGCTTCGGCGAGAGGCGCGGCAGGTCGAGCGCGAACTGGGATCGGAATTGGCTTCTCTGGAGGTAGAGAATTCCGTGTTGAGCCGGGACGTCGGAGCCGCTGAGGCAGCGCTGGCCGGACTCAGGCGGGATCGTTCGCCTTCGCCGCTCACCATTGCCGGGTGGGGGATCGCGGCGATGCTTCTGGTCGGGCTCGTGATCGTGGTTAAGCGCCGGCAAACGGCAGTCCTGCTTGCGCCGTTTCAGACCTCGAACGCGACTCCGGCTCCCGATCTCGAGGAGGTGCTGAAGTGACGTCTCCGTCCCCCCGCTTCGGGTTTCGCTTCGCTCCGATCGTGTTCCTCGTTCTGCTGGCGGCGCTTGCCGCACCGCTCGTTGCGTTCTCCGGGGAGCCCGAGCGCGTCCGATGGAGCCCGCGACCGCTTCCCGCGGCCTCGATCGATTCCATCGATCCGATCGCCCCGCTTCCCGATGCGCTACGTCCGAAGAGCCATGCACCGGTCGCTGGGATCGCGTACGTGAGCTGCACGCGGCTCTGGACGGCGCTCCCGGACGGCTCCAGGAAGCGCCTCGTCGTCGAGCTCCCGGGTGTCTCCTCCCCGACGTTCTCGCCGGACGCACGCACGATCGCGTTTCTCACCGACACCGCGGAAGGCCAGGAGCTGTGGATGGCAGCCGCAGACGGCTCGACGATCCGGCGAGTCGGCGTAATCATGTCGCGCTACCAGAGCGCGCCACGGGTGACTGGGCTGACCTGGGGACCGCGAGGCGACCGCCTGGCCTTCGGGCTCGCCAGCCCGACTGGAGACCCGTGGACGGACTCGGCGGTCTGGAACCTCGATCTCCGTTCGGGCGAGTTCGATCGTGTCGACGCCGGCTACGCCGCCCCCTTCTGGTACCGGAACGAGCTCGCGTTTTCGAGGATCACGAACTGGGGACACGTCCAGAGTGTCGACCTGGGCTTTCACAACAAGTGGGCGAACCGCCGCGTGGCCGCCGACGGGGATGAGTTCGCGGCAGCAGTCGGAGACGGCTGGAAGCTGGCGGTCATTCGACGCGGCACCGACGGCGTCACGAGACTCATTCTTCGAGATCGCGCGTGGAGCTCCCGGCAAGAGGAAGAACTGAGCCCCCCGAGCGGTTTCGTCCTTCGGCCCGCCGCTCGGCTCGCGATCGTCGGCGAACCCTCGTTAATCCTGATGGACCTGATCTCGCCGAGTGGTGACTCGGTGATCGGGGCCGTCGATCCGGAATCGAAGCAATGGTCCGTGCTCGAGCACGCCTGGGAGCCCGCAGTAAGCCCCGCGCCGATCGTCATGGGCCCGATCGAAGCGCAGAGGGCGGTCATCGCCGCCGAGAGTTTCCTCAGTGGAGAGCCCGGCCGAACGGGGAGGGCGCAGCTGCTCCTCAACCGACCGTTCGACCGATCGCTCCTTCCGTTTAGGGGGGCGAGCGTGCTTGCCGGGGCTCCGGAGAGGGCCGAGGACGGCTGGCTCGTTCCCGTGACCGTGTACGGAAGGAGCCGGGAGGGATTCTCGTATCGGCACGTGATGGTCCACGTGCACTCGGTGGCCGGCCGGCTAGTCGCGGATCCGGCAACCATCTCGGGGTCCGGGCTGGTCCGGATTGAGACCATCGCCGACGGGGTCGACTTCCTCGAGCAGATTCTGCCGATTCCGGTCATGACCCCGGCGCCCCTTCCGGAAGGAACCCGGCTCGCCGCTCGTTGGCCTCTCTACGCGTGGTCGTATCGGGACCAGATCCATGGGGAACTCAACATGCTCGTGCCTAGGGACGGAAAGCGCCCGGCGCAGCTGAACGTGGGATACGGCGACAACACCTATTTCAACCTTGGGTGCGGCGGGGTGGAGGACCCTGAACCGATCGAGATCAACGGCGTCCCCGCGCTCCTCGGGCGGCTTGGTCCGGCGCGCCAGGTGATCTGGCCCGCGACGCTGGACGATCAGGAGGGCGAGTACAGCGTCTACGGCTACCGCGTCGACGAGGACGTCATCCTCGCTATCGCCGAAGCGATGGAGCGCGCAAGACAAGGATGAACCCGGCGCTCGGCAGAAAAACGGGAGCATTCGGACCTCTTTGCGGCTCCGTGCTCAACCTCTCTTGACAAGGGCCGATATCACCCCCACAATGGGCCACCTCATGAGCGGCGCTGCGATCTCGTTCGTTTCGCAGGCGGCCCTCGTACTTATTAGCTAGGCGCGGGCCGGGCGGCAGCCTGCCCGGTCGCGCCAAAAGCCACTCCTTCGGAGTGGCTTTTCTGATTGCACGCGCGATCGCTGCAGGCAGCCTCCCGGTCCCCGCAAGGGAAAGGAGTCTGCAATGCGGTTCGAGTTCTTCGACGGGAAGCGTCGAGTCGGATCGGCCGTCTGGGAAGGTCCCGGACAGATCCGCCTCGAGGTTGGGATTCCCGAAGAGTCACGGTTCCTGACCGACTACTTCGCCGGCGAGGTCACGTACCTCTCGGCGGGATTCGACGACGGGGACGAGTTCCAGATCAGGCGGCGCGACTGGTCGCCCTGGGAGTTCGAGCGCTCGTGTAAAGCGCTCGCGCGCGTACGCAACTACCGCGTCCAGGCCACGCCGGTCGGGCCGATCGAAGAGGAAGCGACCGCCTAGGTGAAGCTCACCGGCGCACAGTCGCTGCTTCGCAGCCTCGAGTCGGAAGGCGTTGAGGTCGTCTTCGGGCTGCCGGGTGGGGCGATCCTGCCCGCGTACGACCCGCTGATCGATTCGTCGATCCGCCACATCCTCATGCGCCACGAGCAGGGCGCGGGTCACGCGGCGGAGGGATATGCGCACGCCACCGGGAAGCCGGGGGTGTGCATGGTCACGTCGGGCCCGGGCGGGTGCAACCTTGTTACGGCCCTCACCGACGCGATGATGGACTCCGTCCCGGTCGTCGCGATCACCGGCCAGGTGCCGACGGCCGTTGTCGGAAACGACGCTTTCCAGGAGGCGAACATGACCGGTGTGA
>JBOGWA010000144.1:0-15156 GCA_050693155.1 Actinomycetota bacterium | reverse complement strand
GATCGGGATCGTGGCTCAGGCGAAACGACTGCTCGATGCGCCGCTTGTCGTGCATTCGTATTCGAGTACCTTGGTTGCCGCCGTCGCGGCGGCGGGTGTCGAGGTGACCTGCGGGCGCTCCGAGCCCGGTGGAGAGGGCGAGGCCACCGCACGGGCGCTTCGCGAACGGGGAGTAGACGCAGCCGTCGTCGACGATGAGGAAGCGCTCGACGCCGTCGCGGGCCGCATACTCGTCGTCGGGGCCGACGCGGTCGGGCCCGGCGGCGGGGTGAACAAGATCAAGACGAGGTTGCTTGCCGAGGCGGCACGCCGACACAAAGAGCGGGCCTACGTTTTGGCGGGTTCCACCAAGCTGATCGGTGTCGACCTCCCGGCTGATGGGTCCTTCGAGCGAACGCCCACCGACCTGTTCACCGCGATCGTCACGGAGGAAGGGCCGGTCCGGTCCGTGGAGCTCGAGCAGCTCCTGCCCGCTCTCAAACTGCACCCGACGCTCGCCGGTTTGCTCTCGGTCTAGCGGTTCAAAAAGGGGCGGTTGCTACGATGCCTGGATGACCGCGTCACCGGAGACCTGCTACCGACATCCGAACGAGGAAACGCTCGTTCATTGCACGCGCTGCGGACGGCCGATCTGCCCCGATTGCATGGAACCGGCGCCCGTCGGACATCACTGCCCAGTCTGTGTCGCGGAGGGTCGACGGGACATGCGGAGAGTTCGCGTGTCGATCCGCCGCCCGGCGTCGATGGCGATGACCCTCCTCGTGATCAACGTCGCTGTGTTCCTCGTCGAAATTGCGCTCGGAGGCCCGAACATTCCGGTGCTCGTTCAGATGGGGGCGATGGTGCCCTCGCTCGTCGCGGCCGGAGACTATTGGCGGTTGCTCGCTGCGATGTTCCTGCACGCCACACTCCTGCACCTGCTTTTCAACGCATTCGGGCTGTATATCTTCGGGAGCCTGATCGAGGGAGTGCTGGGGCGCCTTCGTTTCGTCGCGATCTTCTTCATCACCGGAATCTCTGCGAGCGCGGCGTCGTTCGCGTTCGGCTCCCCGCTGCGCGTCGCCGTGGGAGCCTCAGGAGCCGTCTTCGGGCTGCTCGGCGCGTGGCTCGCCTACAACTGGCGACGGCGGGAGTCCGGGCTCGCGCAGGCGAACATCAGGGGTGGGCTCTTGCTCATTGGACTGAACCTGTTCCTCGGCTTCTCGGTTCCCGGGATCGACAACACGGCTCACGTCGCAGGACTCGTAGCCGGTTTCGCGGCGGGACTCACAGCCGAGGGGTTCGGGCGACGGGCCGTCCGCGCCGCGACGCAGGTAGCCGGCTTCGCCGTCTTGCTCGCCGCGGCAGCGAGCCTGGTTGTATGGCGGGTGGACACGCTCACTGCCTGATTTCGTCGGCCCGCTAGCCTAGCGGGCGTTTCGCGAGCTTCAGCCGGGGCGGAACGGAGGAAGGCCGTCACCCTCCTCGGATACGGTCCTTGCCCCCACGCCGGCAAGCTCTCCCATGCGTGCCCCGACGCGGTTCCAGCCCTCGCGATCCCAGGACTCCACCACGTCGGTCACCTCACCCTTCTCGACGAGGATGACGGTGGGGACGGTGCGGATTTCGTACGCGTTCGACACCGTGTACGGCTCGGTGTCTGGGATCGAGGGGAACGAGGCCGCGAACTCGCGGCCGAACTCCTCGGCTCGTTCCTTCGGGTCCTGGACCACCGCGACGAACTGGTCCGGGAACTCCGTGTGCAACCGATTCACCGGCGGCGCCGTCATTTGGCACGTCGGGCACGTGACCTTGTAGAAGACAACTGCCTTCACACCGTTCCCGACGTCTGCTCCCGGGATGGGGGGCGCTTGTGCTCCGACTCCGATCGGGGCCATCCGGCCCAGCGTACCGGACGATCCGGGTTTGATCGTCTATGCGTCCCCGATTCCGTACACCGCGCCGGCGCGCGTTCCGACGTAGATCATCCCGTTCCAGACAGCCGGGGTGGACTCGATGCAGCCGCCGAGAGACACGCTCCAGCGTTCGTCCGGAGGTCCGGAAAGCGGATCCCGCACGTTGTAGCCATGAAGGACCCCGGCGCAGTCACCGACGATCAAGATGCCGTTGACGATGACGGGAGACGACCAAAGGGGCCGAGGAAGCTCGATCTCCCATGCGATCTCTCCTGTAGCTCGGTTGATCGCGAGAAGTCTTCCGGTGTCGGTCGTGACGAAGACGGCGTTCCGATACAGGCCGGGTGTTCCCCACACACCCCCGGTCTTCCCGACCGCCGGAACCGGGATCGACCAGACGACCGGATCCTCAGGACGGCCGGGGTCAAGCTTCACGATCTGACCGACCTCACGCCCGCGCGCCGTAAACCGCTCGAGCTCGGCCCCGACATAGAGGAACCCGTCCTCGTCGATCACGACCGAGGCGTCGATGTCTTCGCCCGCCCAGAAGCGAAAGACTCGCTCGTACCGCTTCCCACCACGAAGAACCCGGGAGATGTCCCAGCCCTGCACGAGTCCTCCGGAGTTCGCGAAGTACCCCACGCCATTCTCGGTGAGGGCGACCGAGTTCTCGATGGAAACCTCTGTGTCCCCGAGCGCAGCCAGCAGCTCGTCGTCGTAGCCGGGTACGAGCATCCGGATGCGCGGGGTCACGATCACGTGGCCGGCATCGTCGTAGTCGCGGTGCAGCCTGATTACGTAGAACCACGAGTTCTCCCCACCCACGAGGAGGTAATCGCCAACGATGAGCGGAGAGCTGTCCCAGTCATCGTTCCAGAGCGGACGTGGAGCGGAGTCCGCCGAGAGCCGCCAGAGCTCAACGGGCGTGGCGCCGCGGTCGAGGGCGAGGATCCGAAGGAAGCCATCCCTCGAGCCGACGTAGAGGAGCGGAAAGCCGTCCGGATCGCTGGTGATCGTCCCCTTGATCAGATCACCCGTAACGAAGGGCTCCATCAGACGCTCGCCCGTCCGACCATCGAGAACGTGCACGGCTCGGTCATACGCGCCGAAGCGCACCTCGACGCCATTCCTGGTCTCCACCACGTTCGGCTGCCCGGTCCAGCCGGTCCCGCACCAGAGCCGCGTCCCCTCTTGATCTGTCGATTTCGAGCAGAGCGCGCCGGAGACCGGATACCGCCAGAGAATCTGAGGGTCCTTCGGGACCGGGCCTCTGCCGTAATAGCTTCTCGTCGCGTTTCCCCGGAAGGTCGTCAGGCCGAGGACCTCCGGTCTAAGCGGTTGGGCTTCGGCGCTCGAGCCGGGAGACGGCAAGACCGGCAGAGGGGGTGCAGCGCGGAGCGGAGGATCAGGCTCCTCTGCACGGAGGAGCCGCCACGAGATTCTCGTCGCGCCGGCCGAGACGACGACGAGCGCGAGGACGAGGGCCACCTTGCCCCAACGAGCCCGCCGCCTCGCCGCCAAACGCGAGACGCGAGTCATGGAATCCCGGTCATCCTATGAATCGGGCCGAACAGGCGCTAGGAGCCTGGAGCTACTTCTTCCAGAACCGCCAGCCTTCGATCATTGTTCCTCCCCCCGATCCAGCCTCGCCCGCTACAGACCCAGAGGAGTGATCGGGCCGGGGTCGTCGTCCCACACGATGTACCAGTCCTTGCCGCAACTCGTGCAGGTGACCGTCATCGTGTGGGTCCCGGGCTCGTCCTGGAAATAGAAGGGAACCATATCCCCCTTCAGCGGCCATTCCTTTACGGAGTTGACGCTCCCGCAATGTTTGCACCTGAGCTCATCCGCGAAATGCGAGATGTGCAACGCCCACCCCCCTTGCGCCTGGCGTTCCGATTCGTTGGGCCCTAGTCTCATCCACGCTCACACGGCGCGCCAGCTGGAGACGACATGTTCGGTCGGAAGGAACCACAGCAGCCAGAGACGGGTGGGATGCCGATCGAGCCAATCTCCATCTTCGGACCCGATCTCCTGGCGAAACTCACATCCCACCTCACCGCGCAGGGCACGGAGCGACTCGCCAAGGAATTCGCGGATGACACCATCAAGCGATGGATCAATCAGCAGACGACCGAGACTCTCACCCAGGAGGAGAAGGACCGCGTCTCTTCTCCGCACTTCACGCACTTGAATCTGGTCGCCCAGAGCCCGACTTCGAACTCCGGGACAATGTTCCGGAGCTGACGGATCACCTCGACGCGGTTGTAGATCGTCCCACAGCTCGGACAGATCGGGTCATCACCTGCCGCTCCGAGTTCAGCCGCCGCCGCAGTCTCCTTCACCCGCTCTCCATAACGCTCTGCCGCTACGTCCTCACCTGTTGTCCATTGTTCAACAGTGGATCCCTCGAGATCGGGCCAGGAAACCTGCGAGAAACGGAGGTCGTCGAGACGGGGCTCCATCCCCCACTTCGTTCTCCACCACATCAAGGCTCGGACAGCCAGGAGCTCCGTCCTCCCGAAGTCCATCGGACCGACCACGCTCGTCGCAATCCTTGTTGCTGGCGAGATGTAGGAGCTGTATGGCCGCCCATCCGCCGCCTTGAGTGTGCCCAGGAGTTCCTCCACAAGCTCCTTTTCATTCGCGGGCGCTCCATCCAACAGGATGAGTAGGTGTGTAAGGCGCTGCGCCCGAGCCCTGGCCGCCGTCACCCTCTCTCGCTGAGCTTTCTCAAGAAGAGCCTTGGCCGCCGCCGCTTCTTCTTCCGCTGCGGCGGCAGCATCTTGCTGAGCGAGTTCGGCGAGCGCACGCTTGGCTTCGGGTGCGCTCATCGCTTCCAGGGCGGCCCTGGTTTCCGTTTTCCCCTCATCGCGAAGGTGACCGCTTCGCAGCGCCTCGACTAGCGGCGCAACGGCTCGTGCGTCGTCCAAAGAGGCAAGGGCAAGGGCAATGCGCCAGCGCAATGTCCGATCCTCCTCTTCTTTGAGGAGCTCAGAGAGTGGTTCTTGTGCTCGATGGTCAGCCAATTCCCCGAGAGCCTCGACCGCTCTGTGCCGTACGAGGTTCACCTCGTGCCCGACCAGCTTCCGCTCTAAGAGGCCAACCTTGTGCCGGAGCAGCTTGATGATCCGCTCGACATCACCGCGGGCCTTGAGCTTTTCGAAGTTGGGAAAGATCAGTGGCACGATCGCCCCTCCGCGCCGCGATTCTCTCAGGCTGAATCGCCGACCAGCAAGCAGAGGGTTAGTCGCGCCAGCTCGGGTAGGAGCCGAGAATCCGGACGAACGAGGTGTGGGCGGAAAGCTCCTCGAGAGCCGCCTTCGCACGGGGCTCCTCTGCCCCCGCTTCGAAGTCCAGGTACATCAGATAACGCCATGGGCGGCCGCCCTGTGGCCTGGATTCGAGCTTCACGAGGTTAATCTCCTCTTTGGCGAACCCGCCGAGGCATCGGAGCAGAGATCCCGGCACATCGGCGACCGCGAACACGATCGAGGTCTTGTCCGGGGAACCGCCGCTCGGAGTCGGCCCCGCGCCGATCACCCCGAACTTGGTGTAGTTCTCTGGGAAGGTCTGGATCGCGTCGGTGAGGACCTCGAGGCCGTAGAGCTCGGCGGCCCGACGACCGGCGACGGCCGCCTGGTCCCGCTTTCCCTCGTCGGCCACGCGCTTGGCTGCGCCGGCGGTATCGTGAAACGGAACGACCTCTGCCTCGAGCGTCGCGAGGAACTCCTCGCACTGCGCGAGGGCCTGGGGATGGGAATACACCCGGCGAATCTCCGAGAGAGATGCTCCCGCCAGCCCGAGGAGCGCGTGGTCGACCCGGGTCACGACCTCGCCGACGAGCTTGACGCCGTGCCGCACGAGCAGGTCGTAGGTCTCATTGATGGAACCTGCCTGCGAGTTCTCGAGCGGAACGACGCCGAAGTCCGTGGCGCCGATCTCGACTTGCTCGAACACCGCACGAACAGTGGGCAGCGGTTGGGCTTCGCACTCCCCGAAGAATCGGTGAACGGCGTCTTCGCTGTAGGCCCCTCGCTCGCCCTGAAACGCGACGCGGGGGGTCGGGCTCATCCCGCTGCGGCTTCGTGTCTTGGATGGAGGAGCCCGTAGACCAGGCTCTCGGCGAGCGCTTCCCAAGACGCTTCGATGATGTTGTCGGAGACCCCGACCGTGGACCATTCCTTCTCGCCGTCCGACGTCTCGATGAGGACCCGGACCACGGCCTGGGTTCCCCGCTTCGAATCGAGGACTCGCACGCGGTAGTCCGTGAGGGTGAATGCATCGAGCTCGGGGAAGACGCCCCCAAGCGCCTGGCGGATCGCGTTGTCGAGCGCTCCGACCGGGCCGGCCCCTTCCGCCGTCGCGATGTGGCGGCGCCCCCCGGCACGAACCTTCACGGTCGCTTCCGCAATCGTGCCCTCGCTCTCGCGTTTCTCGACGAGCACGCGGAAGGACTCGAGCTCGAACGATCGCTCCGGGTCTCGAGCGTCGTGACCGTTCACGCGCGCGAGCAGCAGCTCCAGCGAAGCATCCGCGGCCTCGAACGAGTACCCGTCGCTCTCGCGTTCCTTCAGCCGCGCAAGAGCCTTGTCGGCCTGGTCACCGGTGAGCTGGACTCCGAGCTCAGCCGCCTTCCGAAGGAGGGCCGCCCTGCCTGCGAGCTCGGAGACAACCATCTGACTCTCGTTGCCCACCACATCGGGGGAGACATGCTCATAGGCGCCCGGCCGCCGCGCGAGCGCCGACGTGTGCAGACCGGCTTTGTGCGCGAACGCGTTTCGGCCCACATACGGCTGCTGCCCGTTCGGATGAAGGTTGGCGACCTCGGCCACGTAGTGCGAGACCTCGGTCAGGCGCGCCAGCGACCCGTCGGGCAACGCCGTGATGCCGAGCTTGAGCTCGAGGTTCGCGGCGACCGTCAGCAGGTTCGCGTTCCCGCAGCGCTCCCCGTAGCCGTTGACGGTCCCTTGGACCTGGACAGCGCCCGCCTCCACGGCCGCGATCGAGTTCGCGACCGCGCATCCCGCATCGTCGTGAGTGTGAACACCGAGCGGCGAGTCGACCCGGGTCGCAACTTCTCCGACGACGCGGGCGATCTCTGATGGAAGCGTCCCTCCGTTCGTGTCGCAGAGAACCAGCCGCTCCGCCCCCGCCTCTTCGGCGGCGCGGAGACAGGCCAGGGCGTACGCCGGATTGCTTCGGTACCCGTCGAAGAAGTGCTCGGCGTCGAAGAACACACGACGGCCTTCGGAAACCAGAAAGCGGAGGGTATCCTCGATCATCGCAATTCCTTCGGCGAGCATCGCGCGCAGGGTCTCGGTCACGTGTAGGTCCCACGTCTTCCCGACGACGCAGACGACTTCGGTTTCCGCATCGAGTAGATCGCGCACGATCGGGCTGTCGGCGGCGCGCTCGCGCGGGCGACGAGTCATCCCGAATGCGGTGACGGCCGAACCCGTCAGCGACTCTCGCGCCGCGATCCGGAAGAACTCCGTGTCCTTGGGGTTCGCGCCCGGCCAGCCGCCTTCGACGTACGGGACGCCAAGCCCGTCGAGGGCATGCAGGATCTTCAGCTTGTCCTCCAAGGACAGTGTGAGGCCGACCATCTGAGCCCCATCGCGGAGCGTCGTGTCGTAGAGCTCGACGCGATCAAGCATTTCGAGCGCCCTCCACGACTAGGTCGCCGACCTCGGAGGTCGAGAACCCCATCTCCCCGGCTGTCTGAGAAGCCATCTTCGAGACCGCCAGGCGGATGCCGGCCTCGACCCGGCGCGCTGCTTCCCGCTCGCCAAGGTTCTCCAGCAGCATCCCGACCGCGCCGATCGCGGCGATGGGGTTGATCCCTCCGGTCCCCGTCCACTGGGGCGCGGTTCCGCCGATCGGTTCGAACATGGACACGCCCTGGGGATTCACGTTCCCACCGCACGCGACTCCCAGGCCCCCCTGAAGCACCGCTGCGAGGTCGGTGATGATGTCGCCGAACATGTTGTCGGTTACGACCACGTCAAACCGGGAGGGATCCTCCAGCGCCAGGACGCAGAAGGCGTCGACGTGCAGATATCCCGTCTCGACGTCGGAGAAGTCGTGGGCCACCTCGTCGACGACGCGTTGCCAAAGATCCCCGGAGTAGTTGAGGACGTTCGTCTTGTGGACTAGGTCCACATGGCCGCGTCGCTTCAGTGCCAGATCGAAGGCGTACCGCACGACGCGCTCGACCCCGCCCCTCGTGTTCACACTCTCCTGGACGGCCACCTCGTCGGCCGTGCCTTTCCGCTCGAACCGGCCGGAGCCCGCGTAGAGGCCCTCGACGTTCTCGCGGACCACCACCAAGTCCACATCCGAGGCCTCGACGCCACGAACACGGGCTTGGACGCCTTCGTAGAGGCGAACGGGGCGGAGGTTGACGTATTGGTCGAGACCGAACCGGATGCGAAGCAGGATCCCTCGCTCGAGCACGCCGGAAGGGACGCCCGGATGCCCAATCGCACCCAGATAGATCGCGTCGAGGTGCCCGAGATCTTCCAGCGCCGAGTCCGGCAGCGTCTCGCCGGTCGCGAGATACCGTTCCCCGCCCCAGTCGTAGATCGTGATGGCAGTCGCGCCCGGGAGCACCGCCTCCAGCACCTTGAGTCCCTCGGCAACGACCTCGGGCCCGGTGCCGTCGCCGGGAATGACGCCGATGCGATATCGAGCTGCCGACGCCATCAGTCGAGCCTCCAATCGGCCTGGTCGGGCTCACCCTCGGCAACTCCCACCGTGACCGTTCCGCCTTCGCCGAGGCTGCGCTTCACCCACGGCATGAGGCCCCCAGCGCGGAGGATGTCCTGCATGAACTCCGGAAGCGGCGTGGCTTCGTACCGCGTTCCCCTCGTCATGTTCTCCACCGTGCCTTCGTCGAGGTCGACAACGACGGTGTCGCCGCTCTCGGCATCGACAGCGGCGCCTGCGCACTCCACGATCGGCAGGCCGACGTTGATCGCGTTCCGGTAGAAGATCCGGGCGAACGAGTCCGCCACGACACAGGCGACCCCCGCTCCCTTGATCGCGAGCGCGGCGTGCTCGCGGGAGGATCCCGATCCGAAGTTTCGCCCGGCAACGATCAGGTCCCCGACCCGGACGCGAGAGGCGAAGTCCGGATCGAGGTCCTCGAGACAGTGCTCGGCGAGCTCTTCCGGGTCGCTCACCGTGAGATAGCGAGCGGGGATGATCACGTCGGTGTCGACGTTGTCGCCGTAGATGTGCGCGGCGCCCTCGAAGTGGAAGCGCTTGCTCACCCGGCCCCCCGGAGGAACTCGGGCGGGTCCACCCCGAGCTCATCGGGATGCGCGATCGTCCCCGCGACAGCCGTGGCGGCGGCGACCGCGGGATTCGTCAGATACACCTTCGCGCTCCGGTGTCCCATCCGGCCGACGTAGTTCCGATTGGAGGTCGAGACGCAGACCTCGTCCGGTCCGAGGACGCCCATGTGGCCTCCGAGACAGGCTCCGCATGTGGGTGTGGAAACGGTCGCGCCGGCCTCGGCGAAGACCTGGAGGAGGCCCTCTCGGTTCGCCTGCTTCCACACCTCTTGGGTGGCCGGGATGACCATCAGTCGCACGGTCGGGGCCGCCTCCCGGCCTCGAAGAACGTGCGCCGCGATCCGGAGATCCTCGATCCGGGCGTTCGTGCACGAGCCGATGAAGACCTGATCCACTGGGACCTTTTCGACGTCCGAGACAGGCACCGACTTCGACGGGAGGGACGGGAGGGCCACCTGCGGCTCGATCGTCGAAACATCGACGTCGTGGACTTGCGCGTATTCCGCATCGGGATCCGAGTCGAAGACCTCGAAATCGAAGTAGCGGTCGTTGGCTTCCTGGCGCTCGCGGACGTAGTCGAGGGTGACCTCGTCGGGCGCGATGATCCCGGACTTCGCTCCCGCCTCGATCGCCATGTTCGTGAGCGTGAGCCGCGACTCCATCGAGAGATACGCGAGTGCCGGTCCCGTGTGTTCCATCGCCTGATACGAGGCGCCGTCGTCGCCGATCCGGGCGATGACGGAGAGGATCAGGTCCTTCCCGACGATCCACGGACCGGGCGCGCCCGTGTAGACGAACTTCACGGACTCGGGGACACGGAGCCAGATCTTTCCGGTCGCGAGCACCGCGGCGAGATCGGTCGAACCCACGCCGGTCGCGAAGTTTCCGAGCGCGCCGTAGGTGCAGGAGTGGGAGTCCGCGCCGATGATCACCATCCCGGGAAGCGCGAGCGCCTGCTCGGGGAGCAGGATGTGCTCGATCCCCGAGCGGCCGAGCTCGAAGAAGTGCTCGATTTGCTGCTCTTTCGCGAACTCGCGCATCGCGGAGACCAACCCTGCCGAGGCGATGTCCTTCGCCGGCGCGAAATGGCTCGGCACGAGTGCGATCTTCGACCGGTCCCAGACTCGATCGATCCCGAGCTCGCGGAAGCGTTTGATCGCGACGGGCGCCGTGATGTCGTTCCCCATAGCCAGGTCGACGTTCGCCATGATGAGATCACCGGGCCGGACGAACTCCCGTCCCGCGGCGCGCGCGAGGATCTTCTCGGTGATCGTGTATCCGCTCACGCTGTCTCCTGCGACTCCTGCTTGCGGGAGAAGCGAACCGCCCGGTTGACGGCGGAGAGGAACGCGCGAGCGCTTGCCTCCACGACGTCGGCGGAGACGCCACGGCCGGTGAAAACGTTCCCTTCGACCTCGAGCTGCACGACCACGTCTCCGAGCGCGTCGGAGCCGCCCGTGACCGACGAAACGTTGAAGTTGACGAGGCGTCCTTCGATGCCGGTCGCGCGCTGGATCGCTCCGCACGCCGCGTCGATCATGCCGTCGCCCATCGCGGAGTCCTCGAGCGTCGTGCCGTTGCGAGAGAGCCGGACCGTCGCCGTCGGCGAAAGGTGCGTCCCCCCGGCGACCTGGAGCGACTCGAGCCGATAGACCTCCTCCTCGGTCCCGAGCTGGTCGGCGACGATCGCATCGAGGTCGGCGTCGGAGAGCTGGATCTTCCGGTCCGCGAGCTCCTTGAACCGGGCGAACGCCCGATCCAACGCCTCGCGGTCCAGCTCGAACCCGAGCTTGGCGAGCGCGTCGGCGAACGCGTGCCGTCCGGAGTGCTTGCCGAGGACGATCCGGCTTCCCTCGAGCCCGATGTCCTCGGGGTTCATGATCTCGTAGGTCGCCCGGTTCATCAGCACGCCGTGCTGATGGATCCCCGACTCGTGGGCGAACGCGCTCGAGCCGACGACGGATTTGTTGGGCTGCACGGGGTATCCGGTGAGCATGGACACCATCCGAGACGTGCGGGCGATCTCCTTCGTGTTGAGGCCGGTGTGGAGCCCGAGCGCCTCGCCACGCGTCGCGAGGGTCATCACGATCTCCTCGAGCGCGCAGTTTCCGGCGCGTTCGCCGATCCCGTTCACCGCAACCTCGACCTGGCGCGCGCCGGCCCTGACCCCGGAGAGCGAGTTCGCAACCGCGAGACCCAGGTCGTTGTGGCAATGCACCGAGATCACCACGTCATCCGGGAGGGACTCGCGGACCATGCGCACGAGCTCGCCGAACTCATACGGCATGGCGTAGCCGACGGTGTCGGGAACGTTGATGACGCGCGCACCTTCCTCGACCGCGACGCGGAAGACCTCCAACATGAACGCGGGGTCGGTTCGGGTGGCGTCCTGAGCGGAGAACTCCACGTCGTTCGTGTACCCCACGGCACGCCGAACGCTGTCGCGCGTGGCTTCAATCACCCCGTCGTTCGTCATCCGGAGCATGTCCTTCACGTGGACATCGCTCGTCGAGATGAAGATGTGAATCCGCCCGTGCTGGGCTCCCCCAACGGCCTCCCAGGTCCGATCGATGTCGGCCGTGTTGCAGCGGGCGAGCCCGGCGATGACCGGGCCCTTCACCCGATCGGCGATCTCGCGGACCGCCTCGAACTCCCCCGGAGAGGACGCGGGAAAGCCCGCCTCGATCACGTCGACCTCGAGCCGCGCGAGCTGTTCGGCGATCTCGATCTTCTCCCGGACAGTGAGAGCGATCCCGGGAGCCTGCTCGCCGTCTCGCAGGGTCGTATCGAAGATCTGGACGCGGCTTACCTCGCCCTCACCCATCCGAGGACACCTCCTTGGCATCGAGGAAGGCCATGAGGGAGCGGAGACGCCTTCCGACGTCCTCGATTGGATGGGTCCTTGCCTCCTCACGCATCCGGGTGAAGTTCGGGGCGCCCGCATCGGCTTCGGCGACCCACTCCCGCGCGAACTCGCCGGAGCGGATGTCCTCGAGGATCTGCCGCATCCGTGCGCGCGTCTCCTCGTCCACGATGCGCGGCCCGCGCGTGTAGTCGCCGAACTCGGCGGTGTCGGAGATCGAGTGGCGCATCCACGCGAACCCGCCCTCGTACAGGAGATCGACGATGAGCTTCAATTCGTGGAGGCACTCGAAGTAGGCGACCTCCGGTTGGTACCCGGCATCGACGAGCGTCTCGAACCCCGCCTGGACGAGCCCCGACGTGCCGCCGCACAGGACGACCTGCTCGCCGAAGAGGTCCGTCTCGGTCTCCTCGGCAAACGTCGTTTCGATGACGCCCGCTCGAGTCGAACCGATCCCGGACGCGTAGGCGAGGGTCCGCTCACGAGCCTTCCCCGTCGCGTCGCGGTGAACCGCAAGGAGCGCCGGGATGCCCTTGCCCTCCTCGAAGGTCCGCCTGAGAAGGTGTCCGGGGCCCTTCGGAGCGACCATCGAGACGTCGACGGTTTCGGGAGGGCTGATCCGCCCGAAGTGGATGTTGAAGCCGTGGGCGAACATGAGCACGTTGCCCTCGGACAGGTTCGGGCCGATCTCGTCGTCGTAGACGTGGGCCTGAGCCGTATCGGGGAGAAGAACCATGGCGACATCAGCCTCGCCGACGGCCTCGCCGATCGGGACGACGCGGAGTCCCGCGTCCTCCGCCTTCTTCCACGAGCGCGATCCGTTCCGGAGACCGACGCGCACGTCAAACCCCGAGTCGCGCAGGTTCAGGGCGTGGGCGTGGCCCTGGCTTCCGTAACCGAGGACCGCGATCCGCTGCCCCTCGAGTGCGGAGCGGTCCGCGTCCTTCTCGTATTCGATGGTGGCCACTCGTTCTCCCTTCGTGCGGGTTGATCGGGGGGGTTGCTCACCTGCCCGCGAGGGTCGCCTCACCCTATGGCGAGCTACCCCCCCGAACCTTCCGAGACCGTCCGAAGTCTGCGACGTTCGTGAATGCTCTTGTCGCCGCGGCCGAGGGCGACTCGGCCCGTTCGAACCATCTCGGTAACTCCGTAGCCGTCCAAGAGCTCCTTCAGCGCCTCGAGCTTGTCGGGCGTCCCGGTCGCCTCGACCATGAGCGTCGCGTGCGTGACGTCGACGATCCGGGCTCGGAAGATCTGCGCGATCTCGATCACGCGAGCGCGAGAGTCGTCCTCGGCCTTCACCTTGAACATGGCGAGCTCTCGCTCGACCGCCTGATCGGGTTCGAGCTCGACGACCTTCAGGACGTTGATCAGCTTGTTCAGCTGCTTCGTGACCTGTTCCAGCGGCTTCTTCTTCACGTCGACGACGATGGTCATCCGCGAGAATCCCTCCTCCTCGGTCGTGCCGACCGCGAGGGAGTGGATGTTGAAGCCGCGGCGCGCGAACAGGTTCGCGACCCGAGCGAGGACGCCCGGCTTGTTCTCCACGAGTACCGAGACGGTGTGCAGGCTCATGGAGTCCTCATGCGATCGGGGCGTCTGCCGGGTCGTCGGCCGGCACGACGAACTCGGGACCGAGGACGATGTCGTCGTTCGAGGCGCCTGCCGGGATCATCGGGAAGCACATCTCCGCCTCGTCACACCGGAAGTCGATGACGACGGTCTTGTCCCCGACCGAAAGCGCCTTCTCGATCACCGGATCGACGTCCTCGGGCGTCTCGGCCCGAAGACCAACACAGCCGTACGCCTCGGCGAGCCCCACGTAGTCGGGGACGTCGTGAGAGAGGTATACCTGGCTGTACCGCTCGTTGTAGAAGAGCTCCTGCCACTGGCGAACCATCCCGAGGTAGGCGTTGTTGATGATCGCCACGACGAACGGGATGTTCTCCGTCGTCGACGTCGCGAGCTCCTGCGCGGTCATCTGGAAGCACCCGTCGCCGTCGACCGCAACGACGAGCTCATCGGGCCGCCCGACCTTCGCCCCGAGCGCCGCGGGGACGGCAAAGCCCATCGTCCCCAGACCGCCTGAGTTGATCCACGTTCGCGGCCGCTCGAACTTCCAGAACTGGGAGGTCCACATCTGGTGCTGGCCGACCCCGGCGACCACCGTCGCGTCAGAGCCCGCGTGCTCGTAGAGCCGTTCGATCACGAATTGGGGCTTCAGCGGCCCGCCGTCCTCCTGCGAGTACCGGAGAGGGAACTTCTGCTTCCACTCGTCGATCTGCGCGAGCCACGCCGAGCGATCGGGCTTGCCGCGCCGCTGTTGTTCCGCGGCGAGAAGCTCGGCCATCTCCGCAGTAACACTCTTCGCGTCCCCCACGATCGGGACGTCCGCGACCCGGTTCTTCCCGATCTCCGCGGGGTCGATGTCGACGTGGATGACCTTGGCGTCGGGCGCGAACGCCTCGAGATTCCCGGTCACGCGATCGTCGAACCGAGCCCCGAGCGTGATGAGGAGGTCGGTCTTCTGCATGGCGGTGACGGCCCAGTAGGAGCCGTGCATCCCCGGCATCCCCAATCCGAGCCGGTGCGTGTCGGGGAAGGCCCCCCGAGCCATGAGGGTGGTGATGACCGGGAGATCGCCGGTCGTCGCGAGCCGATAGAGCTCCTCGGAGGCCTCGGCCTTGAGCACGCCTCCGCCGCAGTAGATCACCGGGCGCTCCGCTTCGAGGATCAGGCGGACGGCCTCGCGGATCTGTTTGGCGTTCCCTTTCGTGACCGGCCGGTAGCCGGGAAGGTTCATGCCGTTCGGCTCCACGTACTCGGATTCGGTGATCAGGACGTCCTTCGGGATGTCGATCAGCACCGGGCCCGGTCTGCCGGTCGAAGCGATGTAGAAGGCTTCCTTCACGACCTGGGGGATCTCGGCGGGGTCGGTGATGAGCCAGTTGTGCTTCGTGACCGGCATCGTCACACCGGTCATGTTCGCCTCCTGGAAAGCGTCGTTTCCGACAACGGCCGTCGGCACCTGGCCGGTGATCGCGACGACCGGGACGGAGTCCATCATCGCGTCGGTGAGGGCCGTAACAAGGTTGCA
>JBOGWA010000143.1:0-1924 GCA_050693155.1 Actinomycetota bacterium | reverse complement strand
GGACGGTCGTCTCCGAGGTCGAGAAGGGCGATCGCTGGGCGGTCGCCGAGCTCGCCGGACGAATGGCCGAGCTGTTCGGTGGCCGTCCCACCGTCTACGGGCCCGACACGACCCCGTTTCGGGACATCGCGGGCGTCGCGGGGCGTGAGGCCTAGCGGCCCGCCCCCCATCCGGCAAACATGGCCCCACCGATCGCGACGCGCCCGGATCTTCCTGACGCCACCGAGCTTCTCCGTCAGGTCCACGAAGGAGAGCGCACGGCCGAAGACCTCGTTCGGGAGCATCTCGATCGCCTCGACCTCGAGCATCCGCGGATCAATGCCGCAACGACGGTGTTCCGGGAGAAGGCCCTTGAGGGGGTCAAGAAGCCCCGAGCCGGGCCGCTTTCCGGCCTCCCGATGAGCGTGAAGGAGACCTTCGCGATCGCGGGGGAGGAGATCACCGCCGGCTCCATCCGGATGCCGCCGATTCCTTGCGAGGAGGACGCCGTGGTTGTTTCCCGGCTTCGCAAGGCGGGTGCGATCATCCTTGCCCGCAGCAACGTTCCGGAGTTCGCGATGAACCCGGAGACCTCGAATCTGAGGTACGGGCGATCGAACAACCCGCTGGACCCTTCACGTACGAGCGGGGGGTCCTCCGGAGGGGAGGGGGCGCTCGTCGCATCCGGGTCGACCGCCGCCGGCGTCGGATCGGACATCCTCGGCTCGATCAGGTTCCCCGCGGCGTTCTGCGGGGTCGTGGGATTCAAGCCCTCCTCGGAAGCCGTCGACGGGGCGGGAATCTGGCCTGAGGTCGACGGCTACATGGCGTCCTGGTTCGGGGCCGGTCCGATCGCGCGCTCGGTCCGAGACGCTCGCCTCATCTACGACGTCATCGCCCGTGAGCCCACTGCCACGAAACGCTTGCCCGTCGGCCTGCGTCTCGTAGTCCCGCGTCGGTTTCGGATGAAGGTCGATCCCGCCATTCGCCGGGCCCTCGACCGCGGTCGGGTGGTGCTCGAAGCGGCCGGGATGGTCACCGAGGAACAGCCGTTCCCCGACGTGGGGCGGCTGTTCCTCGGTGTCGGCCCTCTCCTTCGAAATGACTTCCTCCCGATGATGCGCCGGGATCTGACGACTGATGAAGGGAAGCGGTTCTCCCTCGCGATCGAGGCGATCGCGCGACTCTTCCGACAACCGACCGTCGATCCGTTGCTCTTCCGTTTGTTGGTGGTTGCCTCACTCCTTCCTCCTTCGAAGGGGCTTGTTCGGCGCGCCACGTCCGCGTTTGAGCGTGCTCGCGCTCACTATCGCGACCTGCTCGGTGAGGACGGGATCCTGCTCCTGCCGGCAGTCGGGACCTTCCCACCCAAGCACGGCCGGCTGAACCGGAAGTGCTATCGGCCTGGAGTGGTCGGGGTGATCACGGCGGCGACCTTCTGCAACTACGTGGACCTCTCTGCGATCAGTGTTCCCGCGTGGGCCGAGGCCGATCCTCGAACGGGATTCCCACCCGGTGTGATGCTCGCCTGTGCGCCCGGGCAGGAGTCTCGTCTCCTGGACGCCGCGGCCGCTCTGGAGGAAGGCATCTCCGCCTAGTTCCCCGTTTTTGTCAGACCCCCCCTTTAGGCTCTGCCCCAAGAGGAGGTCGATGGGGATGACGGAGATTTTCATAGGAATCACGATCGCGGCCGTGGCCGCGGCGCTGGCAGCTGCCTGGGTTGCGGTCCGAGCGCTTCGTGCTCGAGAAAGCCGGGCCGATTCCTCGGAGCTGACCATGCTGGTTCAGTCCGAGTTCAACCGGCTCGCCGAGGCGCTCGTTCGTCAGTCGCAGGACGGGCGCGAGCTCCGCGACAAGTTCTCGGAGCTGCATCAGGTGCTCGATCGGCTCCAGATCGAGTCGGAAAAGCGTGGGCAATCCGAGGAGGCGTGGTGGGGATCAATCC
>JBOGWA010000142.1:0-7526 GCA_050693155.1 Actinomycetota bacterium | reverse complement strand
GTCGGACACGGCCAGCGCGAAGCGACAGTTCGAGCGCGACAAGGACCTTCTCCGCGGTATCGGCATTCCGGTCGAGGTGGCAGCGACAGACGCGTTCGAGGTGGAGGAAGGCTACGTCATCCCGAATGACGAGTACTACCTCCCCGAAATCTCCTTCACCCCGGACGAGGTGGCTGCGCTGTTCGTCGCCGCACAGGCGCCCGACGACGCGCAGGACGCCGCACGCGCATTCCTGAAGCTTGCCCAGGGAGTCGATGCGAGCTTCCTGGCGTCTGTCATCGACGAGTCGGGCGGTGCAGGTGTCGATGTTTCGGGGCAGCACCTCGTCGGTATCGGGGAAGCGGTGTCGGCGAGTCGGCGAGTCCGGTTCCGGTACCGGCCGGTGCGCGGGCGTGGGAGCGAGCGAGAGGTCGACGCCTGGGCTCTCGTCTTTCGCCACGGCGCCTGGTATCTGGTCGGGCGCGATCGCAAACGCGGCGAGCCCCGATCGTTTCGCCTCTCGCGTATCACCTCGAAGGTCCGCGACGCCGGAAAGGGATCGTCACCACCGGACGGCTTCGACCCGGAAGCCGTCCTCATTGCGGGACCGTGGGGATTGGGGAAGCCGGAAATGACCGTTCGGGTGGCGTTCAGTCCGAAGGTGGGCTGGTGGGCCGTCGCGTCCGCCGGAGGAAAGATCTTGCGCACACGGAAGGACGGCTGGACGGTCGGCGAGGTTCCCGCTGCGGACCCGGAGGCGTTCGTGTCGTGGATCCTCTCGTTCGGGCCCGACGCGAAAGTGCAATCGCCGCGAGCGCTCAGAGACCGGGTCGTCGCTAGGCTGGAGGAGCTCCGTGCCGCCGTCTAGAACCGGGCGCCGGCTCGAACGGCTGCTCCTCGTGGTTCCCTATGTCGTCCGTCATCCCGGAACACGCCTCGACGAGCTTTCCCGGCTGTTCGACGTCTCGGAGAGCGAGCTCGTCCGCGACCTCAACCTGCTGTTTCTGACCGGTCTTCCGCCGTACGGACCCGGCGACCTCATCGACGTGCAGATCGAGGAGGGTCGCGTCTGGATTCGGATGGCCGACTACTTCGGTCGGCCCGTGCGCCTCACGCGCTCGGAGGCGCTCGCTCTGTATCTCACCGGTCAGGCGTTCGTCGCGGCCGGAGTCACCGAGGCGAAGGCGCTCGCATCGGCGCTCGACAAGCTCAAAGAGCGTCTCGGGCCGGAGACGCTCGGGAACCTTCGCGTGGTTGCACAAGCCAGCCGGCAGCTCGGACCGCTCGAAGCGGTCCGCGCAGCAACCCTTGGAGTCGAACGGCTGGAGATCGACTACTACTCGGCCTCTCGGGATGAGGTGACGACTCGTCGGATCGATCCGGAGCACGTGTTCTCGGCCCTCGGAAACTGGTACGTGGTCGCATGGTGCCATGCCGTGGACGCGGAGCGCCTCTTTCGCGTCGACCGGATTCGCGACGTCCGCTCCACGGGCGAAACGTTCGAACCCAGAGGTCTGCTCGGACAGGGCCGTGCGCTGTACGCACGAAGCGATAAGGACGTCATCATCAGGCTCCGGCTCGCGCCGGGCGCCCAGTGGATCGCCGATTACTACGCGGTCGAAGCGAAAAAGCGACGAGGGGCCGATCTGGAGGTCTCCCTCCCGACGAAGGATCTTGTCTGGGCCGCCAAGCTGCTCCTCCGATTCCACGGTGAGGCGACCGTGATCAAGCCGGCCCGTCTGAAGAAACTCGTGCGCCGGCTCGCCGACCAGACCCTCGCCCTCTACCGCGAGAGTCCCAAGACCTGAGAAAAGCGGGGTTAAAGCCGGCGGGCCTGCGGCCGATAACCGTGGGGAGATGACCACGATCAGGGCAAACTGCCCACAGTGCGGCGAGGTGGAGCTTCCCTCGACGAGCATCGTGCTCGAGATTGCGCCGGACGGAGACCAGGGCGCCTACACGTTCGTCTGCCCGGCATGCGAACAGTCTGTCGAGAAGCCGGCGGATCGCCGCATCGTCCTCTTGCTTCGATCGGCGGGCGTCACGCTTGCGGAGGAAGAAGGGATCGACGTAGGGGAATCACACGGCTCACCCCTGACACTCGACGACCTCATTGACTTTCACTTCCTGCTCCGGCGCGACGACTGGTTCACGGAGCTAGTCGCGACCGCCGAATAGCTTCGGTAGCCCGCGGTATGCTGCGGCGGCCATGGCCGTCGCCGTTGCAATATCGATCTCGGCCACCACGCTCGTCATCCTCGTGGTCCTCATCGTGGGACTCGCTCGTCAGGTGGGCCGTCTTTCGCTGTCGATCGCGGAGATGAACCAGGCGATCCGGCCGGTCCTTGAGTCGATCCGCGACGAAACAGAACGAGCAAGCACCCGGCTCGAGCGGCTCACCGAGGGCAAGACCAAGAGCCAGGAAGACGGCTAGGGCCGATCCGGCTAGGATGGCCGGGAGGAGATCGCAGTGCCTTCCATCGGCTTCGGTGAGCTCGTCGTTATCCTGTTGTTCGCCCTCATCATCTTCGGCCCCAAGCGCCTCCCGCAAATGGGGCGAAGCATGGGGAATGCGCTCCGTGAGTTCCGTCGCTCGGCTGCGGAACTCCGCGCGGAGCTCGAGGACGATGTGGACATCGAGGAACGGCCGACGGCCCGGACGCCCTCAACCAAGGGGACCGAGACTCGCGAGAAGCCGCCGGAGCCCGGGTCGGCCGACGGCGCAGCTTCTTAGTCGCTTCTCGAAATGCGCGTGATCCCTCGGCGCCGGCGGCCGAGCCCCGAGGCCACGATGACGGTCGTCGAGCACCTCGAAGAACTCCGGAAGCGGCTCATCATCAGTTTCCTCGCAATCGCGGTCGCCTCGGTGGTGGGCTTCGTTCTCTACGACCAGATCCTGGAACTTGTCACCGGACCCTATCGTCAGACGCTGCGCACGCTTCCCCTCGAATCGAGACCGGAAGGAGCTCTGGGGGAGGGCCGGCTCGTCTACTCAAGCCCCGTGGATCCGTTCCTCACGTTCATGAAGGTCGGGTTCTTCAGCGGGTTCCTGCTCGCACTGCCCGTGCTGCTCTGGCAACTCTGGCGATTCATCACTCCCGGGCTCACGGGTCGCGAACGACGCCTCGCGATCCCTTTCGTGCTGTCGTCGGTCGTGCTGTTCGGAGGTGGGACTGCGTTCGCATTCGTCATCATCCCGAGGGGGCTCTCGTTCCTGCTTTCCTTTGGAGGGGAGACGCTCCTCCCATTGCTGACGGTCGACCGATACCTGGGCTTCCTGATCCTCTTTACGCTGGCGTTCGGGGTGTCCTTCGAGTTTCCCCTACTGATGGTCTTCCTTTCCGGCGCGGGCGTTGTGACGACCGAGCAGATGCGCAGACTGCGACGATTCATCTACTTCGGGCTGGTGGTCTTTGCCGCCATGATCACACCGACCGGTGACCCATTCACACTTCTGGCAATGTGGGTGCCCCTGATAGTCTTGTACGAGGCCGCGATCGTCGTGGCCAGACTCCTGAACCGGTAACGCAGATGGCGATCAAAGGCAAACGAAGAGCGCGAGGAGGCCGTTCGGCGCCCGGCGCCCCCCGGCCACAGCTCGTGCCGCCCCGCAAGCCCTTCCTCCGGAGAACGGGGGTGCGGATCGCGCTGCTCCTCGTGCTCGCCGGCGCGGTGACCGGCGGGACGCTGGGAGCCCTCGCGGCGGGTGGAGGCAGCGACGACAAGCGCGCAGCCGTGGCTCGTTTTGGCGTGAGGGTCGAGAACGCCCTCATCGCAGCCAGCCTCGGCCAGCCCGTCGGGACCGGCTTCCTGGTGCTCCCCGAGCTGGGGGAGTCGGTGGCGCAATTCCAAGGTGGGGATCTTGGGGTCAAGGAGCTCCGCGACGGGGCCGAGGACTGGCGAGCGCGGGCAACCGAGGGCGCCGACGCGATCGATGCGATCCGAGCTCCGAACCCACAGCTGGCCGAGGCCGCCATCCGGATGTCGCAGGCGCTTCGTCTGTACTCGAGCCTCGCGAGGAGTGTTCGCATCGCGACCGGGCTCGACGAAGAAGAACAGGCCGCATTGATCGAGACGGTGTTCGAGCAACTGACCGTCGTCGCCGGTCAATTCGACGGGGGATGGCAGCAACTGCAAGCAGAGCGTACCCGCGTCGGGATCGAGCTCGTCCCGGCGGCGCCGGCCCCGTTCCCGAGCGGCTAGCCCAGCGTGGCGGAGATCGTCATCGTCGCAAACCCGACCTCGGGGCGAGGAAAAGGACGGCGCCTTCTCGAGCAGCTGAAGGCGGCGCTCCGGGCCTCGGCATTCGATCACGAGATCGTCGTGAGTGAGAATCCGGAACATCCCGAGCGTGCGGCCCGAGAAGCTGCCGAGGCAGGCGTGCGCATCCTCCTCGCCGTCGGGGGAGACGGGCTCGTGAGCTCGTGTGCGAATGGGCTCGTCGGAACCGACACGGCCCTGGGTATCATTCCCGCCGGGTCCGGGAACGATTTCGCTCAATGCGTCGGGTTGGACACCAAACGGCCGCTCAATGCGCTGGCGCTCCTGGCCGAGCCGCGAATCCGAAGGGTAGACGCGGTCCGGGCGGAGGGACCCGGTTGGGCGAGACACTTCGTCTGCGTGAGCGGCTGCGGATTCGACTCGGAGACGAACGAGTACGCCAACACCCTCACGCACCTGCGAGGGCGTGCCCCCTACGTCGTCGCGGTGTTTCGCACGCTCATCCGCTTTCAGCCCGCGGAGTTTCGCCTGACCGTAGACGGCGAGGAGCACCGACGCGAAGCGATGCTCGTCGCGGTTGGAAACACGCAGAGTTACGGCGGCGGCATGAGGATCTGCCCGAACGCCGAGATGGACGACGGGCTTCTTGACGTCACCGTCGTGGGCTCGGTCTCGAAGCCGACGTTCGTCCGCGTATTTCCCCGTGTCTTCTCCGGCAGCCATATCGACCACCCCTCGGTAAGCACGCACCGTGGAGCAAAGGTCGAGCTCGAGGCGTTGGCGCCGTTCCGGGTCTACGCCGACGGCGAAGACTTCGGCCCGCTCCCCGCGACGTTCACGGCGCTGCCCGGAACGCTTGGGGTCGTGAGCCCGTGACGACCCTCCTGTTGGTCCACGCCTTTCCGCTCGACGCCTCGATGTGGGACCCGCAGCGAGAGTCGCTCGACGCTGAAGCGACGATCCTGGCCCCTTCGGTTCCCGGGTTCGGGGGAACGCCGGCAGGAGGCGACATCCTCACGATGGATGCCATTGCCGATTTCCTTGCGGGGGAGCTCGATCGCGCCGGTGTCGAGCGAGCGGTCGTCTGCGGGCTCTCGATGGGCGGGTATGCGACGTTCGCGCTCTGGCGGAGGCATCGAGCGCGTATTGCCGGACTCGTCCTAGCGGACACACGGGCAACGCCCGACGACGATGACGGGAAGGAACGACGACGCGGGCTTGCAGAACGGGTGCGCGCGGAGGGACCCGGCGCAGCAGCGGAAGCCCTCCTACCGGCCCTGCTATCCGAGACCGCAGAGATGACCCTCCGGGAGCAGGTGCGGCAGATCATCCTCCGCCAGCCGGCCGAGGCAATCGCGGCGGCCTCGCTCGGAATGGCGGAGCGGTCAGACTCCCGGCCGCTGCTCGCGGAGATCGACGCGCCGACGGCGATCATCGTGGGGGCCGACGACGCACTCACCCCGCCACCTGCATCGAAGGAGATGGCCGACGCTATCCCAGGCGCGGAGCTCACGATCATCGAGAGCGCCGGACATCTCTCCAACCTCGAGCAACCCGGGCCCTTCACCGCCGCGGTCGGCGCGCTTCTCGAGCGCGTGTAGTACCCGAGGTGGATATCTCCTCGTTCGACTCCCGCTATCCGTTCCCGCTGGATGCGTTCCAACGTCGCGCGATCGAGGCGCTCGCGGCCGGGGAATCCGTGCTCGTCGCCGCGCCCACGGGGGCCGGAAAGACCGTCGTGGCCGAGTACGCCGTCGAACGCGCCGTCTCGCGCGAGGGCAAGGCCTTCTACACGACCCCCCTCAAGGCGCTTTCGAACCAGAAGTACGGCGATTTCGTCGCGCGCTACGGAGCGAAGCGGGTCGGGCTCCTGACCGGGGACAACAGCATCAACGGTGAAGCGCCGGTGGTCGTCATGACCACCGAGGTCCTCCGAAACATGCTCTACGAACGCAGTCCGACGCTCGAGGGCCTCGAGGTCGTGATCATGGACGAGGTGCACTACCTGCAAGACCCCTACCGCGGCGCGGTCTGGGAGGAGGTGCTCATCCATCTGGCCCCCTCGGCGGCCGTCGTTTGCCTCTCGGCTACGGTGTCGAACGCAGAGGAGTTCGGAGACTGGCTCGGGACGCTTCGAGGAGCGACTCGCGTGGTGATCGAGGAAGATCGCCCGGTTCCCCTCGAGAGTCGGTACCTCATCGACCGCGAGCTCGTACCCATGCACGTCCGCCGGTCCGGGCGCATCGTCGCCAACCCCGCGGTCCGGTCACGCATCCGTCGCCTCGAGGGCGAGGGAAGAGGAAGGGGAAGGGCGTCGGATCGTCGGCGGTCCCCGCGACTCAAGCCCCGGCGCGAGGACGTCGTCTCCCTCCTCGCAGCGGAGGGGATGCTGCCGGCGATCTACTTCGTGTTCTCCCGAGCCGGGTGCGACCGAAGCGTCGAGTTTCTGGTGAGCGCCGGGCTCGATCTCACCTCCCGAGAGGAACGAGAGCGAATCGGCGAGTTCGTCGATCTGCGAGCGGCCTGGGTGGGGGAAGAGGATCTCTCCGCCTTGCGGTTCGCCACCTTTCGAGAGGGCCTCGTCCGCGGGATCGCGGCGCATCATGCGGGTATGGTCCCGGTGTTCAAGGAGACCGTGGAGGAGCTGTTCACTGCGGGTCTCGTCAAGGTCGTCTTCGCGACGGAGACCCTCTCCCTCGGGATCAACATGCCAGCGAAGACCGTCGTCCTCGAAGATCTCTGGAAGTTCTCGGGGGAGCGCCACGAGGTGCTTACACCGGGCGAATTCACACAGCTCACCGGGCGGGCAGGACGGCGCGGCATCGACTCGGTCGGGTACGGAGTCGTGCTGCATCAACGTCAGCTCGAGTTCGATCAGGTTGCCGGACTCGCCAGCCGGCGAACCTACGAGCTCAGATCGTCGTTTCGCCCCTCGTACAACATGGCCGTGAACCTCATGCGAAACTTCACGCCCGAGCAGGCACACAGCCTCCTGAACGCGTCCTTCGGACAGTTCCAGGCAGACCGCTCGGCGGCATCGCTGGCCCGACAGGTGGACCGCGATCGAGCCGGGCTCGACGGCTACCGCGAACACGTCCAATGCGACCGTGGCGACTTCAGCGAGTACTGGCGCCTGCGCGAGGAGGTCAATGAGATCCGTCGCGCCGCGAGTCGAACGAGGGAATCACGTCAGAAGGCGGCCGTCCGAGACCGCCTGGCGACGCTCCGACCGGGCGACGTCGTTCACGTCCCCCGGGCGAGCCGCCGGGGGCTAGCAGTCGTGGTCGGGGCCCTAGAGGGACGACCGACGCTGATCACGCATTACC
>JBOGWA010000141.1:0-3577 GCA_050693155.1 Actinomycetota bacterium | reverse complement strand
GATCGAGTTCAAGCGAACCAGGGAGATCGACGAGGTCAGGCTCCGACCTCACCCGTGGGAGTTCGCGCTTTACGCGGACATCTAGCCGATCGAGCACGGCGTCCGCGGACGCGGGGCTTATCTACGGAACCTGATCGACGCAGGGGATCTTCGGAGGCGCCGTCACGCCCGCGGGAGGCGGCGGCTCCTCGGCCGGTGGCGGGAGCTTCTTGCCGAGCTTCGTCTCGAGCTCGATGGCGAGGGCCGGGCCGCTGACCTCCCCATCTCTCAGCGCGTTCGCGCGAGTCGTCGAGTCGAGGAACGACACGGCGACCCGTCCGTCCGGCAGGATCGCCACCGAATCGAAGTCGAAACGGATCGAAGGCGTGACACTCAGGCCAGCGCCTGCGTTCGTGTCGCCCAAACCGACCTGGTACTGGCGGACCAGCCTCGGCGTGTCCTTCCGGATGTCGAACTTCAGGACGATGTCGACGTCGGTGCCTTCTGGAGTCGGCGAGTGGATCGCGACCACGCCCACACCGGCGGCGAGGTTCACCTTGAAATCGTACGCGCGAGCCCCTGGCAGCTGAATCGGCAGACCGAGCGTCTTCCAGGTCGCGCCGCCATCGGCGGAGATCCGGTAGACGAGCCCCTCGGCGGCCGGCAGGACATTGTGCAGTCGACCGGCGGAGTCCACCTGGAACAGACCGGCGGGCCGATTTCCGTCGGCAAGCGTGTAGGGCTGCCATTCGAACGCGTCCCCGTCGAAGAGGGCCCAACCGCTGGGCCCAACCTGCGCCAGGGCCCGACCGCCTCCGAGTGGGGTAAACGGCAACCCCGTCGTCTGCATCCAGTCGAAGTCGTCACCCGCGGTGATCTCGAAGGGTCCCTCGAACGTCGCCCCCGAGGCCTGTTCGTCCACGGAAGGGCTCGACCCCGGAACGTAGGTCAGCCCGTCGGTGCTGTAGAAGAGCGGCTCCTTGGTCGCCGTCCCGCCCTGCACGAAGGTCACGTACTGCGCCGCGCCGCCGGGAGCGTTCACCGGCCCGGGCACGAAGCCGATCCAGGGCCGGTCGTAGACGGGCGAATGGATCGGCATCTCCTGGTACAGCCAGCTGTCGCTCGCGGCGTCGTATTTGAACGCGTAGAGTCGGTCGCCCGTGTAGAGATCCCACGTCGCGCCGAAGACATCTCCCCCCATTCCGCCGACGAGGGCTCCTTCGCCGTTGATCATGGGCTCGATCGGGCGAACCGAGCTCCACGTCTCCCCGAGGTCGTCCGTGTAGTTGATGTAGCACCCGCCCATGTCCATCAGGCGGCCCATCGCGGTGGCGAGAAGGTAGTTCTCACAACAGTTCCCGGTCTTCGAAACCACGCGCCACTGCGTGACACCCGTCTGGTCGTCTTTCTTCGACTTCGTCTTTCCGTGGTCGATCATGGGGAAGCTCGTGACCAGCGTGTCCGGCTCGATGGGCACGATCTGAGCCGGAAGTCCGACCGGAACGGGTCCGACCTCAAGAGGTGCGGTCTGTCCAACGGTGGCGCTTCCGACGACGAGAAGGAGAAGGGCGATGCTTAGGGTCAGGGCGGAGCGGGCATGCTTCATATGAGGACGACCTCCTGCGGGTGGCCAAAGCGTATAGGATTTCGCCCTCGTTGCCCCGATCCCCTGGCAGGAGATAGGCTCACGGTCGTCGAAAAGCAGATTAGGCCCGTATCCAGGAGAGTTCAGTGATGAAAACCATGAACAGGAGAATTTCGGTTGCCATCGGCCTCGCGGTCGCGCTTTCGCTCGTTCTCGGCGAAGTACCGGCGGGGGCCGCCGACCCGCCCTCGGGAACGATCACGCCGAAAACGCCGACCGTTGAATGGTCGGGCCCGCTCGAGGTTGTCGGAGCGAACCTCACCGGTCAGGGTGGCGCGAACGAATGCCCCCTTCCGGCCGTGGTCAGCTGCGACGTCTTCGAGCTCACGGTCGACGTCCCCGCAAGCGGTTGGTCCGCCACAGGAGGTGTGAACGTCAGCATCACGTTTACCAGCGCGAACTCCGACTTCGATCTTTACGTCTACAACGAAGCCGGGGAGCTCGTGGGGTCCTCGACGGGCTCGTTCGGAGCGCCGGAAACCGTGATTCTTCCCCGCGCGTCTGGGGTGTTCATGGTGACGGTTTCTCCATTCTTCGTCGTGAACGATCAATACGCGGGAACGGCTACCGCGTTCGGACTCGCGAAGAAGAAGCCAAAGAAGAAGAAGGCGAGATAAGGGAGAGAGCATGCGACGTCTCACTGGAGTTCTGGCACTTGCGGTAGCAATGAGCCTCGCGTTCGAGGCCGCGCCCGTCGGCGCGGCGGACCCACCGGAGGGCACCCTCGACCCCAAGACGAAAAGCGTCGAGTGGGCCGGCCCCGCCATCGTGGCGGCCGTGAACCCGACGAACAACGTCGCGGAACCGGGGGAGTGCCTTCCCGCGGTCGTCTCGTGTGACGAGTTCACACTGACGGTGAACGTCCCGTCGAGCCTGTACCTCCCAACTGGGGGAGTCACCATCGCGATCACGTGGGGGACCGCCCAGAACGACTACGACCTCTATGTTCTCAATGAGGCAGGTGAAGTCGTCGGCTCCTCGGCAACAAGCGCTCCGACCGAGCAGGTCGTGCTTCCGCGCGCGGCGGGCACCTATACGGTCCAGGTCCTGGACTTCGCCGTCGTCGCTGACCAGTACCAGGGGACGGCGACGCTCTCCGGCGTCAAGAAGGCCAAGCCGAAGAAGAAGGCCCGCTAGCCACCCTAGTAGGGACATGCGCATGCGACGCGTCACGGGAGTCCTTGCGCTTGCTGTCGCGATGAGCCTCGCGTTAGAGGCCGCGCCCGTCGGCGCCGCGGATCCGCCGGAGGGGACGCTCACCACGAAAGCGAAAGAGGTCACCTGGCCGGGGCGACCTACGTCGTGGGTGCGAACATCTCCAACTTCGCCACCGACGAGCAGACCTGTCCTCCCGTGCCCGAGGTCCTGAACTGTGACGTGTTCACGCTCACCGTCGACGTGCCGACATCGGCATACCTTCCCACCGGAGCCGTGACGATCACAATCACCTGGGCGGACGCGAACAACGATTTCGACATGTACGTCTACAACGAGGCGGGGGAGGTCGCCGGCAGCTCCGCCGGGCCCACGAACATCGAGACCGTGACGCTTCCGCGGGCTACGGGCACGTACATGGTCTCCGTGAACGGGTTCGCCGTCGTGAACTCCGGCTACGAGGGACCGCGACGCTATCGGGCGTCAAGACCGCCAAAAAGAAGAAGCGAGCCCGCTAGGGAGCGGTACTTGCTTGTAGGTGGGGGCTGAACTTCAGTTCGGAATTGGTTGGTTCACCCCTTGGCATAACGCGCCGCATAGTCGCGAATGAACGCCTCTTCTACCGTGCCGAACGTCGATGAGAACATGAAGGTATACGGAGACATCGTGGTGCAGGGTCCGAGATCCCCCCTAAGAGCACCAGAGGGAAGCGCTTCGATGCAATTGGCGTAGTGGTGGTGAGCTCCGAGCAGGTGGCCGATCTCATGTGCGGCAATGACGCCTTCGTCAACCTGGTAC
>JBOGWA010000140.1:0-3169 GCA_050693155.1 Actinomycetota bacterium | reverse complement strand
TCAGCGCGAAGGCGACCGGCCACAGGGCGCCTTCGTCGAGGTTCGCCTCGTCGCTGAAGCCGAACGACGCGTACCTCGTGTTGAACTTCTTCGCGCTTTGGAAGAAGCAGACGACCTTGCCGTCTTTCGCATACGCGGGCATCCCGTACCAGAGTCTCGGCGAGAGGGCTGGCGCGCTGGCTTTGATGATCGCATGGAGCCGCTTGCCCATGGCGCGATCCGGTTGCGGCATCTCGGCGATCTTCGCGAGCACGGCCCTTTCCCCGTCCGCCTTGTCCGCGCGCGGGCCGGGGCCCGCGGCCGCCTTCAGCTCTTGGGCACGCTCCTTCATCGCGGCTCGTTCCTCGTCCGTAAATGCCTTGAGTGTCTTGCCGCTCTCGGTGGTGCTCTTGGCGGTCTTCTGCGTGGCCTTCTTTGCAGATTTCCTCTCAGCCATTGTTTTCTCCTCCCTGGAACTACATCGAAGACGGCAACCGCGGGTCGTAGCTCGCGAGGAACACGAGATTCTTGTCCCGATACGGGGGCGACTTCGCGGCGTCCATGAACGCGGCGAACGCCTTTGCCGTGTACGTCGAATCCAGCGGCACACCCAGTTCCTTCCCGACCGCTTCGGCCGCCGAGCCGGACTCCGTCGGCGCCGCGTATCCCGCGCCGAGGTAGCCCGCGCGCACGGTGATTCTCGACGCATCGAAGTCGTGTGTAGCGTTCCCGGCAAGGCGCGTAATCCGGCGATGCCCTCTCCTCGCGAGGAGCCGGACCCACGCCTGGCTCGAAACCGGAAGGGGATAGACGCGCACCCCCACGACATCGGGGGCAAGACCGCCCAATTGCAGCCCGAGTGCGAGCCCCGCGGCGGTGCCGCCGCTCCCGAGGGCGGTGAAGACCGCGTCGGGCATCTCGAGCTCCCCAGCGTGAGACTGCTCGGCCAGCTCCAGGCCGACTTCGGCCGAACCGAGGATGCCGGTCATCGATGTGGCGCCCGGCGGGATGGAATACGGCCGCTTCCCCCGTCGAGCCAGCCGCGCACGAACGGCAAGAGCCGCGACCGGCGTGAGGTTCGCCCAACGCACGTAGGTGAGGGTCGAGGCAATCGCGCAGGTCGCACGGAATCGTCGCCGGGTCGCTTCGGTCAGGTGCTGTGGGAAGAGCACCAGATGAGCGTCGAGGCCGATCGCGCGGCCGTGGTACGCGGCGGCAAGACATTGATTGGACGCGAGCCCACCGATCGTGACGAACGAATCGGCGCCCCGAGCCCGAGCTTCCCCGAAGAGGTATTCGAGCTTGCGGACTTTGTTTCCGCCAACCGCGGCTGCCGAGAGGTCCTCGCGCTTCACCCACGCTCGACCCCGAAACGCCGGCGCTGCATCCGAGAGGTGGAGCTCCTCAACCGGCGTTGGATACGTCCCAAAACCAAAGTGCGGAACACGCGCGAGGCCGGGAACCGAACGAAGGAGCGCCCTGTCCGAATCAGCCATCCAATGGAGTCTAGGCGGAGCTGGAATCCGCTCCGGTGTGCAGGAGACCGCAGGATCGACTACGAATTGCATCGCCTGAAGGAGGCCGCATGCCCGTGATGAAGCGCCTACCGACACTGGTCACAAGCCTCGTCGTCCTGCTCGGAATTGCATCAACGGCCGGCGCGAGCCCGGTGCAGCCCGAGACGGGGTTCGAGGAGCGCGGAGGCGCCGACTGGACCACGCACGAGGAGGAGGTTGAATTCCTCGAGGCGGTCGACCGTGAATCCGATCGGATCGAGATCGACGAGATCGGGCGCACGCTCGGTGACCGCCCACTCCACCTCGCACAGCTGGGGGATCCCGCGCCCCGAACCGCTCGACAGGCAAGAACCAAGCCGACCGCACTCTTCGTGTGTAGCCAGCACGGCAACGAGCCGGCCGGACGCGAGGCGTGCCTCCAGTGGCTCCGGGATCTGGCCTTTACGAAAGACCGAGCTCTACTAACGCTCCTCTCTCGTTGGACGGTCCTGTTCGTTCCCGCCGCCAACCCCGATGGGCGCGCCGCGAACACTCGAGGGAATTCCACGGGCATCGACATCAACCGCGATCATTTGAACCTCCTTTCGAACGAGGCGCAGGCGATCGGTGGCGTGATCCGCGACTGGCGCCCGGACATCGTTGTCGACCTACACGAGTACGGCCCGGGGATCCCTGTCCTGTACGACGACGACGTCCTCTATCTCTGGCCGCGGAACCTGAACGTTGACCCGCAGGTCTACGCCCTCTCGAAGTCGCTCGCAATCGACTACATCGGAAAGGGCGCGGAGCAGTCCGGCTACACCTCAGACGAGTACGGGCTGTACGCGGTCGGCGATCAGGATGTGATGCAGACGGCCGGCGACGGGGACGAAGGCATCCTGCGAAACGCGGTCGGACTCCGGCACGGGATCGGGATCCTCGTCGAGTCGCGAGTGGACATGCGGCTCTCCGCAGACGAAGCGACGAGCGCGCCGGCAGTGAACCTCCGACGGGTTGCGAGTCACAAGCAGGCCGTGGCCGACACACTTCGATTCATGGAAGAGCAGGAAGCGATCGTCGAGGTCGCGACCGAAGGCGCTCCTCTCCGCAAAGCGAAGGAGGGTAGGCGACGGAGCGCCCCCGTTTACTTCGGGGGCGCCGACAACGACCCTCCCGAGCCGGCGCAGGTCCAGGACCCACCGCCTTGCGGCTACAGGCTCTCGAAGGCGCAGGTCGCGACCCTCGGGCCCGCGCTCCGGCTTCATGCGATCGACGTGGCTTCGGCAAAGGGCGGAGTCGTCGTCACGATGGCTCAGGAGGCGGAGCCGCTCATCCCCCTCCTACTCGACGAGAGAGGAATCCGCTCTTCGACCGCCGGTGAGCCTCTTACCAAATGCTGAGACCAGCCTGTTAGAAAGTGACATCCTGGCCATTCCGGTCATTTGAAAGGAAGAGAAACGTCGCCGTCGAAATCCTCTGTGTAGGAGGGTTTCAGGGATACCCTAAATGGAGGCGGAGCAAACGATGCTTCGAAGTCACGCTCTCGAGAAGATGAAAAGACCCCGGCCCGCACGCACACGCCGCCTACGTCGCTTTGTCGCCCTGCTCTTTGTCGGGTCGCTCGGCACCTTCCTGCTGCCGGCCGCCCCCGCGTACGCGACCGTCACGTGCGTGTTCGATGGTGTCGACACCGC
>JBOGWA010000139.1:0-4253 GCA_050693155.1 Actinomycetota bacterium | reverse complement strand
GACATCTGCTACGCGACGCAGAATCGGCAGGATGCGGTGAAGCGCGTCGCCACCGAGGCCGACGTGCTGCTGGTCATCGGCTCGGACAACTCATCCAACTCGAACCGGTTGGTCGAGGTCTCGCGGGCTGGTGGGACGCCTGCCTTCCTCATCGACGACGAGACCGAGATCGAGCCCGAGTGGATCGAGGGTGCGGAGACCGTCGGGGTGACCTCGGGCGCGTCGGCTCCGGAATGGCTCGTCGATCGCGTCGTGGATCACCTTCGTTCCCACGGCGTCGAGGATGTCGATGAAGTCCGGACGGCCGAGGAAGACGTCTTCTTCTCTCTGCCCTCGCTTCTCCGAACCGGCGCCGGAATTGACCGCTAGAAACAAGGACTAGCCGGCCGGGGTGCCGGCCCTGGCGCGGACGAGGGACTCGATCTCCGGGATCCCGTCCTCCGGGCCGATGCAGATCAGGCGGTCCCCGACGTCGATCTCGAACCCCTTGCGAGGTCGATAGATCCATCGCCGCCCTCGCTGCACTGCCAGGACGAACATGCCCGTCTCCGTTTCGAAGGAGAGCTCTTTCAGCGTCTTCCCGTCGACGATCGAACCGGGCTCGACGATGACTTCGGCCGAGACCTCGTCGCTCGCTTCGAGGGCAGCGGCGACGACCGGGTGGAGCTCGTCGCCTCGCTCGACGATCTCGGTCATGCCGCGGGCCGCGTCGAAGATCAGCTCGGACGCGTACGCAATCCGGAGTAGTCCCCGGAGCTCGTCGGAGTTCCTCGCCTCCGGCGCGGCGCGGAGAACCCACGACTCGAGCTCGTCCTGAAGCGTGTCGCTTCTCGCCTCGAGCGTTCCCACTTCGGCTGCCAGCGCCGGCTCCCCCAGGAGCAGCGCCGAGTAGGCGAGCCCGACCGCGACCTCGGCCGAGTTCTTCATCTCGACGAGGATGTCGACGGCGCGATCGAGCTCGGTCAAGGCGATCGATTCCGGTTCCGGCGGCGGGGGGAGGGCGGGCGCTCCCGCCTTCTCTCGGAGGAGCGTTACGCCCTCCTCCGGGCCCTGATACAACAGGACGTCGCCCTCGGTGAGGACGGTGTCCGGGCCCGGGTCGAACTCCCACTCGCCTCCCCGGCGGACCGCGATCAGCCACATTCCCGTCTCGGTGGGCAGGCGAAGGTCGCGGAGCCTGTGGCCGACACATTCGGATCCTTCGCGTACCCGCACCCGCCCAACGATCTCGTCGGCATGGCGGAGGTCGGCGCGGAGCGGGTCGGGGATCCCGAGCTGAGCGGTAACGACGCGGGCGATGTCGGCGGCCGCATCGCCGATCTCCTCGATGGAGGCGGCGATGTGAAGAACCTCCGTCATCGCCTCCGCGTCTTCGGGGCTTCGCGCCGCGAGGATCGAGAGCGTTCGGAGGTCGCGGCGGTACTGGTCGAGAATCTGCTCGAGGTGGTCGACCTCCTCGGCCAGATCCTCGTCGCCGAAGAAGACCGCGGCGTAGGCGAGGTCGACCATGAGCTCCGCCGTGTCTTTCGACTCGGCGAGGAGATCCTTGACCGTCTTCCGCGGGGCTTCAGCCATTCCGCTTCCTCATCGAGTATATCGACGACCCTTACCCGACCCCGAACGCAACGAACGCCACGACCAGCGCGATGACCCCGAGCAGGTCCATGGAGCTCGTGATGATCGGAATACCGTGGTTGTCGGGATCGAGCCCTCGTCGAAAGCTCGAGACCGCCGCGTAGTAGGCAACGAAGATGCCCAACACGGTTGCGATCAGGCCTCCGAGCAGGCTGATGCCAACCACGGTCAGCGGGCCGGGACTCTGCAATCCGATGAACCCCGCGACGACATCGGCGCCGATGCCGACCAACGCGAACACCCACACGGCAAATAGCAGGATGATCGAGAAGTCGAGGACGGCCAGGGTCTCCGGCCGCCCCCGCGGGGAGAGGACTCCGAGGTGAAGCTTCGAGGCGAGCCGGGACGCGAGGATCCCGCCGAGCGCGCCCGCATCCTCGAGGAACGGGGGGATGAGAACGAGAAGGACCGGGAAGGTAACGAAGCTCTGTAGCCTCGACTCGATGACCAGCCCGGCGAAGATGTCTACGCCTCCCGCCAGCGTGAGAATCAGCAGGCTCTCCCGGACGACACGCCTCGTCGCGGGGAGATCGGTCAGGAACCCCCTGAGCGTGACGACCACGGTGATTGTGATCGCCACCCCGGCCACGGCGGGGGTCACCCATGAGAGTCCGATGGCGTAGGTCGCGGCGAAGAGGGCCGGGAGGGTGACGACGTCGCCGGCGGCCGTTACGAGCGGAGCCGCCACGCTGTCAAGGTCCCAGCCTCTTCTCTGGGCTTGGATCGAGAGCGCGAGGGTAAACGCCCCGACGACAACGCTCGAGAAGACGCCTCCGAGGATCGAGATAACGACGAAGTCGAGCAAGGAGATGCTCGTGATGCCGAACGCGACGGAGAGGGTCTTCGCGAGCACTCCCAGGATGAGGGAGATGGCGAAGGAGAGGACCGCGGACGAGTAGGCGTTCTGAAACAGCGGTCCATCCCGCCGCCACGATGGTTCGAAGAGCCCAGCCTGGATGCTCGTCCCCAGCCGAGACCCGACCGCCCCAAAGATGTTGCCTCGCATGCCGATTGCCGCGGGAACGAGGACCATGAGGCCGGGCAGCACCTGGAGCGTGCCGGTGATCGAGCCGAGGGTCAGGCCGGTGACGAGGTTGCCGAGCGAGGCGATGACGAGCGCGACGAATCCCTGACGGATCGTGCGCCGCTCGGCGCGCCAGTAGGCGAGGACCCTTCTGAACCCTCGCAACTGGCACCCACCATCGCTCGATCCTCCGAAGTTACGGCACTATCGAAGCTGGAACCGTTTCACACGGCCGAACGAGCAGCTCGGCCGAGGCAGTATGCGCCCTCAGCTGCCCCGCCTCAACCCGAGTCGGCTCCGGCGGCGCGTTCGATCTCGCGGGCGAGCGCGAAGTCCTTCTCGGTTATCGCATCCTCGCTCCACGTGTGGAGGCCGATCCGGACGCGGTTGTAGTGGTTTTCGACGTCCGGGTGGTGCTTCATCCGTTCGGCGGGCTCGACGATGCGGGTGAGGAACGCGATCGCGTCGGGAAACCGGGGGAACTTGAACCACTTGTAGATCTCCTTCTCCTCACGCTTCCAGCCGGGGAGATTCTTCAGGCGCTCGGCGATCTCTGCGTCGGTGAGCGGCTCGGCCTTGGTCATGTATCGAGATCGTCGTCCAGCGAGTAGGAAAATTCCACCCCTTCGGCGGCGAGGTCCTCGAGGAACGCCGCGGCCGGGAACGCCGTCTCGGGCGGGTGGACTCCCGCCTCGACGCGTCCGTCCGCGAGCCATCGGGCGGCCACCGCGATCGGGATGGCCGTGCCGAACGCTCCCGCCGAAATCCTCTCGGGTGTCGGCCGAAACATGGCGGTTCCGGTGAACTGGGCCGGGCGTCCTTCCAAGGTCCCCTCGACGGCCACGATCGTTGCCTCGACGTCGCGCGGGGGACCGGTTGGAGCAGGCAAGCGGCGGAGTGCGTTGAGAAGGAAGTCTCGCGGGACGACGGGGCCCGCGCTCGTCTCGACCGGGTCCTCGGAAGCGAGGCCCAGATCGACGAGCGTCTTGAATCCTTGGGCCACGGCAGGTGGCAACGCGAGCCGCCACCGGACGTTGCGAACTCCTTCGATCGTGTGCGGAAGCGTTGCGAGCTCCGAGTGCAGCGTGTACACGGCCTCGAGCTCGCCGATCGGCGGAGGGAACTCGTACCGGATCGCGCCGGAGGCCGCGGGGACCTCTCGGAGCTTGCCTTCCTCGAAGACCATGGCCGGCGCCGTGAACTCGTCGATGATCGTGTCCGGGGCGTAGGGAACGCCGAAGCCCCCGTCCTCGTCGATCGAGCCGTTCAAGAGTTCGATGGTCTCCACCGAATCGAGCCGCTCGGCGCCGAGCCTCGCCATGAGGTTCGTGATCCCGGGCGCGCTCCCGATCCCGATCACCGCGGCGAGCCCAGCTTCCCGGAACCTCCCATCGACCGTCAGTTGCCTCCGCGTCATGTGAAAGAGTCCGCCGAGATCCGCGTAGTGACAGCCGGCCGAGAGTGCCGCCTCCATCACCACGAGATTCAATCGGTACGGAACACACGCGCAGACGACGTCGATGCCCTCGAGAGCCTCAGTCAGGCTTCCGGCCGCCACGTCGATCGCGCGCGCTTCCCCTCGTCCGGCCTGGGC
>JBOGWA010000138.1:0-2206 GCA_050693155.1 Actinomycetota bacterium | reverse complement strand
GCTGACCGATGTAGAAGGTGCATCCGAGCTCCCGGAGAACCTCGCGACGATCGAGCCGGCGCCGAACAACCCTGCCGCCGCGCTTCGGCGCGCGAGGGAGGAAGGTGGTGGCACGCTCTCGGAGGCGGCGAGCTGGACGAGGATCCAGGAGCGCCACCTGCGCGCGCTCGAGAGCGACGCGCCGCTGGAGGAGTTCCCCGCGCCGGCGTACGCGCGGTTCTTCTTGCGTGAGTACGCCGAGTACCTGCGGCTCGACCCGGATCCGTTGCTCCGCGAGTTCGAGGCCCGCCATCCCGCCGTCGAGGAGCCGCCGCTCGAGCCCCTTGCTGACAAGCGCGGTCGGCCGAAGGTGGGCTGGGGGGTCCTTATGGTGCTATCGGCCGTGGCCGTGATCCTCATCGCGCTCCTGCCGCCCCCGTTCCGTCCCGGCGAGGAGGAGACACCTCCACCGAGCGTCGCTGCAGCCCCGCCGCACGACTCCGTACACGACCATGTCCCGAACCCCCTCGGCCGCCAACCGAGCGGCGTTCGGGCGGCGCTCCGCCTGAGCCAGCGGTCCTGGGTGGAGGCCGTCGCCGACGGCGAGGTCCTCGAGGCGTCCACGCTGGAGCCGGGAGCGGCCGTCGTGTACCGCGCTCGGGATCTCCTGGAGCTCACTCTCGGGAACGCCGGCGGCGTGCGCCTGCGTGTGAACGGCGAGCTCGTGCCTACGGGTGGCTCGGGCGACGTGGTGAGCCTCGACCTCCGCTGGCAGGAGGGAGAGGTGCTGACCGACCGCGGATAGCCGGCCGAGATGACGTAAGGTGCGTGCACCGACCCTCACTCGAGGACACGATTCCGAAGAGGAGGCGAATGAGTCGTTGGCGCCGGTCCAGGGACCCGCGTGGTCCGGAGGAAGGCGAGAGCGCTCCCAGCCGTCCGGGAAACTCATTGAGATCTCGCTGCCGCTAACAGCACGCGGTTGATGCTCACGTCGTGCAGCAAGTTCTTCGACGCTCTCGTCTTTGATCCGTGTGTCCAACCCGCCAGGGTGAGCTTCGGTCTCGCTGCCGCTGTGAGGTGGTACAGCGAGACGACCGTTCCCGCGGAGTCGGCAGTCCGGGTCAAGGATGTGATGGACGCGTCGCCAGGGACGGTCGATCAGGTGCGCGTTGCTTTCGGGGAGGCTCCTCAGGCTATACTCGAAGTGCGTGTAGGAGAAGACGATCCGGTTCCTGTTCTCATCATGTCGCGCTGTGCCCACAAAGCTGAATTGGCAGCAGCTGAGTTGGTCATTCCGGAGCCACGTGCCGCTTGCTCCCGAGAATGTCCACGAAACAGGTGTCTCGCCCGGTGGAGAGTCTGGATCCCCCATCGTGACCGCCGAGGCGGAGCAGGTCGAGCGAACTCGAAGAAGAAAGACCTGGTCACGGGCCCGATCCGATGTGCCCTACAGGCTGCCTCGCTAGAGCGGTTTTCAGGCCCGTACCGGCTCAACTGAAACCAGCCGTTCAACGTCGCGATCGCCCGGTAGGGCACTCACGCGCCCGCGCGGCGCTCGGCCTCGTCCTTCAGGAGTCGCAGGACGCTCCGGATCCCGCGATCGAGCGTTCTGCGGCTGTAGCCCTTGAGGAGGGTCGGGACGAAACCCTCCCAGGACTCCTCGGACCGCGCGAGCGTGCCGCCGTCGCTTGGCTCGAAGCGGAAGATGTGGATCGCCCGGATCCCCATCGTCCGGCCGGACCAGGAAAGTTCGCTCGGAGGGTCCACCACCCTGAGCCTCGAGGTGAGCGAGGCGCGCCCGGCCTTCCACCGGAAGACCGAGGAGACGGCGAGTGGACCCTCCAGCCGTGCGCTCTTCACGTCCGGGTTCCAGAACGGCCACGCTCCGATGTCCGAGATGACGTCCCAGACGACCTCGAGCGACGCAGCGATGTCGAGTTCGCCGCTCGCGGTCGCCGGCGCGCCCGAGTTGATCTCCACCACGCCACCCTAGCGCGAATCCGTTGACCGGCTGGCCCGGATCGCTGCGGCCGGTGGGCCTTCGTCGACGAGTCTAGGCGCCGCAATGTTGTTCCGCCATCGGCTTTGGATGGGCAGGAGCTCTCATCACGCTCATGGTTGTTGCCTTGTGGCCGCAAGCCCGATTCAGCCGCTCCGCTACCAGGGCGCTAAGATCCAGGATTTGCTCCGACCTACAGGCTTGGCTTCTCGCTCCTCCCCCGTC
>JBOGWA010000137.1:0-27602 GCA_050693155.1 Actinomycetota bacterium | reverse complement strand
TGCCCCGGCCATCCCGGGGTGGATGAGGCACGAGTAGACGTAGATCCCTTCGGTGTCGAGCTGGACCGAGAACGTCTTCCCCGGCTTGATCTCGTCATGCCGAAACGCAAGCGCCCATTCCCCGATGCCGGTGACTGTGTGATTGACCGCATCGCGGTTCACGAATGCCACGGGTTCGCCCGCGGGGGCGCGAAGGACCGTGGGCGTGAAGCAGCTGCCCTTCATCTCCACCGTTGCGCCCTTCGCTTCGGTTGCGGGCTCGATGCAGAAACCTCCTGCTGAAGCTGGCACCGCCACAAATAGGAACCCGACCGCGATGACGGCAGCGCCACCGATGGCGACGACGCCCCTCCATCGGCGCCTCACGATTGTCTCCTTCATCTCCTGCCTCCCTTCTCTCGGCTGGTTGGTCGTCTCTTGAGAAACGCGAGGACCACCGTGCCCGCGGTGGCGATTGCGGCCCCCCCGAGCCCGACGGCTCGCCCGAGGCCGAGCGATGTGTCGGAGGGATTGCTGTTCTCCACGGGCCGCACTTCAACCACGAGCTCTTCGTACCCAATCGTCGAGCCGACCCAGGCAATGATCCATCGCCCGGGCGTGGGGAAGCTCATCGTGGACTCGAAGACGGCCGCCCCGACTTTCCGAAAGGAGAGCGCGTATCCATCCTCCTCGAGAAAGGCGGAGTTCCGCGCCGGATAGCCGGGCGGGTACACGGCGAGGACCTCACCGTGAACGGAGTCCGAAAGCTGCCGCGCGCTGAAGAAGGCCCACGGCCTGGACATGTCGGCTTCCCCCGACGGGGTCCACTCCCAGGTTCGTAGTGTGATCGTGGCCGGTGCTCCTGCCTTCGGCCGAAGAGGGTTCGATTCGAGGGTGATCGCCGGTCCCTTCGCTCCGGCGACGGCCGGAATCCAGAGGACCGCGAGGGCCGCCAGGCTAAGCGCGCCGCGGCCCAATCCGGTGCTCATGCCTCTAGTACACTGCTCGGCTCGCCGCGGTTCCCTAGCCGACGGATTCCGCAATACGGATGGCCCGGGAGCGACTGATGTCTGCCTCGAGGCGAAGAGTGAGGTCGCCTGCCTGCCACAGGAGGACGTTGCCGGCGAGGCGGATGGAATCTCCAAGGGGCTGACCTCGCTGGTCCCGGTAGAGGACCGAGTGGGGATCGCCCTCGATCCAGAGCCCTGGCGCCCCAGCGACTTGGACCTGGTCGACGCTCGTGCCCGGACCTGCCCCCTTCAGGATGAAGTCCTCGTCGGTCGAACCGACGAATTCGGTGAGGATCATGCCGAGGCCGGTGAGCCGGTCTTTCGGCAGCCCTTGGCGGGGGAGGTAGACGAGGGTGGCTCGGCCCCCCGGGATCAAACGGTCCAGGAAGACCTGGTCGGGTGCTCCGAACGCTCCCGGAATGAGGACGGAGAACTCGACGCCGGATCGCGCCTCGGCGAGGGTGACGGGCTCACCGAGGGCAAGGTTCTCGCCGGGCACGATGGACGGGACGACCGGAGGCGTCGGGAGGACACGGATCTTCACACCCCGGATCGCGAACACCCCCGCAGTCGCCGCGCCGGCAACGAGGAGAGCGGCCGCTGCGGCAAGGACCGCGGTTCGGCGCATCTGAAACATCGGAACCGGGACGAGACGCCGGGTGGGAGCGGGCATCTGGCGAATTCGCGCCACGACCATCGGGGCGAGGTCGCGGGCCTCGGGATAGGCCAGGCCGCGACCGAGGTCGCCGAGACGCCGCTCGAGTTGCCCCCCCTGCACTCGCGGCCCGGTCATTGCGCAGTTCCCGTTCTTGAGATCGACGCGGTGCCGACCGATGCGCGAAGCCGCTCGAGGGCTCGCGAGAGCCTGGATTTCACGGTGCCGCGCGCGACTCCGAGGATCTCCGCCATCTCCTGTTCGGAGAGCTCCAGGAAGAAGCGGTAGGCGATGACGAGGCGGTCTTCCTCGCGCAGCTGGTTGATGGCCTCCATCAGGATTGCTCGTTCCTCCTCCTGGAGTGATGCCACCTCGGGGGATGGAGCCGCATCCCCCGAGGGGCGCTCGTCAGTGACTCGGAGCGCGAGCCGCTCCCGGCGTCCGGCCGCCCTTCTTCGGTTGCGAGCCTCGTTCGCGACGATGCGGAGCAGCCACGGACGGAACGCGGCCCCTTTGCGAAAGCCATCGAGCGCGCGGTAGGCCTTGATGAACGCCTCCTGTACGGCATCCTCCGCTTCGAATGAACCGCCGACGACATAGGCGATGCGGACCGCCACATGCTGATAGCGGCGGACGAGTTCCTCATAGGCGGTCACGTCACCTTTCCGCGCACGCTCGATGAGCTCCGAATCATCCAGTGGTCGGCTCCCCACCTGCCTCTTCTACACTGCCACGTACAGGGGGGTTCCAGCGTCAGATCTACGGGAGCAGTGCTGGCTTGCGCCCGGTGCTGTCGATGCGCGGGGCGTTCCGACTCGATGCCCGATCGATTCCGAACCGGCGGGCCCTCGTTGATGGTGGGCGCTTCCACTGTATGATGTCGTCAACATGACCGCTCGTCGCCCGAAGGAAGTGCGGGGGATCGTTCGGCAGGAGGGACCCGGCCGCTGGCAGGGCCACGCCCAGGATCCGCGCGTGACGGTGACCGCGAGGACCCTGGAAGCGTCGGTCCGGAAGCTTCGAGAGGCCGTTCGCTCGAGGAGCCCCCGATCGAAATCCGTGGCGGAACCGGTGATGATCGTCGAGGTCCTGCCCAAGCTCCTCGGCGTCGCAGAAGCCGCGGAGGTCATCGGCTGGGACAAGCGCCACGTCATCACGTACCTCAACCGGGGCAGATTTCCGGAACCGATCGAGTCGCTGGCGGGCGGACGAATCTGGGCCCTCGACGACATTCTCGCCTTCAAACGCGCTCTAAAGACTCGACGGGAGGCCGCTCGTAAGTGACTGTCCGGATTGACCGGCGGTCATCAGAACGGCAATACTTCGCACCGCACCTCGACGAAGGAGGCACGCGAATGGGTGTGAAGTTTCTGTCTGAGGAGTGGGCTTCGGCTGTGACCGAGGCGCTCAACGCGAACGACGCCTTCAAGCAGGCGGCGGGCAGCCAGACGGCCAAGCTCCAGCAGGTGATCACGACGCCCGACGGAGAGGTCAAGTACTCCTTCAACCTCGAGAACGGTCAGGCCGAGGTGAAGATCGGCGAGTTCGATGGCGCCGAGGCCACGATCACCCAGGACTACGACACCGCCGTGGCGCTTGCCAAGAGTGAGCTGAACGGCACCGCCGCGTACATGAGCGGGAAGCTGAAGGTATCGGGCGACCTCATGAAGCTCATGCAACTTCAGGGGATCTTCAACTCGATGCCCCAGGCCGTCGCCGGCGTCGACGTCGAGTACTAGATCGACGGGGAGCGAACAAGGGTCCGGCTTTGCCGGACCCTTGTCTTCTAATCGGGGGACCGCTCGCCGCCACGAAGAACGGCCTTCCCACCCCTGGCGAGCTATCCCCCCGAACCCCCCGTTTCGGTCGTTCCGTAAAGGCGGTCTCCGAAATCGCCGAGCCCGGGAAGGATGTAGCCGCGGTCGTTTAACTCCCTGTCGAGCGCCGCGCAGAGGATCGAAACGTCGGGGTGAGCTTCCTCCATTGCCTTGACGCCCTCGGGCGCCGCGACAACGCACACCATCCGGATTTCCGAGGGTCGGCCCTCCTTGAGGGCGTCGCACGCCTCGACCGCAGAGCCGCCTGTCGCGAGCATCGGATCGAGGAGCAGTACCGGACGGCCGTCCATCGGGGGAAGCTTCCGGTAGTACGACCGGGGGAGAAGCGTCTCCTCTTCTCGCTCGAGCCCGATGTAGCCAACCGTCACGTCTGGGAAGAGGTCCGTCACCGCCTCCAGCATCCCGAGGCCCGCTCGCAGGATCGGAACGGCGACCAGCTCGGACGCCAACGCTCGGCCCTCCGTATCCTCGAGCGGGGTTCGGACCCTCTCGACTTTCGTCGGCAGGTCGCGCGTGGCCTCGAGCACCAGCGCTGTGGCCAGTGGCTTCGTCAATGAGCGGAAGACCTGTGGAGGAGTGGCCGCGTCGCGGAGCGTGGTCAACAGATGCAAGACGAGCGGATGGTCGACGACGGTGAGCCCCATCGCGTCAGTAATCCTAGGCGCTGCGGTCTCCCGGTTTTTGGGCTAACAGACCCGGGTACTAGAATGCCGCCGCGCACGGTTTCGCTCGCGAGACCGTCAGGAGAGGGGGAGCCGAATGAGCAAATGGTTCAAGGTGCTTTCTGCCGTGGCCGCATTCTCGATCGTCGCGACCGCGTGCGGGAATGGAGGAGAGGCCGAGCCGAGTCCGGAGGCGGAACCCGGAGCCGACTTCCTCGCGTGTCAAGTTACCGACGTCGGAGGGATCGACGACAGGAGCTTCAACCAAACCGCCTTCGCCGGTCTCGAGCGGTCGGAAACGGAGCTGGGAGTGGAGATCGCATTCCTCGAGTCGCAGCAGCAGACCGACTACGAACCGAACATCAATGCGTTCCTCGAGCGCGGCTGCGACATCATCATCACGGTCGGGTTCCTGCTCGGCGACGCGACGCAGGCGGCCGCTGAAGCGAATCCCGATCAAAACTTCGCGATCGTGGACTTCGCCTACGACCCGCCCCTCGACAACGTCCTCGCGCTGACGTTTGCCACGGACCAGGCCGCGTTTCTGGCCGGGTATCTCGCCGCCGGCGTGTCGAAGACGGGAAAGATCGGAACGTACGGTGGGATCCAGCTGCCGACGGTGACGATCTTTATGGACGGCCTGTGGGCCGGCGTGCACTACTACAACCAGCAAAACAAAGCCGACGTCGAGGTCCTGGGTTGGGACCCGGACAGGGAGACCGGACTGTTCACGGGAGACTTCGAGGATCAGGCCAAGGGACGGCAGACCACCGAGGACCTGATCGCAGAGGGCGCGGACATCATCCTTCCGGTCGCAGGCCCGGTCGGGGGCGGAACCACGGCGGCCGTTGAGGACTCAAAGGAAGAGGACGCCGTTGTCTGGGTGGACACGGACGGCTGCGTGAGCGTTGCCGACTCTTGCTCGCTCTTCGTGACGAGCATCCTGAAGAACATGGATGTGGCGGTCTTCGAATCCGTGCAGGCGGTCGTGGATGGGACGTTCGAAGGCGGCACGTACGTGGGGACGCTCGAGAACGATGGAGTGGGACTCGCTCCCTTCCACGAGTTCGAAGCGGCCGTTCCGGACGATCTGGCGCAGGAGATCGAGAAGATCAGACAAGGAATCATCGACGGGGAGATCTCCGTCTCTCCGAAGGACTACCAGTAGGAACACTCACATGAGGAGCGAACGACGCCGGCTCGAGCCGGCGTCGTTCGTCTTCCTCCCGTGAGACTCGAGCTTCGCGGGATCACCAAGCGGTTCCCCGGGGTCGTCGCGAACAACGGCATCGACCTCGACGTCGCCGGAGGGGAGATCCACGCCCTCCTCGGCGAGAACGGCGCCGGGAAGACGACACTGATGAACATCCTCTACGGCCTGTATTCGGCCGACGAAGGTGAGATTCGAGTCGACGGCCGCCTGGCCAAGTTCTCGAGCCCGGGAGACGCGATCGCCGCGGGGATCGGGATGGTCCACCAGCACTTCATGCTCGTCCCCGTCTTCACCGTCACGGAGAACGTCATTCTCGGCCTGGAAGAGACGGGCCCGCTCGGCCTTCTCGACCGAGGAGCCGCACGGAGGAAGGTCGAGGAAATCTCGCGGCGCTATGGCCTCTTCGTCGATCCGGATGCGCTCGTCGAGGACTTGCCGGTCGGGGTCGAGCAGCGCGTCGAGATCGTCAAGGCGCTCTACCGGGAGGCCGACGTGCTCATCCTCGATGAGCCCACCGCGGTCCTCACTCCCCAGGAGGTCGAAGAGCTGTTCTCCGTTCTCAGGTCATGCCGCGACGCCGGGAAGTCGGTGATCTTCATCACGCACAAGCTGAAGGAGGTGCTGGCGGTTGCCGACCGAATCACGGTGCTTCGCGCGGGTCGCGTGGCCGGAACGGCGCTCCCTCGGGAAACGACCGAGAAACAGCTCGCGTCGATGATGGTCGGACGCGAAGTTCGCCTCCACGTCGCAAAGGAGGCCGCCGAGCCCGGGGAGCCGGTGCTCCGGATCGATGACCTCGTGATGGTCGACGATCGGGGTCAGGTCGCGGTCGACGGCGTCTCGCTGCAAGTTCGCGCCGGCGAGATCGTCGGACTCGCCGGGGTGCAGGGAAACGGGCAGACCGAGTTGGTGGAAGCGGTCACCGGTCTCCGATCTGTGGCCGGTGGGCGGATCGTCATCGGCGATCAGGATCTGACCGGCGCTCGCCCCAGGAACGTGTTCGGCGCCGGCGTGGGTCATGTACCCGAGGATCGAATCGGCGACGGGCTCATCGCCGAGTTTTCGGTCGCCGACAATCTGGTACTCAACACCTACTACCTTCCGCCGTTCGCTCGAGGGTGGATTCGCGACGAGCAGGTCGTCCTATCGACGGCAGAGGAGCGCGCGAGGAGATTCGATATCCGCACCCCGTCCATGGGCGTTCCCGTGTCGACTCTTTCGGGCGGGAATCAACAGAAGGTCATCATGGCGCGGGAGCTCTCGAGACCGATCCGCCTGCTGGTCGCGTCTCAGCCGACGCGAGGACTCGACGTCGGGTCCATGACCTACATCCACGAACGGATCGTCGAGCAGCGCGACGGGAACGCCGCCGTCCTGCTCGTGTCCGCAGAGCTGGACGAGGTCTTCGCCCTCGCTGACAGGATCGCGGTGATGTATCGCGGACGGGTGGTGGACATCGTGGATGCAAGCGCCGCGACGCGCGAGCGCGTCGGTCTCCTCATGGCGGGAGCGGGGGGCGATGGCTGAGGAGCAGCCCTCGGCCGGAGGCGTCGGGAGCGTGCTGCCTACTGCTGGGAGTGCCCCGCGAGCGATCCTCATCCCGCTGCTCGCCATGGTCACCGCCCTCGCCCTCGGGGCGGTCGTCATCATCTTCACCGACCCCGGTGTGCTCGACGCGTGGGGCCGCTTCTTCTCGGATCCCCTCGAGGCGCTCCGGCGCTCGGGCGTGATCGTCGCCGATTCTTACCGAGCGCTGTTCAGGGGCTCCATCGGGAGCCCGATCGAGATCGCCGGCGCCATCGCCTCGTTCGACGGCGACAAGCTGATCAGCGCGTTCCGCCCTCTCTCGGAGACGGTCGTGGCGAGCACGCCGCTCATCCTCGCCGGCCTCTCGGTGGCGCTCGGCTTTCGCGCGGGACTGTTCAACATCGGCGCCGAGGGTCAAATCACGCTGGGCGCCGTGTTCGCTTCCTACGTCGGCTTCACCTTTACCGGCCTGCCGGCGGTGCTCCACCTGCCGCTCTCGATCCTCGCGGGCTTCCTGGGCGGCGCGGTCTGGGGCGCGATCCCCGGGTTGCTGAAGGCAAGGACCGGCGCCCACGAGGTGATCACGACGATCATGCTGAACTTCATCGCGTTCCGGGTTCTGGAGTTCCTGCTCCGCGGCGAACTCTTTCGCCGGCCGGACCGGACCGACCCGATCAGCAAGCCCATCGCGGAGGCTGCGGAACTCCCGCGGCTGTTCGGCTCCTCCCTGCGTATCCACGCGGGGATCATCCTCGCGGTCCTCGTGGCCTGGGGTGTCTGGTGGCTGCTCTTTCGCTCGACGAAAGGCTTCGAGTTTCGCGCCGTCGGAGCCAATCCGGATGCGGCCCGGTATTCGGGCATGAGCGTCGGGTGGACGTATGTGATTGTCATGGCGCTCGCAGGGGGTCTTGCGGGACTTGCCGGAGCGAACCAGCTGCTCGGCCTGATTCCCAGTCTCACCCCGGGGTTCTCGTCGGGGCTTGGCTTCGACGCGATCGCACTGGCGCTGCTCGGCCGTGCCCACCCCGCGGGCGTCGTTGCGGCCGCGTTCCTCTTCGGAATCCTGCGGGCGGGGTCGATCCAAATGCAGGCAGCGACGTCCACACCGGTCGACATCATCGTCGTGATCCAGGCGCTCGTCATCGCGTTCATCGCCGCTCCGGCGCTGGTCCGAGGGATCTATCGGCTGCGGGTCCGCCGCACTGTCGAAGCAGAGGTGTTCACGAAGGGGTGGAGCGGATGACGGTATCGGCCGAGACGATCCGCGGCCGGGTCTCGGTCAGTCGGGCCCGAGGGCTCGGCATCCTCATGCTCGCGCTGGCCGCGGTCGCATTGCTCTTTTTCGGTCTCCGGGCCGAAGCTGGGCAGCGGGCCGTTTTCGGGCTCGGCGAGAATGCGCCGGATCTGGGGCTGCCGGTCCAGGCGGCAGTATGGATAGTCGGCGGCCTGCTCGCATTCCTTGGAGGGATACAGCTCGTGCGCGGTTTCGGTCGGCGCACGTACGTCATCCTCGGCTTTGCGATCGGGATGTTCGTTCTCGCGTCGCTCACCTATGCGGCGAGAGATCAATCGCTGAACCTCGTATCGACGCTCAACAGCACGCTGCTCCGAGCAGTGCCGCTCACGCTCGGCGCGATGTCCGGCGTTCTCTGCGAGCGCTCCGGTGTGATCAACATCGCGATCGAGGGGATGTTCCTGACCGCGGCGTTCACCGGATCGATCGTTGGCAGCGCCGCCGGCAGCCTGTGGGCGGGGCTTCTCGGAGGCGTCGTCGTCGGGGGAATCCTCGGCTGGCTCCTGGCCGTGCTGTCGATCCGGTACCGGGTCGATCAGATCGTTGCAGGGACCGTCATCAACATCCTCGCGCTCGGCCTCACGAGCTTCCTGTCCGCCCGGCTCCTTCAGCAGAACCAGGCGCTCAACAACCCCGGACGGTTCCAGGTCATCGAGCTTCCGCTCCTGTCCGACATCCCGATCGCGGGCTCGATCCTGTTCCGCAACAACGTGTTCGTCTACCTGATGTTCGGGCTGATCGCACTTCTAGCGGTTGCCCTCTTCCGCACCCGCTGGGGGCTCCGGGTCCGTGCGGTTGGTGAGCATCCTCTCGCGGCCGACACGCTCGGGATCCGAGTTCTCTACGAGCGCTACCGAAGCGTCATCTTCGGCGGAATGATGGCCGGGCTCGGTGGCGCCTTCTTCACGCTCGGCTCCGTCGGGCGCTTCGACGAGAACATGACCGCGGGCCGCGGTTTCATCGCACTCGCGGCGATGATCTTCGGACGCTGGCATCCGGTCGGCGCGTTCGGCGCAGCGCTCGTCTTTGGCTTCGCCGATTCTCTCCAAACGAAGCTCGCGATCCTCGGAACGGGCATCCCGTCGGAGTTCCTGCTGATGGCCCCGTACCTCGCGACCATTCTGGTCGTGGCGGGCCTCGTGGGTCGGGCCCGCCCCCCCGCAGCGGACGGCAAGCCGTACGTGAAGGCGGGGGGTTCGGGGGGATAGCTCGCGGAGGATGGTTCGCGGATAGAGCGGACATTCCGGCCGCGAGGGGTTGCCTTTTCTTGCCGGATGCCGCACACTCTTGCGCCACGATGAAGCGCACACCCGTGTTCTGGTTTTACTTCGGCGGCAAGGAGGGCTGCCCGGAGTAGCCTGAGCGAAAGCGACAAGAGGACCCCGGGCAGCGGCCCGGGGTTTTTGTTTGGGAGGGTTCGCGATGGTGGTGATCATGAGAACGGACGCATCCGAGGCGGAGATCGCCGGCGTCGTCAAGCGCGTCGAGGAAGCCGGCGGTGAAGCGTTCGTCTCGCGGGGCAAGCTGTGGACGATCGTCGGACTTGTCGGCGACACGACCCGGTTCTACGGCCTCCCATGGGAGAACCTTCCCGGCGTCGATCGCGTCGTCAAGGTCGGGCGTCCCTACAAGCTCGTCGCGCGGGAGCTCCAGGCGCAGCCGACGACGATCATGGTGGGAAACGTCCCGGTGAGCCGCGAGACGCTCACGCTGATCGCCGGACCCTGCGCGGTGGAGAGCGAAGAACAGACGATGGCGGCGGCCCGGATGGCGAAACACGCCGGGGCGCACCTGCTCCGAGGAGGGGCCTACAAGCCGCGAACATCTCCGTACTCGTTCCAGGGCCTTGCCGAACAAGGGCTCGACATCCTTGCTCGCGCGAGCGAAGAAACAGGGCTCCCGGTTGTGACAGAGGTGATGGAAGCCCGCGACGTCGAGCTCGTGGCGGAGAAGGCCGACGCGCTTCAGATCGGCGCGCGCAACATGCAGAACTTCACGCTTCTGAAGGAAGTGGGCAAGTCGCGGATGCCCGTGATTCTCAAGCGAGGTCTCTCTGCGACCGTTGAGGAGTGGCTCATGGCCGCCGAGTACATCGCCCAGCAAGGCAACATGGAGATCATCCTCTGCGAGCGCGGCATCCGGACGTTCGAGCCGTCCACCCGGAACACGATGGACCTCGCGGGGATGCTCGTTGCCCGCGGGAACACTCACCTTCCGGTGATCGCCGATCCCTCGCACGCGACCGGTCGGCGCGATCTCGTTCCCGACATGGCCCGAGCCGCGGTCGCCGCAGGCGCCGACGGGATCATGGTCGAGGTGCATCCCCGACCCGAGCAAGCGCTTTCGGACGGGCCGCAGGCCCTTACCGGCGAGGACCTCGACCGGCTGCTGACCGACGTTCGCACGCTCGCAACTTCGCTGGGGAAACCCCTTGCCGAACCGGTCCGGGGAACTCTTTCGTCGCTGCCCGACTAGGGGACGGTCGGCGTCAGCTCGGCGATCACGCAGGACGAGCGCCAGCCGTTTATGACCTGTGCCGGCGGCGTGTGGCTGTCGCGTCGCCGATCGGCGAGCAGGCCGGCCAGCTCCTTGAACTCCGGGGCCTCGGCCGGGATCAAGCGAACGGCCGCGGGGAACCGACGGTTTCTCGTCTCCCGGCCCTTTCGACGGGTGATGACAACGAGCTCGGCCGCGTCGGGAAGACCGGGAATCTGCTGTTCGTTGACTCCCTCATCGAGGGCATGGAGCACATAGATCCGCCCGTCTCGATAGACGAACCAGACGGGCACCGCCCGATCCTTGCCGTTCCCTTCCACGCCCACCCAGATCACGTCGCTCTTCTTGAGCCCCTCCTCCACGTCCTCGGGGAGCTGTGCGGGAGCCTGCTGGAGAACCACCTGGAACTCGACCTGGCCCTGGGCCTCGCCGTCGACGAGGAAGGAAGCCAGATGGATCCCCAGCTCTCCAAAGATCGCGTCGTCGACGACATCGACGAGTCGCGTGAGATCCATCTGACCCGGCATTCGGCGAGGACGGGGCTCGCTCCGGTACGACGTCTTCCCCGAGGGGGCGACGAACTCGAAGTGCTCGGCGACGACACCCTGCGGCGCCTTCCACTGTCGGGCGACCGCGATCGGTAGCGCGCGGCCGGGCAGGCTCAACGTGTAAACGAGCGGCTGCCCTTCCTCACCCTGCGAGGCGAAGAGGCGCTCGTCGAGAACGTTGGCGAAGACGAGCTCTGCCCTGAGCACGGCGCGAAGAATAGCAGAGGCTCTCGAGTATCCTGATTCGTTCCATCGGCCGTCCGATGCTCCGGATGGAAGGAGACTCGCGCTCGTGCACGTACTGTTCGTCCACCGAAACTTCCCCGCCCAGTTCGGCCACATCGCGAAATACCTCATCGGAGAGCGAGGGTGGCGGTGCACCTTCGTGTCGGAGACTCCCGCGGGGAACGTCGACGGCATCAGGAAGATCCAGTACCGGACCCGCGGAGGCGCAACGGAGCAGACCCACTACTTCTCGCGAACCTTCGAGAACGCGACCTGGCATGCGGCCGCGGTGTACGAAGCGGTCAAGCCGCTGCGCGAGGTGCTGAAGCCAGACCTGATCGTGAGTCACTCCGGCTTTGGGTCCACGCTCTTCCTGCCTGAGCTCTGGCCGGATGCCGCTCTGATCGACTACTTCGAGTACTTCTACCACCCGCACCACTCCGACATGGACTACCGGAAGGAGTGGCCGGTTGCAGAGGCCGACGTCCTCCGTGCTCGAACCAGGAACGCGATGATCCTGCTGGACCTGGAGTACTGCGACGCGGGCTATTCGCCGACGGAATTCCAGCGGAGCCTCATGCCGCCGACGTACGCGAACAAGCTCCGTGTGCTCCACGACGGAATCGACACCTCACTCTGGTACAGGCGGACCTTGCCCGAACGCCGGCTCGGACAGCTCGTGATCCCTCCGGATACGAGGATCGTGACGTACTGCTCGCGAGGGTTCGAATCGATGCGGGGGTTCGACATCTTCATGCGGGTGGCCAAGATGATCTATCAGGTGAACCCGGACGTTCTCTTCCTGATCGTGGGATCAGATCACGTCCACTACGGGGGAGACACGAAGCACATCAAGGAGAAGACATTCAAGGAGTACGTGCTCGCTCAGGATCATTACGACCCGAGCAAGTTCGTCTTTCTCGGAACGGTTCCGCCGAGTACGCTCGCCCAGGTTTTCAGTCTGAGCGATCTGCACGTCTATCTGACGGTTCCGTTCGTGCTCTCGTGGTCCATGCTCGACGCGATGGCCTGCGCGTGCACCATCCTCGGCTCCGATACCGCCCCGGTTCGCGAGTTCATCCGCCACAACGAGAACGGGCTCCTCGCTGACTTCTACGATGTGGATCGCCTCGCGGCCGTCGCGCTCGACGTTCTCAGGGATCCGGAGGCGTTCCGGGATCTCGGGCGGGCGGCGGAGAAGAAGATTCACGAGCACTACGGCATGGACGTGATCATGCCCAAGATGCTGAGCTTCTACGAAGAGGTCGTCTCGGCCAAGCGGTAGGTCACGACGCGGGTCTTTCGAATTGATGCTCTCCCAGACGGTCGGGAGTCCTTACGCGATACGGGCGAGCCAGAGGCGAGGCTCCTCTAGCTCCGGCATCGACGGAAGGACTTCGGGCGACTCCCACATCTTCGAGAGGATCTGCTCGCTCGTCTGCTCGACGACGGTGTCGCAGAACACGCGCCCGAGTCGGTACTGCTCGCGTTTCAGCTCGATCCCAAGGAGCTGCTCGACCATGAGCTCGTCGCGGCTTCGTTCCTCGTGACGGCGTCGCATGGCTTCCTCGATCTGCGGGTAGGAGCGAAGCATCCGCTTCCCGACGACCGCCATGACATGGTCGGCGTGCCCTTCCGCCGCGGCAATGAACGCTTGGATCCGTCCGAGAACGAGCCGCTGCTCATCGGTGAGCGATTGAGCGAGCAGGTCGCCGGGCTGCATGAGCGCCTCCGAGAGTCTCTGGGGATCCGACACATCGAGCCCCGACAGTCGCTCCTCGAGCGCCGTCAGGTCGAACTCCAGTCCCTCGGCGAGCTCTCGCACCAGGCCGAGCAGATACTCCCGGGTCCACGGGCGCGCCAGGTCGAAGGCGTGGGTCGTCTCGTGAAGAGCTACCCAGGCGCGGAACTCCATCGGGTCGAGGGTCCACGCCTGTTCAAACTCGGCCATGTTGGAGATCACGAAGAGAAGGGCGGGCTGCGCGGTCCTCGGAAGCGGAAGCTCGTACTGGCCGAGCACCCGCTGACCGAATGTTCCGAGGATGACCCCCACCTGCGCCCCCATGAGCAGCGGGACCATCCGGTCCATCACCGCCGCCAATCCTTGAGCCTGCTCGCTGCCACCCAGGTCGGCGGGCCGGTCGCTGTCCGAGAGCGCCGCCGCTAGCCGCTCGGCTCCGGGCTCGAAGAGCCCCCGAAGCCCGCGGCAGTTGGCCTCGACCCATTCGGCGCGTCGCACCGCCTGAACGCGCGTGACCTCCTGGGGAGCCGGCAGGCCGGTCAGGTCCGCGACGGCGAGCTCGGCAGCCCGGACGGTCTGCTCGAGCGCCTCACGGTCTCTCTCTTCGGGAGCGGGATCGGGTTTCGACCACGACGCGACCGCGATGCCGACCTGACGCGCGAGCTCCCAATTCACCGGGCCGGAGCCCGCCAGCATCACCCGTTGCAGCTCTCGGAGCAGCGGCACGTCGGCAAACGCGTCTGCCGGTGGGAACGGCATGTCTTCTGGAGAGCTCATTTCTTGCGGTCATTCTAGGGATAACCCCCGAATTCACTGCCGGTGCGCATCCGCTCGAATGGAGATCCTCGAGCGGTGCATACAATGACGGGATGCCGGAGGGTGGGCGTCGCTGATGCGTGCGGGAGACATCGCGATCGACATCGGGACGGCGAACACGCTCGTCTACCAGGAGGGGAGCGGCATCGTTTTCAACGAGCCGGCCGTGGCTGCCGTCGGCGGTCGGGGCGGTTCCGTCGTGGCGATCGGAGAGCGAGCCTGGGAAATGGTCGCGGAGACTCCCGCGAGCCTCGTCGCCGTTCGACCGCTCAAGCGTGGGTCGATCGTCGACTACGACCTCACGCTCCAGATTCTTCGACTCGTCATGCGACAGGTTGGGCTCGGCCGCCTCGCGCGACCGCGAACCCTCGTCTGTGTTCCGGCCGCCTCTACCGACGTCGAGCGGCGCGCGATGGCCGAGGCGACGAAAAGCGCCGGGGCACGCACGGTTGCCCTGATCGACCAGCCGCTTGCGGCCGCGATCGGCGCCCGCCTCCCAATCGAGGAGCCGATCGGGAGCCTCGTCGTCGATGTCGGGGGTGGATCGACGGAGGCGGCCATGATCGCCTCGGGTGGGATCATCTCGAAGACCGGCCTTAGCCTTGGCGGGTTCGACATGGATGCTGCGATCGTCGAGCACATTCGTTCTCGGTACGACGTCGCGATCGGCGATCGAACCGCGGAGCGGGTGAAGATCGCGATCGGCTCGGCCTCCTCGACCAGCGGCGACGATGAGATGGAGGTCACCGGGCGGGAGCTGGCGAGCGGCGCCCCCCGGACGCTGCAGCTGACCTCGGGCGAGGTCCGCGACGCGCTCACGGATTCGACCGCAGCGATCGCCGAGTCCACAAAGAGCTGCCTTGCCGATAGTCCGCCCGAGCTCGCGTACGACGTTCTCGAAGGGGGCATCTTCCTCACCGGTGGGGGCGCCATGCTGAAAGGGCTCGATCTCCGGATCGCCGAAGCATGCGAGGTGCCGGTGCACGTAGCCGACAAGCCGTTGGAAGCCGTCGTGCTCGGCGCCGGACGGTGTCTCGGGCTGGACCGCGACGTCATTCGCGCTTACGCGGCCACTCCCCGCCGCCGCTAACGAGGGGTTAGCGGCCGAAGTAGCGAGAGAGTTGGAGGTTCAACAGGAACCCGAATATCCAGACGAGGAGGGCAGCGATGAGCGCCACGACAAGGATGACGACGGTGATTCGAAGGAAGGAGGAGGAACGCGGGGGCTCTTCGATGAAGGGAGCGGTTTCGAAGTCGAATTGCGTTGTCTCCAGCGCCCGCGCCACGGACTGAGAGGCTGTCTCGTGGAGCGGTTCGCGAGGCCGGACGCGGTGACGCGCGTGCTTGCCGCCTGCGTGCTTGCCTCTGCCGGTTGGACGAGTCGTGAACCACCACACGACCGCCGAGACCGCGAGAATCGCGAAGAGGGGAGCGAGATAGCTTTCCACGGGCCCGGAGTGTAGCCACCCCACTCCAGTATCATCTGTGCGGGACCCCGACCGTGAGAAGAGCGCTCCTCGTGCTGGCGCCCGCCACCGCCCTCGCGGTCAGCCTTTACGCAGTCGACCTACCCCTTTTCGCCGTGGGCCCCGGACCTATCCGAGAGGTGTCCCCGCTGATCCAGATCACGGGGACCAGGACCTATCCGACGACGGGCCGACTCGTCTTCCCGACCGTCACCGTCGGCCGGGTGAATTCATACGAGGCGATCGCGGCATGGCTCGACGCCGCAGTGGACGTTCTCCCCGAGCGCGCGATCCTTCCTCCCGGGCAGACGGATCAGCAGCACGCTCAACTGACCCTCTCACAGATGGACGAGAGCAAGATCGCGGCCGTCGCCGTCGCCCTGTCGCACCTGACGAACTATCCCAAGGAGCACGGACCCGGAGTGCTCATTCAGGATGTACTCGAGGGTGCTCCGGCCGAGGGGCGACTGTTCCCCGGCGATCTCATTCGGGAGGTCAACGGCCATCCGGCCGTTAGCGTGGAGCAGGTCGCCCAGGAAATCCGTCGCGCCGGCAACGAGCAACCGGTCCGATTCGTCGTCGAGGTGGAAGGGGAGCGCAGGCGGGTTCGGGTCGTACCGACCATTCTTCAGGGCCAAGAGGAGCCGATCGTGGGCGTCGTCCTCGTTGCGAACTTCCCATTCGACGTCACGATCGAGAGCGGTGCGATCGGGGGTCCCTCTGCGGGGCTCGCGTGGGCTCTTGGAACCTACGATCTCCTGACGCCCGGGGATCTGCTTGATGGGCGCGCGTTCGCCGCCACCGGAGCGATCGGTCTGGACGGTCGAGTTCTTCCGATCGGCGGGATCGAGCAGAAGGTTCTCACTGCCGAACGCGCCGGGGCCGAAGTCTTTCTCGTCCCCCCGGAGAATCTTCAGACGGCCCGCCGGGCCGTCGATGAAATCGAATTGGTTGTGGTTGAGACCTTCGATCAAGCGATCAGATACCTGGAGCAGGCGCCGTGACGTCGACGTTTGCGAGCTCGGTACATTTCGCCTCGCATCTGCTCGCGCTGATCGCTGCGCTTGCAGCGCTTCTCGTCTTCGCGCGCGATCAAGAGCGCAGGCTCATCAGTCGAGTGGCGGGGGTTCTCGGGTTCGCCGCGCTCGCAGCGGCAGAGGCCTTTCACGGGGCCGAGTTCGGGGACGATGAGGCCACGCTCGGAGTCATCCTCCGAACGGCGGCCTACGCGGCGCTCTTCGGGGGAACCCTTCTCGGGGCGGCGCGGTCGAAACTCGCCGCGACGGCTTTCTTCCCGGCGCAGGGGAGCACGGCGGCGTTCGCGGCGCTCGCGGCGGCGCTCGCGGCGTTCTGGACCGGTCGGCACCGGCCAAACGAGGTCCGGCTCGCCACCGGCCTCGCGCTCATGGGTGGAGCGGAAGCTCTGCTCGGACTGCAGACGGAGGCGGAATGGGCGGTCACCGGCTACCACGTGCTCCGAACGGCTGGGTACGCGGCGCTGGTCTGGTACGTGGTCCCGGTCACGAGACGGAGCATCCAGTTCCGGTTCGCGATCGGTTTCGTCGGTCTGTTGCTCGCCATCGTTCTGGGCATCTCCTCGGTCGTGGCGGAGGTCGTCGCGCGGAACCAGCGGGGGGAAGCGCTTGCCCGTGTCCTCGGCAAAGCGGAAACGGTCGAGCAAGGACTGATCGATTTGGCCAGTAGCACGGTTCCCGTGCTCACGACGGTCGGAGAGACATTCAGCCATTCGCTCGAGGAGCGTCGGCCTTTCCCGCAGGAAGAGATGGATGTCATCAAGGACCGGCTCTTCGCGGAGGTCGACTTCATCCTGTTCATGGATCCGAACCGTAGGGTTCTGGGCGCAGCGGGCGTCGACGCGGGCGAGGCGATCGAGCTCGCGGGTACGCCGGTCGTTCAGCAGGCGCGGAGCTTCGGCCGCGAAACAGCCTCGCTCACCGAGCAAGGAGCGACGGGCCTCGCGTATGTGGGGGCGGCGCCCATCATGGAGCGAGACCAACTGATCGGTCTCGCGGCCGCCGGCTTCGTCGTCGACGAGGGTCTTCTGGGGCTCGTGGCACGTGGGAGTCGGGCTGCGATCTTTCGGGGACCGAACCCAGTTCCGGTCGCGGCGCGTGGCTTCCCGGGCTGGGCCCCAAATGAGCCCCTTACGACCGCACCCGTCATCGAGGACGCGTGGCGGGAGTTTCTCACGGAGGGCCGGCCGATCCAGCAGACCGTGCCGGTTGGAGGGCTTCAATCCTTCGCCGCGATGACGCCGCTTCGAGCCTCCGACTTCGAACCGGTCGCGATCTTGCTGGTCACCGAGCCCACGAGCGAGTTCCTCGCGCCTCGCGGCGCCCCGGTCAATCGCACGCTCTTCCTTGCCACGGTGGGGGTGATCGCGGGAGCGCTTGTCCTCGCGGCGCTTATCGCCCGGAGGATCACCCGGCCGATCCGACTCCTCACTCGCGCCGCCCGCCGCGTTCAGTACGGCGATCTCGGCGTGAAGGCGGATGTCGGCGGGGAGGACGAGGTCGGCGAGCTCGCCGCCTCGTTCAACCAAATGACCTCGTCGCTGGAAACGATGACGGGTGAGCTGCGCGAGGCCGCCGATGAGCAGAGCCGACTCCGCGGACGCCTGGAGACGGTGCTCGACTCGATGGGGGATGGGCTGATCGCAGCGGATCCGGGGGGACGTGTCGTCACCTACAACCCCGCGGCGGAAGACATCATCGGTCTGTCCCGCACCGAGGTTGTCGGTCGACGCGTGGCCGACGTTCTCCGCCTTCGAGCGATCGATGGTCAGACTGCCGAAGACGGGGTGCTGCCGGCGGGAATGGCGTTCCTCGAACGGCGCGCCGGAGAGCGTGTGCCGGTCGCCGTGACGTCCTCACCGATGAGGGATGCTTCCGGCGCGGTCACGGGCCACGTCTACGTCCTCCGGGACATGTCTCGCGAGCACGAAATCGAGCGGATGAAATCTGAGTTCCTCTCGAACGTCTCACATGAGCTCCGCACGCCTCTGACCCCGATCGTCGGGTATTCCGAGATGCTCGCCGGCAAAGATGTCGGCGAGGCGCGTGCCAAGGAGTTCGCCACCGGCATTCTCCAGTCGGCTCGGCGGCTCGAGCGCATCGTCGGGATGGTCGTCGACTACGCCGCGATCGAGGGAGGGCGGATGTCGGTGAGCCGTGAGTCGGCCTCGATCAGGCAGCTCGTCCTCGACGCGGTGGACACGTGGGAGAACCGCTCAGGCAAGCACAGAATCACGTCGCGGATCGCCTCCGGTGTCCCAAAGGTCCACATCGACGTCGGACTCGTGCGCCGAGCGCTCGATGAATTGCTCGACAACGCGGTGAAGTACTCCCCGAATGGAGGGACGGTCCGGGTCTCGGTCGAACTCGACGCCTCGGACGCCCGCGAGATGGTCGCCGTGGAAGTGACGGATGAGGGGATCGGGATCGAGCCGGAGCACCTTCCCCGCGTGTTCCTCGATTTTCGGCAAGTGGATGCCTCGGACACGCGAAAGTTCGGGGGCCTCGGCCTCGGCCTAGCGTTCGTCAAGCGAATCGTCGAGGCACATGGCGGGGCGATTGGGATTAATAGTCACCCCGGTGCGGGGACAACCCTAAGGTTCACCCTTCCGCCAGCCGATAGCGGCGGCGGAAGGAGGGCGCGCACGGGTTGAAGCGGTTGTGGGTACTTGCCTGCCTCGCGTCGGCGCTGGCAGCGAGTTGCATCGGAGGAGCCTCGGGAGCGGAAGCAGACGCTCGTCTGATTCCGCTTGCCGGCATCGTTCGACTGGAACGTAGCGGCGAGGTCGTTTCCGTTGACGGAATTCAGGGTCTCGTGGCCGGCGACGTGCTGGCCACGGGTGGGGACGGCCTTGCTCGTATCGTGTGGGGGACGGGAAGTCGACTCGAGCTCGCCCGCGACACGCGCGTCCGACTTGCCGCGGCCGAGGTCGTCGAGATCCTTCGAGGAAGCGTCCTCGCATCCAACACTCCGACCATCCGGGTCGCGGGAGTGCGAATCACCGCGAGCGAGGCCCTCTTCCGCGTCGACCGCGCCCTATCCACTCGGGTCGGGGTGTATAGAGGTTTGATTCGGCTCCCTGGTTTCGCCGCGGCTGATGTGGTTCCGGAGCTTCGTCAGGTCGTGGTGCTCGGAGGTGGTCGGGGGCGGACAGTCGGGCCGCTTCAGATCGAATCCACAGACCCCTGGGACGCGCGATTTCTCGCCGACCCGATCGAGATTGGGTCCGGGCTTCTCCGCCTCCAACGGGGCCTGGCTGCTCAGTTGCCGAGATCCGATGCTCGTGCTCGCTCGACCGTCGTTGAGGCGCTCCCCGGATCGGTTCGCTCGAGCCTTTCTCCAGAGCTCGTCCGCGATGTTCCGCCGGCCGAGCTCGTGGTCGCATCCGGTGTGTCGGTTCGAGCCGCCCGGCGTACCGGCGTCGCGCCGGGAGACGTACTCGATGACGTTGTCGACCTCCGCGCCGCGGGAGCCTCCTGGATACTCGTGGCCGCCGAATGGCGCCTCCGTCGCCCGGCGCTCGAGGCCGTGGTCGCGCTCTCCGGTCGTGTCGCCGAGGCGTTCCGGGAGGCTATGACCCCGAGCGACGAAGTGACGCCTTCCGGCCAAGCTCCAGCGCCGGGGAACGGTGGAGGAGAACCGTCGGGCGCCGGGGACGACCCCACGCAAGGGTCCGAAGGTGACCCTCCAACCCTGCTCCCGATCTGCGACGGCGTCGTCGGCGTCGTCTGTGACATCCTGGAGGGCATCCTCTAGTAGGCTCTTGCGCGGTGGAACGTCCCGCTACGCTCTGGAACCGTGCTCGCCGCCGCCTGGCTCTCTGGGTCGTCGCGGGCATCGTCCTCCTCCTGATCGTCGTCGGCATGCTCGCCGGCTTCTACGTCGACGTCCTCTGGTTCCGGGAGGTTGGGCACTCGGGCGTCTTCTGGGGAATCTTCTGGTCTCGCGTCGTTCTCGCCTTGGTCTTCGGGGCGGCGTTCTTCGGGCTCCTCTACGCCAACCTGCTGGTCGCCCGTCGCATCCGGCCTCAGTACCGGGCCGTCTCTCCCGAAGAGGAGGTCGTGGATCGGTACCGCTCCGCAGTCGAGCCGTATGTCAAATGGGCTCTGCCGGCCCTTTCGGCGTTGTTCGCTCTCGTGGCGGCGTTCGGGGTTACGGGACGCTGGGAGGAATTCCAGCTGTGGCGTGTCGCGGGAAGCACCTCGTTCGGGACCCCGGATCCCGTTTTCCATCGCGACGTCGGCTTCTACGTTTTCTCGCTGCCGTTCGTCCAGTTCGTCCAGAGCTGGCTGTTCTCATCGCTGGTGGTCATCACGCTCGTGACGGCAGCCGCCCACTACCTGTGGGGTGGGATTCGGGTCCGGGCGATCGGCGAACGCGTGACTCCGCAGGTCAAGGCCCATCTCTCCGTCTTGCTCGGCCTGATCGTGCTCGTGAAGGCCTGGGGATACCGTCTCGGGCAGTTCGATCTTCTCGTTTCCCCGCGCGGGACGGTCACGGGCGCCTCATACACCGACGTGAACGCGCACCTGCCGGCGCTCCGTCTGCTCGTCGTGATCGCCATCGTGTGCGCCGTCTTGTTCCTCGTGAACATCCGGTTTCGGGGATGGGCGCTTCCCGCAGCGGGCCTCGGCCTCCTGGTGCTCGCGTCGGTCTTCGCCGGGGCCGTGTTCCCGGCGGCGATCCAGCGGTTCCAGGTGGCGCCGCAGGAGATCCAACGGGAGGAGGAGTTCATCGACCGAAACATCGAGTTCACGCGGGAGGCGTTCGGTCTGGATGGCGTCGAGACGAGGACGTTTGCGGCCGACGCGGAGCTGTCGCGCAGGGACGTCGAACAAAGTAGCGGGGTGATCGAGAACATCCGGCTATGGAACCCGGATGTTCTGAGGCAGTCGTACCTCCAGCTCCAGCGGATCCGCCCCTACTACGAGTTTTCCGACGTCGACGTCGACCGCTACCAGGTAAACGGGGAGCGTCGGGTCGTCATGCTCGCCCCCCGCCAGATTGCGCAGAACGGGATCCCCGGAGGCGGGCAGACCTGGCAGAACCAGCACCTCTTGTACACCCACGGGTTCGGCGTCGCGGGTAGTCCGGTCAGCGAGGTGACGACCGAGGGAGCGCCCGTGTTCGTCAGTCGCGACATCCCGCCAGTCGGACCGCTCGCGCCGGAGGAGCCACGCATCTACTTTGGCGAGGAGACCGACGTCCCCTTCATCCTCGTCGGCGCCGACCCGGACGAGCTCGATTTCCCTCAGACCGCCTCCGGCCAGGAACAGCTCGCGAGAACCCGGTATGAGGGAAGCGGGGGGATCGAGGTCGGCGGGTTCTTCCGACGACTCCTCTTCGCGTGGGATTACCGGGATGTGAACTTGCTCATCTCGGGCCTTATCAACAGAGACAGCCGGATCCTTATCAACACCGATCTCGAAACGCGGGTCACCAAGATTGCCCCCTTCCTCCAGTACGACGGTGACCCGTACGCGGCCATCGTCGACGGGCGCGTCGTCTGGATCTGGGACGCCTACACCACGAGTGACCGGTATCCGTACTCGCAGGAGGTGAACATCGCGACGATCACCGACGGCAACCTCTCCGGCGAGGCGAACTACATTCGCAACTCGGTCAAGGTCGTCGTCGATGCGGTCGACGGCACGACGACCTTCTACGTCGCTGATCCGGAGGACCCGATCATCAACGCATGGGCCGAGGTGTTTCCGGAGCTCCTCACCCCGATGAGCCAAGCGTCGGAGCAGCTTCGGGAGCACTTCCGGTACCCGGAGGACCTTTTCCGTATCCAGGCCGAGCAGTACGCGAACTATCACGTGCTTTCGTCGGACCAGTTCTACGCGAAGGAAGACTTCTGGTCCCGACCGCTCGTTGCGCAGGACCCGCAGGGGCAGGAGACTGTCCTGGACCCCTACTACGTCCTCATGCCCTTGCCCGGCGAGGAAGAGGGGGGGGAGCAGTTCGTGCTGTTCACGCCGTTCACTCCCGCGGAGCGCCCGAACATGATCGCGTGGATGGCCGCGGCCTCGGATCCCGAGCACTACGGCCGGCTCGTCAGCTACGAATTCCCGGCCGAGCGCAACGTCTCCGGGCCCGCACAAGTGGCTGCGCTCATCGCGCAAGACACCGAGGTCGCCCGCGAGGTCAGCCTCTTCAACCAACTCGGCTCGCGCGTGATCTACGGGGATCTCTTGGCGATCCCCATCGGAGACTCGTTCTTGTTCGTCCAGCCGCTGTACTTGCGTTCCGAGCAGGAGGCCACCGCGATCCCGGAGCTGAAGCGCGTGGTGGTCGTTCACGGAGACCGTGTGACGTTTGCCGAAACCTTGCAGGAGGCGCTCGCGGCCTCCTTCGGCGATATCGTGATCGAGGAGCCGGGCGGTCCTGGCGGTGAGCCGTTGCCGAGCGATATTGCGGCGCTGTTGCGGCAAGCCGAAGCGCACTTCCAGCGGGCGGAGGAGTTCCTCAGAGAGGGCGATCTCGCGGGATACCAGCGGGAGATCGAGCTCGCGATGCGTGCGGTCAGGGAAGCGGCCGAGCGGGCGAGCAGGTCCTAGGCGCGCACGAAGCGGTCGAGCGCGAGCCCAGCTTGGTATGCCGCGGATCCGTAGTAGAAGCGCATCGTCGTCGAACAGAAGCACGTGACGTTGAGCTCCACACGGAGTCGGTGCCCGGCAAGGACCTCCCAGGGCTCGGAAACCTTGAACCGGTACTTCGCTTCCGTGACGTCGACGCCGGCCTCATAGAGGCTGCCGCCCGTCGCGATCTCGCTGCGCGTGCCGTCTGGAGCGATGTCGAAGAGGCGAGCCGTGATCGTACCGACGGCCGCCTCCGCCATCGCTTCCTGCAAGTACGTCGTCAGCCGCATCGTTCCACCGACGATTAGATCCTCCTCGAGCTCAGGTCCCATGAACGCAAGCGGGATCGCGCCGAAGTTCGTTGTCCAAACGTTCGCGCTCGCGACGTGGCCCTCGGAGCCCGCGGTCTCGGCCAGCAGACCTTCGTCACCCGGGGCGTCAACGACATTGCCCTCGGCATCGCTCACCGGCGTGCCCGTGTCGTCGGCCGGGACCAAGTAGTTGGTCGCGGTTCCGACCAGTCTCACGGGGCCCTCGACTGGCCCGCCCGGCTCGTCCTGGCCGGGGACCGGAGGCTTGGGGCGAACGTCTGCGTAAAGCCCGGGCCCGGTTCGCTGCTCGGCGATGAAGGACCAGCCGAACGACGTCTCGGAGTCGTCCGGATAGGCGATGAGAACACGTCCATCTTTCGTGAGTCCCATCTGAAGGACCTCGAGGAGGTTTCGGTCTCCGCCGAACCCCTCCATCGGAAGCGGAAGATCACAGGCGAGGCCCTCCAGACAGATCGAGCCGGTATGGATGACGTGGTCGCTGGCAACGACCTGGCGCCAGCGAGGCTTCTTTGCCAACGCATTGGTGGTCACCGAGTAATACGTCTGCCACTCGGCTTCATCGTCGTCGGGAGTTTTGGCACTGGCTCCAAGCCAGCTGAGCCCGACCCGGCCCTTCGAACCCCCAATGACGAAGGGGAAGACGGTCGACGCGTTCTCCTTCCCGGTGCTGATCTTCCGGGGCTTCGACCAGGTAACCCCGTGATCGCGGGAGATCGACAAGAACACCCCATGGAGGTTCGTCCATGACGCGTAGAGGTTGCCTGCCTGATCGGAGGCCAGGGCTGGGAAGAGTCCCCACACGCTCTCGTCGCTTTCGTGGATCAGATGGACCTGGGGGTTGGCCCCACCCGGCTGGGTGATCGAGATGTACACATCGGTCGGCTTGTCCCCGGTGAAGTTCTCTCCCGCGTCGGCGGAGGCCAGGAAGACGAGAGCGACCCGCTCATCGGGGTCGGCGACGAGGTCCGACGTGACGTTGCCGGCGCCCGGCGCAAAGGCGACGTTGGCGACTTGAGGGAGCATCTCCGGTGGAACCATCGAGATCGGAGGCCCGAACAGGTTGCCGCCATCGCTCGACTTGACCAGCCAGATGTTGAATAGGGCGAGGTCGTGGTAGCTCATGTAGACGGTGTCGGGGCCGAACGAGGTGATCCATTGGCGGTCGACTCCCGGGAGCCCGGACGCAGCCACGTTGTAGGCGAACGTCTCGCCCCGATCGGCGCTCGTCGCCACCCCGGCGGTCACGAGCGCGAGGCTCGAGACGTAGACCTTCCCGTCGCTCGAGACGGCGATGTCGTTATCGCCTCCGCCGTAGGCGAGGCCGGTCGCCGGGGTGAGCACGGGCTGGGCGTCGGGTTTTGGGAGCTGCTCGTACTCGAACGTCTTCGGATCGCGTCGCCAGAGGTTGACTCCTCCGGGCACTCCCTCCTGCGCCGTGGCGTAGATCGTTCCGTCAGGCGCCGAGACGATCTCAGGTTCCCCGAGTTGCAGGCATCCGCTCCCGCCGGAGATGGCCGGGTCGCAAGGAAGCTTCTGGTTCGCGAAGAAAGTAATCCGCCCGCTCTTTCCCGGTGCCTGTCGGCGAGCGGCGCCCGTTGGGCCGGCCGGGCCGCGTCCGAGCATGCTGATTGCAGGGCCGAACGCGCTCTTCGTCAGGAGCTCTAGCGGCTCGGCCTCAAGCTCGGGTTCGTCGGGAATCTGGGCGAAGGCTGTGCTGGGAAGAAACGTGAGGGCTGTGGCGAGCAGGGAGATCAGGAACCGTGACATGAGCGAGCGAGGACAGTGTACGTGGGGGAGTGTGCGCCTGCTCGCCCCCTCGCGGAGCGCCTTTGCTACCATCGTGACGCGCGGTGGAGCAGTCCGGTAGCTCGCTGGGCTCATAACCCAGAGGTCGCAGGTTCAAATCCTGCCCGCGCAACGAAACCGCTGGTCAGAGTCTGTTTTCCGGCCGCACCGCGACCCTCGTGTTTGCAAATCGTGCTCAACAACCCAGCGAGGTTCGCGATCGACCGCGCTGCAAAAGCGCAGGTCACAGGGCTGTTGGCTCCTTCTCTTGGCTTGCAGGGGCCCCGACCCGGTTCTCCGTTGGCTATTCGGGAGGCCGCAACCCGGCGAGGGTGACCGCGACGAGCCGGCGGACGGCGGCCTTGGACGGCAGGCTGCTGGCTGCCGCGAGCGCGTAGAGACAGTAGCTCGCCAGCTCGTCTTGAGCGACGTCGTCTCGCAGGTCGCCAGCCCGTGAACCTTCGCTCACCAGCTCTCGGATCATGCGATGGAGCTTCCGCTCGGCACGGGCGACCTGCTGGTCGCGATGCAAGAACGCCGCCAGCTCCGTGTTGTGGTGCCCGTGGGACTGGTGGGAGAGGAGGGCGTACGCCTCGAGCACGGCTGCAAGACGTGCCGCAGCGTCGCCCGGCCCGTCCCGCACCTCAGCGAGATGCTCGAGGTGGCCGGTGATCTGGCGCTCATGCCAAGCGTGGAGGATCGCCTCGACGTCGGGGAAGTACCTGTAGAGCGTTGCACGGCCGATGCCGGTCTCCTCGGCGATCTGCGACATCGTCACCGACAGGAGACCGTGCTCGTCCACCAGCGCCGCCGTCGTGTCCAGGATCGCGTCGCGAACCTCGCGGCGGTGCGCTTCGATGGTCTCGGTCCACAGCTTCGGCACTGCCTAAGTATATTACCGATGGGGACACTCTGAATTGACATAGACAGCGTGTCTCGATAGGGTAAAACGCTATGCCACGTTGGGTAAAGGTGTTCGTGATCATCGGGATCGTGCTGGTCGTCGGCTTCATCGTCACGTTGATCGCCGGGGTCGAACACGGCCCCAGCCTGCACACACCCCCGGATGGCGGGCACACACCACCGGTGGAGCACGGCCCGTAGAGCGGGTGTCACTCCGGATGACGATGTCACCCGGCCGGCGCAAGTTCACACTTGCGGCGCATCTAACCGTCTCTGTGGGCTGGATAGGTGCGGTCGCTGCGTACATCGCTTTCGACGTCGTCGCGGCGACCGGCGAAGACGTCGAGGCATTGCGGACCTCATACCTCGCGATGGAGCGGATCGCTCGGTCCGCCCTCGTGCCCCTGGCCCTCGCCGCTCTGCTGACCGGCGTCGTTGTGTCGTTGGGCACTAGATGGGGCTTATTCCGGCACTACTGGGTTGTCATCTCGCTGCTGCTGACCACATTTGCCACCGTCGTGCTTCTTAGAGAAACCGGGGTGATCGGCGCCTACGCGGAGGTCGCGGCGGATTCCACGACTACCGGTGACCAGCTGCGTGCCTTGCCGAGCACGCTGCTCCACTCGGTCGGCGGTACGGTGGTCTTGATCGTGATCCTAGTTCTCAACTTGTACAAGCCTCGTGGTCTTACCCGGTACGGCCGGCGCAAGGAGCGTGAGCAACCGGCGAAGCGAACGTAGCTGTGGCGGCTTGCACCCCCTTCCTGCCGTTCGAGTGGATACCCTCCTCTGTGCGGCCTCCGACGTTTCGCGGTCGCGTCGGGTAACGAGCAGTCCAGATACGGTGCTCACCCGCTTCTTGGTCTCCTGTTGCGTCGCAGATACCATCGGAGTCTCGGTGCGGGTCGTCAGTCTCCTCCGGCGAAGTTCCAGCCGGATCAGTGGGCCCGAGTGACCGGCGCCTTCTACTCCCTGGCAGGGAGTCAATCGTGGACGCCTCCGAAATCGAGCCCGTTCCCCGGCCCGAGGATCCCTACCCCTGCGCGTAGCCGCCCGGTCAGGGTCGCGCCGGGTGTCGCGCTACCGAGTTTCCTGGGCCGACGGGCCGAATCCCGGATTTCTTGGCACTTTGCTTGCCTTGTTGCAAACCATTTGCAAAGTAACCACGCGGATCTCGGCGGCACGGGACGGACTTCGGCGGCACGAAGCCCGGACAGGACGGCACGGAACGGCACCACACGACACAGGACGGCACGAGGTCGCCGGTCTCATAACCCAGAGGTCGCAGGTTCAAATCCTGCCCGCGCAACGAGCATCTTGAGAAGGGGCCGCGACGCGGCCCTTGTGTCCTTTCAATCTACGGGGCGGCGGGGCTTCTTGCCGGTTAGGCCTTGAAAGCGGCGCGGCGGACGGGGAGGATCGTGCTCGGAGGTCCCTCCTGCCCAAGGAACTCGAGGATCATGCTGTTCAGCAGGCCGGGCTTCTCCATGAAGA
>JBOGWA010000136.1:0-5098 GCA_050693155.1 Actinomycetota bacterium | reverse complement strand
GAGCCGGGTAGACGATCCGGTTCGGAACGATCTTGTGCCGCGCGTCGATTAGGCCGATCGCCAGCATCAGCGCGAGGAAAAGGGCAACCAGCGAGGCCGCATACAAAGGCTCGAGGAGCAACGCGGCTGCCACGAACAACCCGGCGGTCGTGAGCTCCGTGAGCGGGTACTCGGGCGAGATCCGCTCTCCGCAGTTGCGGCAGCGGCAGCGCAAGGCAAGGTACGAGACGACCGGGATGTTGTCGAGGGCGCGGATCCCCGTTCCGCACGCGAGGCACCTCGACCCTGGGGAGACGATCGACTCCCGTCGCGGCACTCGGTACACGACAACGGTCAGGAAGGACCCGGCCAGAAGACCAAGCACCGCGAAGATCGCGACCCTCATCCAGCGATCCTAGACGAGGTACTTAGGCTGATTCGCAGGGCGAGCCGGGAGCGTAGACCTGGTACGGCTCGCATTCGAAGAAGCCCGTACGAAGCACTCTTGCGAGGCCGGTCGGCAGGTTCCCGAACCACTCTGGAGTTAGCCGGATCGTTGAGTTCCCACCCTCAGACTCGAAACCGTTTGCGTAGATCGTGCCGGTGAACGAGGCGCCGCCGAGGACGCGGAACGTGCCCTCAGGCACGAAGGCCGCGCCGGACCACTGCGTGTTCGACTCCATCTGGAGGCTCCCGCCCCGGACCACGAGCACCCCCGAGGGCGGCCCCACCCGCTGTCCCGCCGAGTTGGTGTGCAGGATGTCGGATTCGGTGCTGCCCGGGATCAGATCGACCTTCCAGCCAATCGTGTCGTCGGCGTCCGCATCGAAATAGACGACGACGTTTGGAGCGAACTCGCCATCCGGGGCTCCAATGTCCCCGGGCTGCATCTGCACGTTGTCCTGGTCCCCATTCCGGAAGTCGAAGTAGAGCTCCTGCGCGTCCGCAATCGCCTTGAGCTGGTCCATCGGCTCCAGGATCTCCTCCGATGGCAGGCGGACGACAGGGATCTGCTCTCCCCCGTCGAGCTTGGTCTGGTGAACATCCCGGTCCCGGGGGAAGGCCGAAGAGCTCGGCGCAAGGGGTGGAAGGCTCGGACCTGCGTAATGAATCTCGTCGCTGATCTTCTCCTTCTTCGAGAAGTTCTGGAAGTTGGAGAAAACGCCGGTGCACCCAACCGATCCACACATATCCGGGGCCGGTTCCGAGGTAATGCGGTCCCGGTGGAAGTTCCACGCAAGATCCGGGTCGTCGAAGAGCTGCGCCCCGTTTCCGTTGCAGTCCGTGCTGAGCTTCTGGCGTGAAGTGACCGTCCCGTTCACCAGCATGCTGATGCACAGCAGATCGGGCGTGCCGTTGAGATCAACGTTCCCATTCACGAACAAGCCAAAGGGAATGTCCAGGGCGTCGAGCCGGTACGTCGCAGCGAGCGTGCGGTTCACCGTCCTTCCCTCGATCGCCTTTGAAACCACCGTGTACTCGATGAACGGACGACCGGTTATCGGAGCGATGAACCGACCGCCGGCGACGGGCGACGTGATTCGAATGCCGCAGACCGCGTCCGTCGCCGCGTCTCGCTCCTCACGAGCGTCGTCGACGAGGGGGTTGTTCAAGCACTGATATCCTGCGCTGACGATCTCGTCGGACCACGTCGGCTGCCGGAAGAGGCGCGCGGCCGCGATGTCGAGACCCCCCTCGGCAGCGGAGAAAGCGTCCTCCGCGCGGCGATCTCGGGCCCCGATCCCGAGCTCCGTGGTCGCCGAGTACACAACGATGGCGCCGGACAGGCTGAGCACGACCGTGACGAGCAGGACGGTGATCGCCGCCACACCCCGCTCGTCCCGGAGCCGCTCGAAGATCATCCGACCACCCGGTTCCGGAGCCACGCATCTCCCGAGTACGTCTGGGTGGTCCCACCCGTGGCGACCGAGAGCGTGACCCGAATCCGGGTGACGTTCGCGAGGTCGGACGGGTCCCAGACGATCGCACCGGGCGTCTCACCCGGATTCAATTCGGTTTCGGTGACGGTTCCATCGCCATCCGTGTCGAACGCCAGATTCGAGCCAAACATGGTGAAGGTAAGAGCCTGGACGTCCTCAGCGATCGGCTGGCCTTCATTCCACTTCGGTCCTCGATAGAGGGTGTTTGTTCCTTGTTTGACGTAGTACGTGATCCTCTCGTTCGACGTCTCGACCGTCCCATTCCCGTTGAAGTCCACCCAGAAGGACATCGTGGTCTTCCCACTCGGATTCTCTAGCTGATAGAGCGTTTCGGCCTGGCGGAGGTCCCGAACCAATGTCCGGAGCGTGCCGCGTGCGCTCTGCTGGAGGTCCAGTCGATCCTCCGTCCGTTTCGCCGCGCGGAGCTGGCCGAACATGAACGGCGTCGCGAAAGAGAGGAAGATCCCCAGGACGAGCAGGGACACGGCGAACTCGATGAGCGTGTAGCCACCCTCGTCTCGCGTGCGGCTAATGCTCATGCTCCACGTACGACACATTGGAGTTCGCGTCTCCCAGTCCAACGAACATGGGCTCGAGCGCCGCCGCCCCAAGGACATCATCTCGAGTGGTGATCGTGATGACGTTCTTTTGTGCGGCCTGGGCGCCCGAGGCTCCAATTCCAGCATCCGAAGTGGAGTCCCGCACGGTTGCTCCTGTCGTGATGACGAGCGAGGTAGTTCCCCCCTCCCCTGCGTAGGCGGCGGGGATCACGATGGGGTTCGGGTTCTCGAACGTTGCTCCGCACTCCCCTCCGGTCTCGGGCGACTGGCCCACCCATCCGCCGCACAAGCTGCTGAAACCGAAGGTCCACGAGTCGGTGTAGGCGCCAGCTTGCGGGTCCCAGATCCGGAGTCCCTCGACCGCCCAGTTCACCGTTGTCACGATCGGACCCTCTCCCGCTGAGCTCTCGACGTCGACGTGGACGGCATCGATGAGCACGGTGCCCGCGTAGTTGGGATCCGCCAAGAAATCGCGGGATGCCCAAATCTGGACGCCGCCCAGGTCCACCGATCCCTCCACCGTGGTCTGCTGCGGAGTTGAACGCTGGAGAATCTCGGCGACGAGGGAGGTCGTCCGGAGCATCTGGAGCGGATCCTGCTCGCCCTCGTTCCGGGCATTCAGGACGACGCCCCCCAGGTTGATCGTCGCACTGCCTTCGGGGTTGATGGTGTGTTGCGGGGAAACGCGAGCAGCCGATGTCGCCGCACTCTCCGAAGAGCCCCACGATGCGATCGTCGCAAAGGGCTCGTTGATCGAGAACATCGACCCTGCCGCCAGCGAGTCCGCCCCCGACTGGCTGGTCCCCGTACCCGAATTCGGCGCGGTCGAAGCCGATTCACCGCCCGACGGCAAAGGATCCTGGAGGGGAACGTTGGTTCCGGGGTTTCGTTCGACGATCTCGAGCGCATCTGCGGAAGCCTGCGACGTTAGCTGGGCGACCTCTCGGAACGTCAGCTCGCCCTTGGCTAGCTCCGCCAGGATGTCGGCAGCGACTCCGTTCGCGTCCCCATCGACGAAGGTGAGCCCGGTGACCTGGAGACCCAAGACCGACCCCGTTGCCTCTACCTTGGGCTCTTCCTGCCGCGTACTCGAGATGACCGTGTCGAGCGCCACCGACCGCGCCTGCGCCTGACTCGTCCAGGCAACCGTCACCGTTACCTTCAGGGAATCACTGGCCGGGCGATCGCGATCCAGGTCGTCGCTGTTGTAGCCATCGATCGGCTCGACAGGCGACACACTCCCGTTCGTCTCCACGCGGACGAACTGCACGGCCACCGTTCGAGTGAATTGGAGCGAGCCCGTCGGCGTGACCGTCTCAGGGTTTGAGTACGCCCAAACGTCGGTGGCCGAGTCATAGGTGCCCGGAGGGCTGACCCGGTCCGTGATCGCGGGGAAGTAGCGATCGAGGATGTCCACGTCTCGCGCATCCGTGCGCTTCGCCACGTAGTACGGGAGGCTCCGGATCTCCTCGAGCTTCTCCTGAGCAAGCGTCTTTCCGAGTTGATCGAAGCGAGAGCGGCCGGTGGTGGTGAGGGCACGCTCGAAGAGGAGCGAGATGCTGGTAAGCACGATTGCGAAGAGCCCGACGGCGACGGCAAGTTCTATCAACGTAAACCCGCCTTCATCGCGGGCCAGCGTGAAGAATCGCCTCGCCCGCTCGTGGGCTCCCCTGCTCATACGCCGGTCACCTGCCCCGTCCGCGGGTAGAACGTGAGCGTCGCCGTCTTGCCGAGCCCTCCGTGGAGCGTCACGGTGTAGGGGCCGATCAGGGCGCCGTTCGTGTAGCGACCTCGGGTGCCGAAATAGGCCGCGTCCGCCGGGACCGAGGAGCCGGTCGTTGGAGTCTCTGGCAGAGCCGGGAAGGTGACGTCGGTGAGCGCATCGAACGCCACCCCTTCCAGCTCGATTTGGCGACCTTCCTCGACCCAGGCGCCGGCCTCACCCTCATCAGGGTCGAACCGGTAGAACTGGTAGCTCGGCGGGTCCCCGGACCGGAAAAGGACGTACCGAGGCACACCCTCGTCCATTGCCAGATTGCGCGCGGTCCGGAGCACATCGGTCACTTCGCGGGCCCGACCCCGGAGCTGTTGGATCGCGACGTAGTTTTGAATGGTCGGAACGGCGATTGCGAACAGGATGCCGGCGATGAACAGGGCCACCATCAGCTCGATGATGGTGAACCCGCCCTCTCGGCGTCGCGTGCGGAGCCTCCCGGTCATCTTCTTCGAGACATGCCTCACTCGAGGGGGACGTGCCTCAGGACATGTATCGGCTGTTCGCAGGCCCGTTCTGAACAGGCGAAAGGGGCGGGCCGAAGCCCGCCCCTTTCGTATTGCCCCGATCTGGTTTACCAGTCGTCCGGACCGCAGGTCGCAAAAGTGGCCGCGTCCTCGTCACCGCGAGCCGTACCGCCGCCAGTCGTTTCGCTACTGGCCAGGCAGAACGGCTGGTCGTCGGCCTCGGACAGTGTCGTGAGCACGATCTCGTCGGCGTTTACGACATTGATCGAAACCTCACCCACGACCGTTGGGCCGTCGTTCCAGACGAGCGACGGCTCGATACCTTCGCCGTCGTTTTCGTCGGGTGCGGGTGCATCAGCAACGAACCCCGTGTAGCTG
>JBOGWA010000135.1:0-6784 GCA_050693155.1 Actinomycetota bacterium | reverse complement strand
CTGGTCCTGGGAGGTCGATGCTTTTCCGGCAGAGATGGCGCTTGCGGCCTCGCACGTTGACGAGATCTGGGCGCCGAGCGAACACGCGGCGGCCTCGATCCGGGCCGCCGTCGATGTGCCGGTCTATTCGTTCCCGCACCCGGTGCTGGTCGAGACCGGACCCGAGATCTCGAGAGACGACCTCGAGCTTCCCGAGGGCTTCCTGTTCCTGTTCTGCTTCGACTTCTGGAGTGTGTTTGACCGCAAGAACCCGCTCGCTCTCATCGAGGCGTTCTCGCGTGCCTTCGAGCCAGGCGAGGGTCCTCGACTGGTCATCAAGACGGTTGGGGGAGCGGAGCACCCGCTGGACCTCGATCGACTGCGGTTGGCGGCCGACGCGCGTCCCGACGTCCACGTCCTCGACGGATACGTCACTCGGGCGCAGACCCTCGCCATGATCGCGTCCTGCGACGCATACGTATCGCTCCATCGAGCCGAGGGCTTCGGCCTGACGATGGCCGAGGCGATGGCTCTCGGCAAGCCCGTTGTGGCGACCGGCTATTCGGGCAACCTCGAGTTCATGAATGAGGAGAACGCGTTCCTCGTCCCGTTCGAGCTCGTCCCGGTTGCGGAGGGGTGCGAGCCCTACCCGACGACGGCGCGCTGGGCCGAGCCCGACGTCGAGGCCGCCGCCGCCATCCTTCGAAGGATCTGGGAGAGCCCCGACGATGCTCGCGAGAAGGGCGGACGGGCACGCGGGGACATCCGCCGCCTCCACGGCCCCGAGGCCAGGCTTCCGTTCGTTCTCGGTCGGCTCCGGGCAGCTGCCGAGGAGCGCCGCAGGCGGCAAGCCGAGCGGGAGCTTCCCCTGGTCACGTCCCCCCTCGAACACGCATCAACGCTGACCGAGAAGGACGCGGACCTCGATCTCCCCGCGCGCTACGGGTTCCTCAGCCGCTTCGTGCGGAGATCGGTGCGTCGCGCAGCGAACCTGTTCCTCTGGCATGAGAAGGACATCGACCGGGCCCTGATCGACGCGATCCGTGAGCTCCACGACCGCGTCGGCGAGGTCGGTCGTGCACTCGACCGCCTCCGGAGCCTGGATGAGGACGCCCGGCGATGGGATGACGAGCTCACCCGCCTCTCGGAGATGATGGCGGACGACACCTCCCGGCGGGCGCTGCTTCGAGACGAGCTGACCGAGCTTCAGGCGCGTGTTTCGGCCCTCGCGGACGACCCGGAGAAGCGCACGACGGTCACGGTGCAGACCGACGTGGGGCCGCTGCGTCTCCCGGCATACGACCGCGTGATCGTGCCGTGGATGAAACATCACGGGAAGTGGGAGCCCGAAGTCGTCGAGAGACTTCGGGATTGGCTGGCCCCGGGAATGGTGGCGCTCGATCTCGGCGCGCACGTCGGGTACCACACGATCCTCATGAGCCGGCTCGTCGGTCCGGAGGGGCGGGTGATCGCGCTGGAACCCGAGCCCGTGAACCTCGCGCAGCTGAAGGCTAATCTCGAAGCCGCGGGAGTGGCCAACGTGGACGTTCACCCAGTCGCCGCGCTGGCGGAGTCCGGCTCGATCACGCTGCACCTATCCGACGACAACAGCGGTGATCACTCCATTTCGTACCGCGCGGGAGCACGAACGATCGAGGTTCCCGGCGTCGCCCTCGACGACCTGCTCGGCGAGGAGACACGGATCGATGTTGTGAAGTCGGATCTCCAGGGAGCGGACCACCTTGGCCTCCGCGGGATGGAGCGAACCCTCAAGCGTTGCCGTCCGAAGGTCATCGTTGAGTTCTGGCCCGAGGGCATCGCGGCGGCAGGAGACGATCCTCCCGACGTCATCCGCTACTACCGTTCGCTTGGGCTGAGCGTTCGGGCGCTCGAGGACGGAAGCCTGCCGATCGGAGCCCCGCCCGAGTCGTTCGTCGAGATCGCTCAGTCGAGGCGCGAGGGGTTCTGCACGCTCATACTCGCCCCCCGTCCGTGAGCACGCGGCCCCCCCGTCGCGCCCGCCATCTCAGCGGGGTCGATCAGCTGCGCGGATTCGCCGCACTCCTCGTTGTCACCTATCACGTGTGGGTTCTGACGAACTATGCGGTCCTCGATGACGGCCCGGGTAGGGCGATCTTGGGCGCTGGCTACAGTGGTCTCGACCTCCTCTTCATCATCAGCGGCTTCGTGCTGTTCCTTCCCGCGGCGCAGAACGGGACGATCGGCGACGGCTGGTCTTATGCGAAGCGGCGGATCGCCCGAATCGCGCCCGCTTACTACGTGGTTCTGGTCGTGACGCTGCTCGCGAGGCCATTCCTCGATGCTCCGGTGGGGCCCGTGGCAGCCCCCGGCCCTCTGAACACCGGCGAGATCATCCCGCATCTCTTCTTCCTTCAGGTGGAAACCCCTGGGTACGTCGAGGGTGGGTTCGGGGTGAACGGGGTGGTGTGGACCATGTCCCTTGAGGCCCTGTTCTACCTCGCGCTGCCCTTCGTGGCCGCCTGGTACGCGCGGCGTCCGGTCGTCGGCTTGGTCGGCGCCCTGTCGGTGTCCATTCTGTGGAGGCTGGCCGTCACCAATCTCGACGTCTGGCTGACTGATGCGACGTCGGCGACCGTCGCGGACCTCGAACTCCGTCTCGTGACCCAGTTCCCGACCTATCTCTTCCACTTTGCCCTTGGGATGACAGCGGCGTGGGCGTTTACGCGGATCGCTCCATCGTTCGCTCGGCGCCGAAGCAGGGGGCGGGCGCTCGCTCTGACCGGTGTGCGGTTAGGCGCGATTGGGGCCTCGCTGGTCACTGTCGGCTTCTTCATGCATCGGCTCGGTCAGAGCGGGCTGGACGGCACGATTGGGCCGTATCCCCAGTTCACTTTGAATACGCTGCCGTACGTGGTCGGGTTTGCGGGACTCGTGCTCGCCATGTCGCTCAACACCAACGGGGCGCTGACGTGGTGGGGTCGCGCATGGGCCTGGGCCGGCAAGGTGAGCTACGGCGTCTATCTCACTCACCTTCTCGTCATTCGGTTTGCTCTGGAGACGCTCGAGTTCCCGCAAGACGGCAGCGGCGTTGCGTTCATCGCGATGATCGCCCTCACGGCGCCGGTCTCGCTTGGGCTCGGGTGGCTCTCCTTCAGGTTCATTGAGACCCCCGCCCGCGCGTGGGCCAGGCGTGGCGGGCCTCGCCGCCGGCAGTCCATTCGTGTCCAGCCGGGAGGGCAGGCAGCCGGAGCGGCACTCTCATCGGCATTCGCAGCCGGGCCACGACGATCGGGGGCCCAGGCTATCGTGCCTTCCGAGGAGTAGATGGAGGGGAAGCCTAACGCGCGCCAGCGGCCGCGCATGCTTCTATGTGCAGTTTCGCTCAGCGTCGCCCTGCTTGCCGCCGCGTGCAGCAGCTCGGGAGGGGCGCCCGACACCGAACCAGGGGAGCCGGGGAAAGGGGTCCCGGATGCCTTCGCGGCCGAGCTCCAAGCGCTCGGAGAACGTTGGGCGGAGACCACCGCGACGATCAGCTATCAGTTCGAGACGATCGGTGGAGGCTCGGGGGGAGCACAGGATTCGGGCACGCTCGTGTTGTCCTGGCTGCCGCCGAGCGACTCCCGGATGGATCTCGAGAGCGAAACCGGCGCCCGGATCACGGTGATCACGGGAGAGGAGTTCGCGTTCCTCTGCGCCCCCGAGGGAGGGGGCTCATGCGTCGTCTACGACCGCACGGGGGAAGCCTCACCGGTGGCGTTCGCGGGATTCTTCAGCAAGCCCGAGGCCGTTGCCGAGCAGATCGAGAAGCAGGTGGGGGAGCTTTCGATCCGGCGGTCCGAGCGAACGCTTGCCGACCTTCGCGCCATCTGCTTCTCACTCGCGAGCGACCCTGACGTGATGGTGCGGGAGGCAGAGTGGTGTTTCTCCCCCCAAGGAATCCTCCTTCGCTTCCAAACGACCTCGACGGTGGAAGGCAAGGACGCGGCGATCGTCTTCCGGGCGACGAGCGTCGTCCAGTCGGTCGACGAAGCGGTGTTCGAGCCGCCCTACCCGGTGATCGAACCGGAGCCCACCTCCTCCCCGTAGCGGGCTCGCGGGCGGGCCGGGTACGCTTACCGGGATGCCCCACAAGCACCTCACCTGGTTCCAACAGTCGGCCTACCGGTGGGACGGCGATGGGCCGACGATCTACATCGATCCCTGGGGTGTACCCGACGAGGCCCCGACCGCAGACGTCGTCTTCATCACCCACGCGCACTCCGACCACTTCTCGTTCGAGGACCTGGCGAAGATCCGTGCCGACGGAACGCGTTTCGTGGCCCCACGAGACATCGCGAACGACCTCTCGGGCAAGGTGACCGCGGTGCGACCGGGCGACAGCATCGACGTCGGCGGCGTCAGTGGGCAGGCCGTCCACGCCTACAACAACGTTGAAGGTCGGCTGGGCCACCATCCCAAGGCGAACGGTTGGGTCGGCTACGTGCTGACACTCGGCGACGCAACCTATTACCACGCCGGAGACACCGACCACGTGCCCGAGCTCGAAGCCGTGAAGGCGCAGGTCGCGCTCCTGCCGATCGGCGGCACCTACACCATGAACGTCGACGAGGCCGCGAGACTCGCGAAATCGATTGCCCCGGAAGTGGCGATCCCAATGCACTACGGCGGCTTCTTCCCGGGTGTCGGGGCCGAGGCGGACGGCGAGGCCTTTAAGGAGAAAGCGGCCCCGGTGCGGGTGGAGCTGCTCACGCCGGTGAACCCCTTCGTCGAGTAGCGATGAGAGAGCAATCCCGATCGAGAGGCCGTCTTGCGGCCGTCGTCCTCGCCGCGGGCCTGCTGGCCGGGATCGTCGTCTCGGTCGCGGCGGCAGGAACGGGCGCGCTTGCGTGCCAGACGGATCCGGCCGGCGAGTGCCAGGCGCTCACGCAGACGCTTGCCATCCGCGTCGGCGTCGTCGCGGGCGCGGCCACGATCCTGATGCTCCTTCTGGTTGCGGGGCTGCTTCGAATGGTCGCGCAGGACGAGGAGCGTCGACTCACGATCGCGCGGGAGCGGACAAGAGGAGGTTGAGCAATGGAGCTTGGGTATGAGGGGAACCTCTACATCCTGGCCTTCGATCACCGGGGGTCGTTCCAGAAGAAGATGCTCGGAATCTCGGGCGCCCCGAGCGAGGAGGAATCGGCGAGGATCGTCGACGCGAAGAGCGTCATCTTCGAGGGGTTCCTTCAGGCGCTGCAAGACGGCGCTCCGAGGGAGTCGGCAGGCATTCTCGTCGACGAGCAGTTCGGTGGCGACCTTGCGCGGAAGGCGAATGCCGAAGGCCTGATCTTCGCGATGCCGGTCGAAAAGAGCGGGCAGGACGAGTTCGATTTCGACCATGGCGACGACTTCGGGACCCACATCGAGGACCTCGACCCGACCCTTACGAAGGTCCTCGTCCGCTACAACCCCGACGGCGATCAGGGCATGAACGAACGACAATCGAAGCGGCTGGCGATGCTCGGCGATTGGCTCCACGAGCGGGACCGGAAGTTCCTCTTCGAGCTGCTCGTCCCGGCGGAGGAGGCACAGCTCGAGGCCGTTGGTGGCGACGAGGATCGCTACGACAAGGAGGTCCGGCCCGGCCTGATGCTCCGCGTCATCGACGAGTTGCACGCCGCCGGCGTCGATCCCGACATCTGGAAGATCGAGGGTCTCGAAGCGCGGGAGGACTGCGAGCGAGTCGCCGAGAAGGCGCGCGAGGGCGGCCGCGACGGCGTGGTGTGCGTCGTGCTCGGCCGAGGCGCCGACGACGCCGCCGTCGAGCACTGGCTTCGCCAGGGGGCGAGCGTGAAGGGTTACAGCGGGTTCGCGATCGGCCGCACGATCTGGTGGGACGCCGTCAAGGGATTTGTGGACGGCGGGCTCGATCGGGACGGGGCCGCTGCGAAGATCTCGGAGAACTATCGGAGGATGATCGAGGTTTACGAGCGGGCAACGTGAGGTTTGTGACATTCCCGGCCGGATTCGTACAATCCGCCGAGCGCCCGCAGGTCGGAAGCGCTCCCTGGGCGTACTCAGAAAGGGGAATGAATGGCCGTCATCAAGACCATCGACCTCGTTGGGGTCTCGACCGAGTCGTGGCGCGACGCGGCCGCGCAGGCCCTGAAAGAGGCCGGCAAGACCCTTCGTGGGATCGAGGGTATGGACATCCTGAATACATCGGCTGTGGTGGAGAACAGCGACATCAAGGAGTACCACACGCAGGTTCGCATCAAGTTCCGCATCGAGCGATAGGCTGCTCGCGGGGCAGTCTCCTCAAGGGAGAGGGGTAGAGGAGTGAACAAGCTCATATCACGCAGTCTTCTTGCGTCTGGCCTCGTGACCGGTGCGCTCGTCGCGCCGGCTCGCGCGACGCATGACGCCGACCTTCATTCGGAGAACATGAGCCTCGTCGCGCACTAAACCAGAACGGCAGCGACATCTCGTTCTGGGGCAACATCGGCGTCTTCGCCAACACCGGGAGCCCCGGAGGGTTCCGACTTCTGGACATCTCCGATCCGACCGAGCCGACGCTCATAGGCCAGTTCCCATGCGCGGGCTCCCAGTCCGATGTTTCGATCTGGGAAGACCTCGTGTTCGTTGGTGTGGACTCGCCGCAGCAGACGTCCGACTGCGGAGCGGTCGGCACCGAGTCGTGGGAAGGGATTCGAGTGGTTTCGATCGAGAACCCGGCGAAGCCCGAACAATTGGCGGCCGTCGCAACGGATTGCGGCGCGCACACGCAGACGATGATGCCCGACATCGAGAATGGGCGGGTCCTGATCTACGCCCTCTCCTATCC
>JBOGWA010000134.1:0-5202 GCA_050693155.1 Actinomycetota bacterium | reverse complement strand
GGTCGAGCCCGGTCGTCGGCTCGTCGAGGAAGAGAACCTCCGGGTTGTGCACGAGCGCGAGCGCCAGGTCGAGCCGGCGCTTCATCCCGCCCGAGTAGCCTCCGACCTTCCGGTCGGCGGCGTCGGCAAGACCGATCCGGTCGAGCAGCTCCTGACCCCGCCGGTCCCATTCGGCGCGCGGGATCCCGTGCAGCGCGGCTTGCAGCCGCATGTGCTCGCGGCCGGTGAGGTGCGCGTCGAGAGCGACCTCCTGGAGCGCTGCGCCCGTGACCGCCCGCACCTTGTCCGCCTGCCGCAGAACGTCGAAGCCGGCCACCGACGCGCGCCCCTCGGTCGGGGGAAGAAGCGTCGTCAGCATGTGAACGGTGGTCGACTTCCCCGCGCCGTTCGGACCGAGGAAGCCATAGATCTGACCGGGCTCGACCCGCAGGTCGATTCCGTCGACCGCACGGATGTCGCCCTTGAAGACCCGGACGAGGCCCTCGGCCTCGATGCTGTTCCTTCGGCCCCTGGCTCCCCCCTTGGCCCGGACCGAACGCGCTGCGCCCGGCTTCGTGCGCCTGCCTGCGGCACTCGCTTTCGCCCTCGTTGGCATGACCACCTCCGCTCGGGAAAAGTCGATCGCGCAACTATACGGGGGAAATAGTTGATTTGTCAACCGTTTACGCTACAATCAATCCGTGCACCAGAAGATCGCGAAGAAACACCCCGAGCTCGTCGAGCGGATCTGGGCCCTGCAGAACCTCTTCCAGACGCACCGATGCCTCGCCGACGAGATCGAGGACCGGATCGAGGCGATCTCCGGGCTATCACTCGCGGAGAACGAGGTGCTCGTCCGCCTCCATCAACACGGACCGAAGCTCCAGATGACCGAGCTCGCTACCCTCCTTCTGAACAGCAAGAGCGGCATCACCCGGATCGTCGACCGGCTCGTCGAGCAGGGGTTCGTCACCCGAGAGGTATCGAGGACGGATCGCCGGGTTACCTATGCCATCCTCACCGACGCCGGCACGAGGATCCTCCGGCGATCGATGCCGACCTTCGCGCTCGCCGTAGAGGAGATCTGGGGTCGGCACCTGACCGATCACGACGTCGGGAACCTCCGCCGGATCCTCCGGAAGGTTCTCGACGCGAACGGGGACTGGGACGTGACCCGCTGCCACGAGCACGCCGGCCCCCACTTCCACCGCGCGGCCAGACCGGACCGCGAACAAGCGACCGTCTAGCCCGGTCGGACCAGGCCCGATTGGCGAATTCCCCAGGCAGGCCCCGGAACTGGTAAAATGCCTGCCTAGAGGGTTCAGCACGCGTAGGTCGCATTCCAGCAGGTCTCTCGAGCAGTTCCCTCAACCGGCAAGTCAGCCGGAGGCGGCTGGGTTTGCAGCAAGAGCCCAGACAGGCCAAGGAAGGAGGGGATTGCTTGTGACAACCGGAACCGTGAAGTGGTTCAACCCCGACAAGGGGTATGGGTTCATCTCCCGTGAGGACGGTGACGACGTGTTCGTGCATTTCAGCGCGATCGAAGGCGCCGGATTCAAAACGCTGGAGGAGAACCAGACGGTTGAGTTCGACGTGACTGACGGCCCGAAGGGCCCTCAGGCCGCGAACGTCCGACCCGTCGCCTAGGGTTTCTCTAGGCGTCAAGCAAGAGCCCGCCGCAGAAGCGGCGGGACTCTTGTTCCTGGGCCCCAGAGCCCAAAGTGTGAAACACTGAGCCACCTCTTGAAGACTCCCACGTCCGTCGGTTCGGCCCGAACAGCCGCACCCAGGGCCGAGCAGACGACCGAATCCGCGCCGAGCCCCGACTCGCTCCGCTCCTACCTCAGGGAGATCGCGAGGATCGACCTCCTGACCGCCGCCGAGGAGGTCGACCTGGCCATGAGGATCGAGGGCGGCGGGCTCGCCGGCGGCGTGCTCGAGCAAACGGCGATCACCGGAACGATCGACCGCCCGGCGTTCCGGAAGGTCGTTAAGGCCGTCGTCGCCGTCCGCGAGCGCCAGCTCGACCCGAAGAACGGGCTTCGCCACGAGGGGATCGGCCGGGAGAAGATCGGCCGGGCGTTCTGGCCCCGGACCCAGCCCGACGCGATCGCGTTCCTCCGCCGCGTCACCGAGGACGCGGAAGCGGCCAAGGGGCGGCTGATCGAGGCGAACCTCCGTCTCGTGGTCTCGATCGCGAAGCGCTACGCCTTCGGAGCGATGACGCTCCTCGACCTCACCCAGGAGGGGAACCTCGGCCTCATGCGCGCGGTCGAGAAGTTCGACTACACGAAGGGATACAAGTTCTCCACCTACGCCACCTGGTGGATCCGCCAGGCCGTCACGCGGGCCATGGCCGACCAGGGCCGGGTCATCCGGATCCCCGTGCACATCCACGAGAACGTTCACAAGGTGGCGCGGGCCGAGCGGGAGCTCGAGCAGGAGCTCCGCCGGGACGCCGCCCCCGAGGAGATCGGCCGACGCCTGGGGATCGAGGCGGACAAGGTGCGGACGGTCCAGAAGGTGACCCGGGACGCCCTCTCCCTCGAGACCCCACTCGGGGAGGAGGGGGACCGGAGCCTCGGGGAGATCATCGAGGACGACGACGCGATCGTCCCCCTCGACGCGGCGACGTTCCTCCTGCTCCAGGAACAGATCGGATCGGTCCTCGACTCCCTCACCTACCGGGAGAGGCGAATCATCGCGCTTCGGTTCGGGCTCGCCGACGGGCACTGCCGAACCCTGGAGGAGGTCGGCCTGGAGTTCGGGGTGACCCGCGAGCGGATCCGTCAGATCGAGGGGCGCGCGCTCTCCAAGCTCCGCCACCCCTCCCGGGCCCAGAAGCTCCGCGACTACCTTGAATAGGCCGCCGATTGGGCGCCGTTAGGCGCGCCACCAGTTGTCGTAGGGGGTGTCCTCGAACGACCGGCGGACCTTGCTCGGTCCTCGACCTCGAACACGTGGATCGCCGGATTCTAAAGCCCCGTGGCGAATCGCCGGCGGCTCTCGGACTGCCTAGTACCGGATATCGAGCGCGTGCCTGAGGGCCTTGTCGAGGGCCCTGACCCCGGCGGGACCGAGCCTCCCAACTGGCTCGGCGTCGAGCACGTCCTTCGGTACCGTTAGCAGGTTGTCGCAATTCGCTACGGACGACTCTGGGAGCCCTTCCTCGGGACCAACAGACACCTCGGTCGCGATCCCGCGGACGGTGCGAGTAATAGGAGCGGCGACAACCCGGTTGAGCACCGGGATGGCCACACTCCGGGTCAAGATCAGCGTCGGCCGCCGCCCTTCGGGCGGATCAAGCATGGCCCAGTAGATCTCTCCCCGCTTCACCACTCCGGCCAGGTCTCTTGAGCGAGACGCCAGAAGACTTCGGTCTCTACGGGATCCTGCGGAATCCGCCTGTAGGCGTCCACAAGGTCCCGGTCCTTTCGAACGGTCTCTGCCGCCTCGATCAGCGCGCCGGCCGCCCGGCGGAGGAGCTCGCTCCGACTCACGCCGAGAGCTTCGGCTTCCCGATCGAGCGCTGTCACCAGCTCGTCATCGAGCTGAACGAGTACCTGCTTCCTGGCCATCGCCTCTCGAGCTTACCATATGATTTATCATATGATTCCCCAGGGGCCGCTCTTGGGCCAGTCGTGGCCGCAGGCTCGACAGTGCCACCGCGCAGGACTGCCGGTTAGGCATCCTCCGAGCTCGATCTCGTCTCGCTTGAACGCTTCGACCGTCTCGCCGGTCGGAAAGCCGTAGACGATCCGGACCTGGTCCTCTGAGCCGCACCGTGGGCAGGCTCGCACGCGCGCTTTCGACTTCTTCGTCACGCGGAAGAGCCTACGGGAGGGGTCTGACAAGGCAGGCGTTACGTGGCAGGAGGATAGTGAGCTCAGCCCGATCGAGTCCAAAAGACCCGTGGGCTACTTGCCTTTTTGAGAGCCCTGACCCTTCTCGAGATAGGTGATCAGTTCTTCATCAGGCTCGAAGGGTGGCAGCCCTTCGTCCCGCTCGTCGGGTGGGGGAACTTGCGGCTCCTTAGGATCCTTATCGCCCATGGCTTGGATTCATCCTAGCAGCGAGTCGACCGCAAGCAGCACCTCTTCTGATAGTGCGTACTTCTCGCGTAGCCTCTGTAGATCGAGCACAGGATAGTTACGTGGCGTGAACGCCCAAAGAGCCAAGAGCGCCGTCGCTATCCCAAGAATTCGACCCGCGATCGCCAGTCCGGACGAGGAATCTCCGAGCAGGATGAGCACCCCTGCAAATCCCAGGACGATACCGGCTTTGGAATCGACCCCTTCGAAGTGCCGAAGCTGACTCTCTCGCTCACGGCGGACGACTTCGTACAGGAACTCGACGTACGTGAGATTCACGTCCTGATGCTATGAGTCGCCACTGACAAGATCAGACGCGGGTAGGCGGTCGGGTCGACCGAGAGGATGTCGAGGCCGCGGGTCGTGTCGATGACGTAGAGGGTCTCCTCGTCCGCCCAGACGGCGGTGAAGACCTCGGCGGCGTGGCCGATAAACCCGCCGGCCTCTTCGATCGCTCCCTCCTTGTCGACGCGGAACAACCGGAGGCCGTGCTCGGCCCACCCGACCGCGACGAGCCGCGTCTTGGCGAACCCCGGATGCGCGTCCAGGCCGAGGGGCGAGCATCCGATGGCGTTCGCCGGCGCGAGACCGTCGGCGGGCGTGCCGTTTGCGGTGATCCGGAACTCGTCCGCGACCCGGAGCTCGCCCGACTTCTTGTACCCGCGCGTGTCATAGGCGACCAGCGCGCCGGAGCGCTCGTTGCACGGCCCGGAGAATGGCGTCTCGAGCGTCGTGAGCGCGATCCGCTCCTTCGGCGCGCGCGCCCACTCCACGTAGCTCACCAGCGACTCCGGCGCCGGGCCGATGACGACGAACGGCGCGTCGGCCTCGGTCGTAGGCGGCTCCCCCTCCGCGAGGACGACCGGGGCGAGCGGGTCGCCCACGTCGAGCAGGTACTGAGGGAGCGAGCCGGTGAACACGAGCCCCGGAGCGACCTCGGCGATGGAGTGCACGCCGCGCGCGGGAGCTCCCTCCTGCCAGTCCCCCACGAACTCCGGCACGGCCGGGTCGGAGAGGTCAACGATCGAGCCACCCGACCCGTAGGCGAACGCGCACGACGACACGCACGTCCAGATGTGCTCCGGCCCGGGCGGGGAGACTGACGCGAGCATCGCGGGCGCCGCCTTGTCGG
>JBOGWA010000133.1:0-7858 GCA_050693155.1 Actinomycetota bacterium | reverse complement strand
GATTACCACGCTCTGAAACTCAACGGCGGGCACCCTATGACTCCCAGTCGGCTGGATGGGATCGTTGCAAATGTCACAATTTCCGGCTGGAGCCGGCCCCCAGCGTGCAACCATGGCGGCGACGAGTTGCGCTCGTTCGGGGTTCGAGAGTGACGACGGACCCACGGGCACGCCAGCGGCCGAAGTCGGCGCGGCGATCGGAGGGTGCCCCCGAGTGGCCTCCGGCGGGAATGCGACGTCTGGGGTCGTCTGACCCGCGGAACGCCCTCCCGAAGGGCTCGCAAGAGCCGCGATGATGAGCCCAATGGCACCTAGGAAGAAGCCGAGGGCGAATCCGACGCCGAAGGAACCACCCTTGTTTTGCCAGATTTTGGCGGAGATGAATGCCCACACAAAGCTGAGCAGCCCCAATCCGATGACGATCCCTATGACCGCTCCGCCCCCGCCTCCCTCAACCGCCAATAGGTTCCCTATCCGGTTGAGGTGCAGGCCTCGATCGCCACCGTGGTCTCCTCGCTGACAGGAGCCGCGTAGACAATGAGGGCATTCGCCGACACGACCAGCTGATTGAAAGCCGCACCCTGCAGCGCCGTCTGGGCGCTCGTCGCGGCTTCTTCGGATGCGTAGACGAACACGGCCGCATTTAGGTCGCCGGGCAAAAGCGGGCCGGATCCAGGCTCGATCCCGATCCCCAGCTCGCCCTCGATCGTCGGCGTCTCTCCAGTAGCGAGCTCGACTCCCGCATCGGCCAGGCACGACTCGACCCCCGAACTCGTGAGCGCGCCCGAAGCTGCGGGTGGCGACGCGCCCGGCTCAGGGACCGTTGGCACGTCATCACCTCCGCAAGCGGGGAGCGCCATGAGGATTGCCGCGAACGCGGCCACGCGAACCTCGGGACGTCGGATCATCTAGCCGCCCTCCTATCAGGGAATCCGACAGGAGGATTACTCCCCTGGGGAAACAGGCGCAAGGTGAGATCTAGCGACCCTTCCAGTCGGGTTTGCGCTTCTGGAGGAACGCCGAGACTCCCTCGACGAGGTCCTCGGCTTCGAGATTCTCTGCGAGCGTTTCTTTCAGATGCTGGATCGCTCGCCCGAAATCGAGGTCCTCGGCGCCGACGAATGACCGCTTCCCCAGCTTGAGGATCGCAGGGCTCTTCCCCGCAAGCTCATCGATCAGTTGTTCGACAGCGGAGTCGAGCTCACCGCGCGGAACGACCCGATTGACGATGCCCCAACCTGCCGCCTCATTCGCGGACACCCGTCTTCCGGTGAGCATCATCTCGATCGCGACCTTCCGTGGGACCGTTCTCTGGATCACGACCGTGATCACGTGCGGCCAGAGGCCGATGTTGATCTCTGGAGTTCCGACCTCGACGTCGTCTGCTGCGACCACGAGGTCGCACGCGAGCATGAGCCCGAAGCCACCGCCGAGCGCGTGGCCGTTCACGCGCGCGATCACGGGCTTCGGGTGATGCCAGAGCGCATCCAGGAGCCTTGCGATCGCGGCAGGAGCGGATTCGGCTTCCGCCTCCGCGAACCCGCCGATGTCCCCTCCCGCACAGAACGCCTTCTCCCCGGCCCCGGTCAGGACGACCGCGCGTACCGGGTCGTCCTTCGCTGCCCGAGCAAGCCCGTCCAGGAGCTCCCGGATGACCTCTGGCGAGATCGCGTTGCGCCGGTCCTCTCGATCGATTGTCAGCCACGCCGCCGGTCCACGCGTCTCGTACCGAACAGCCGTCATCGCTCGAGGATTCCGGTGTCGTAGTCACCCGATGCGAAACCCTCATCCTCGAGCACGGACTCGAGGGCAGGAAGATTCGTTTTCACACCAGTGAGCCGCAGGTCCTGGAGTGCCGCACGCATCATTGCGACCGACGACTGCCGCGCTCCCCCGTGCACGGCCACCTTGCCGATGAGCGGGTCATAGAACATGGGAACCTCGTCACCTTCGTCGTAGCCGAAGTCGTAACGATTGTTGTTTACGCGCGCCGATTCCCCGAGACTAAGGTGATCGATCTTTCCCGGCGACGGCAGAAACGTCATCGGATCCTCTGCGTAAACCCGGCACTCGATGGCGTGGCCGTTCCTGGGCGGGGTGCCGTCGAGCGAGATCCGGTCGCCGGCCGCGATCCTTAGCTGCTCGGCGATCAGGTCGACACCGGTGACCAATTCCGTCACGGGGTGCTCAACCTGGATCCGGGCGTTCACCTCGAGGAAGAAGAAATCACCCTCCCGATTCAAGAGACACTCCACGGTTCCGGCGCCCACGTATCCGATCGTCTTCATGGCGCGCAGGGCCGCCTCGGTCATCTCGGTCCGCAAGGCAGCGTCCACCGCCGGGGAAGGGGTCTCCTCGATCACTTTCTGGTGCCGTCGCTGCACGGAACACTCACGCTCGTAGAGGTGGACTCCGGACCCGGCCCCATCGAACAGCACCTGGATCTCGACGTGGCGCGCGTTGGGGAGGTAGCGCTCGAGGTAGACGGAGGCGTCCCCGAAGAACCGTTCACCGCGTGCCGATGCCGTCTCGACCGCCGCGCGAAGCGCCGACTCGTCTTCCGCGACGCTCATACCGATACCGCCCCCTCCCATGACGGCCTTGACCATTACGGGGTAACCGATCGTGGTGGCGGCGCTCACCGCGCCCTCAGCGGTTGCGAACGGGCCACCTCCGGCGAGCACGGGAAACCCGCTCTGCTGGAACGCTTCACGAGCGGCAAGCTTGTGGCCCGCGAGCTCGAGAACCTCCGCCGGGGGACCGATCCACACAAGCCCCGCAGCCTCAACTTCACGAGCAAACGAGGGATTCTCCGAGAGAAATCCGTACCCGGGGTGAACCGCCTGCGCGCCCGACGTCCTCGCTGCATCGATAACCGCCGCGACGTTCAGATAGGAAGCCGTGGGCGGACCGCCGATCCGGATCGCCTCATCCGCTTCCCTGACGTGCTTCGCGCTCGCGTCGGCATCCGAGTGGACGGTGACGGCGCGGATCCCGAGATCCCTGAGCGTCCTGATGGCGCGGCAGGCGATCTCCCCTCGGTTGGCGACGAGAACGCTGTCGAACACGGCCTAGGCGAAGGTACCGGAGGCGCTCGGTTGAGTCGAGCGTGAAACGGTCGCTAACCCTCGTCGACCTGGACGAGCTCGTCCGCGAGCTTCCGGATGGCGTCGGCGGGAAACCGCCGGTGGCCGCCCAGGGTCCGGGAGTGCGGGAGTTTCCCGTCCTTGGCCCAGCGCGTTACGGTTTTGGGTGAGACGTGGAGGACCTCGGCGACCTCGGCCGTCTTGAGGTACTCGGGGCCCCTGTCGTCAGCCACGGGTCTTCCTCCTCTCAGCCGGGCGCTTCAGCCGGGCGCTGTCCGTGGTGGTAGCGGAAATCCTCGAATCCGGTCATTCGCCAGTATACGGAGAATTGGCCGAAAAGACCGAAGGCCGTCAGATTCGTGCGGGATCCCCGCTCAGACGGCGTCCACGGTGGTTCGGAAAGGCGATTTCCGTGTGCTGCCAGCAACAGGGGTTCTGGTTGTAGATGGAGAGGCGGGTCCGGCAGCCGGGATACCCGCAGACACGATCCCCTCTCCAGGTGCGCGATGTGCGGGGCAATTTGCCCGGCCGGGTTCCCTTCATCGTTCTCGCGGGATAGCTCCCGCTCCATCAGGTATTCGCCGCAGGCGGGCGAACGGATTTAGAGGCTCGCGTCGAAGTCGAAAAGGACGCCGCGGATCCGCGATTCGAGCTCAGGCGGCAGGTCCGCTGTCCCGCACTTCTCGCGGATGACCCGCCGAAGGTTTTGCAGGAAGTCCTGACGGCCCGCACAGGGGACGCAATCCGCAAGATGTTCCGCGACTAGGGCAGCCTCTGTGGCCGGCGCCTCTCCGTCCAGGTACCGCTCCAGTGCGCGCAGCGCGCGCTCGCAATCAATCCCGGACAAGGCCACGCTCCTTCACCACATTCCACAACCGTTTCTCGAGCGCTCTTCTTCCTCGGTGCAGCCGCGACATCACCGTGCCGATCGGAACTCCGGCGATTTCGGCGATCTCCTTGTAGGAGAAGCCCTCGACGTCCGCGAGCAGCACGGCGATGCGGAACTGCTCCGGAAGGGATGCCAGCGCTTCCTGCACGTCCTCGTCGGGCATGGCTTCGAGGACTTCCCGCTCGGCGGAAGGCTCGGCGCCCTCTCCGACGAGCCGATCGTAGAGAAACCAGTCCTCCACCTCTTCGTCGGAGACCATCTGCGGCTCTCGCTGCTTCTTTCGGTAGATGTTGATGAACGTGTTGGTGAGAATCCGGTAGAGCCAGGCGCGGAGATTCGTCCCCTCCTCGAATCCGGCGAACCCCCGGTACGCACGAAGGTAGGTCTCCTGAAGGAGATCCTCGGCATCCGCCCGATTCCGCGTGTAGCGCAGGGCGGCCGCGTACAGATCGCCCATGAGGGGGACGACTTCCTGCTCGAACCGTTTCTCCAAGCGCGCCTTCTGCTCGGAAGACAGCTCTTCGGCCACCGCGAGATTGGCGGGGTCCTCAGCAGAGCGTTTCTCAGCCATCGGTCAAGAGGATAGCGGCCGCCCCCAACTGACAGGAGGGAGTATCTTCGTTCCGTGCCAGACGACGAGCGACGGAGCCGATGGCCGGGCTTTGACTTCGGCGGGGGCCGAAACGGACCCAAACGGTGGCGGTTCTCGATCGGCTACCTGCTGATCGGGCTCGTCGCGCTGTTCTTCATCCAGTCACTGCTCACGACCGGAGCACGCCAGATTCCCTACTCGGAGTTCCTGGCTCGCGTCGAGGACGGTTCGGTCCAGCGGGTCGCGATCTCGGAGGGAACCGTCGACGGCGCGTTCATCGACGATGACGGCCAGCGGGTCGAGTTCGCCGCGATCCGGCCCCCCGGCTTCGACGACCAGGAGCTCCTCGAACTCCTTCGGAACCGCAACATCGAGTTCACCGGCCAGCAACCGAGCGCCATCACGAGCTTCCTCTTTTCCTGGATCCTCCCGATCCTGTTCCTCGTCCTGATCTGGACCTTCCTGTTCCGCCGGATGGCGGGAGGTGGGGCCGCCGGCGCGCTCAACCTCGGCAAGCGAGGGGTGAAGATCTTTGATCGCAAGGATCTCAAGACGACGTTCACAGACGTGGCCGGCGTCGACGAAGCGGTCGAGGAGCTCAAGGAGATCGTCGAGTTCCTCAGCAACCCGAAGAAGTACCAGCGGCTGGGCGGGCGGATCCCGAAAGGCGTGCTCCTCATGGGCCCGCCGGGGTGCGGGAAGACGCTCCTCGCGCGAGCGGTGGCCGGCGAGGCGGGGGTGCCCTTCTTCTACATGTCCGGGTCCGAGTTCGTTGAGATGTTCGTCGGCCTCGGCGCCGCGCGGGTCCGGGAACTCTTTCAGCAGGCGAAGGAAAAGGCCCCGGTCCTCATCTTCATCGACGAGATCGACACGATCGGCAAGAGTCGCGTTGGGTCCCTTGGAGCAGGAATCGGATCCCACGACGAGCGCGAGCAAACGCTTACCCAGTTGCTTTCGGAGATGGACGGGTTCGACACGAGCAAGGGCGTCATCATCATGGCGGCAACGAACCGGCCCGATGTCCTCGATCCAGCCCTGCTCCGGCCGGGCCGCTTCGACCGGCAAGTCATGGTGGACCTCCCCGACCTCAGAGGCAGGGAAGCCATCCTCGGAGTCCACGCCCGCGGGGTTGCGCTCGCGAAGGACGTCGACCTGAATCTCCTCGCCGCCCGCACACCGATGCTCACGGGCGCGGATCTCGCGAACATCATCAACGAAGCCGCCTTGCTGGCGGCGCGGCGGGAGAAGAACGCGGTCGGCATGGCCGAACTGGAGGAAGCGATCGACCGCGTGACGATCGGCCTCGAGCGCAAGAGTCGCGTCATGAGCGACAAGGAGCGCGAGCTTGCGGCCTTCCACGAGATGGGTCACGCGCTCGTTGCGCTCGCGGTCCCGAACGCCGACCCCGTTCATCGGGTGACGATCATCCCCCGCGGTCCAACCGGCGGCGTCACGATCCAGCGGCCGTTGGAAGACCGCCACTACCTGACCGAGTCCTACCTCAAGGATCGGCTCGCAATCGGCCTGGGTGGCCGCACTGCCGAAGAGCTCGCCTTCGGCGAGGTGAGCTCCGGGGCCTCCAACGACCTCCAGGTCTCGACGGAAATCGCGCGAGCGATGGTTGTCGAGTTCGGCATGAGCGACAAGCTGGGACCGCTTTCCTACGGGCAGGACGGCTTTCGAAGCCGCGCCGGGCGGCTTCTCTTCCCCGGCGAGGCCCCACAGATGGCCGATGCGACCGAGCAGGTCGTGGACGAGGAGGTTGCACGGCTCGTGAACGAAGCTCGGGGTCGCGCGACGAAGATCCTCACCGAGCGCCGGCGGCTCCTCGATCAGCTCGCCCGGTTGCTCATGGAGAGGGAAACCATCGACGGCGCAGACCTCGAAGCGTACGTGTCGGGCACGAAGCCCATCCCGAAGTTCGAGCGCGTCGACGCGTCGGGGAACGGGGCGCGGCGCCGGAAGGCCACGGTCAAGCGCCAGGCGGCACGGACCCCCCGGGGCCGCAAAAAGTAGCGTCGAGCGCTACGCGGGTTGCCCGAAGTTCTGCATGATCCGGAGATAGTTCTCCACGATCCCCGATCGGTCCGGGCCGATCCAAGAACCCCCGAGGATGATCCGGTCGACCACCCCGTCGAATGACGCGAGCTGCTCCTTGCACTCAGCCACGGGGCCGGTGATCGAATACGTATCGACCATCGGCGTCGCGATGTCGGCCATCGCGTCGAGATCCTTGCGGCCGTGGGCCTCCCGTAGGGGATCGACCAGATCGCCGAACCCGTGGATCTCGAGGACGCGCTTGTAGGTCCGCGTCGTGGCATAGAACCCGATCTGGTAGGCCGCCTGCCGCCGAGCCACCTCGACATCGTCGTTGACCTGGAGGATTACGCTGGTCGAGATGCTCACGTCGGCCGGATCGCGACCTGCGCCCGTCGCCCCGCGCTCGACAGCGGGTCGAACCACCTCCGCGATGTACTTCGGTGAGGTCATTGGATGGATGAGGACGCCGTCGGCCACGCGTCCGGCCGTCTCGGCCATCTTCTCGTTCATCGCCGCGAGGTAGATGGGCAGCTTCTCCACTGCCCCGGCGCCGGGAAACGGCGGCATGGTGACGGTGTAGAAGCGGCCCTGGTGATCGATCGGCTCGCCGCCGAAGGTCGCGAGCACTTTCCGGACGACCTCGATGTATTCACCCATCTTCGGCGCCGGATGTTCGAACGGTACCGAGAAACGGAACTCGTTCACACGCTTCACTTGGGAGCCGAGGCCGAGAATGAACCGCTCGTTCGAGAGCTCGGCCAGATCCCGGGCCGTCATCGCCGTGATCGTGGGGCTCCTCGGGAAGGCGAGCGCGATATCGGTGCCAACCGTGATCGTGTTCGTGACGTGACACGCAAGCGCCGCCTGGACAAACGGGGTCCACGACGTCTCGGCGACCCAGACGCTCTCGTAGCCGAGCTCCTCGGCCGTGCGCGCAAGATCGGCGATCGTGCGCATGTCGCCGCCAATCCCGATCCCGAAAACGGTCACGGCCGAAAGCCTACGCGCCGGTCGCGGGGCTCGCAAAGGAGCGCCATTCGGGTTCGAGGTTGGGCCGGCAGCGCATCCTAGGCGATACTCGTCGGCCCATGGGGGAGCCCACCAGCGAGTCACTCGCGGTTCGCCCAGCGAGGAAGCGCCGCGCAACCAGATGACCTAGTCTCGGAAGGAACGATGGGCGAGTACGCGGACGTCAACGGCGTCCACATGTACTACGAGGTGAGCGGCTCCGGGGAACCGCTGGTTCTCCTC